>SVLY01000069.1 GCA_015067715.1 Oscillospiraceae bacterium | reverse complement strand
TCCCGGCGTTATGGTCTGCTATTACAACGATCCCGAGGCCACCGAAAAGTGCCTGAAGGACGGCTGGCTCTTCACCGGTGACATGGCCGAAGAGGATGCTGACGGCTTTATCTCTCTGGTCGACCGCAAGAAAGACGTTATCATCACCGGCGGCGAAAACCTCTACCCCGTTCAGATCGAAAACTTCATCCGGGGATGCCCCAAGGTCAGCGACGTTGCCGTCATCGGCCTTCCCGACCGCAGACTGGGCGAGATCGCAACCGCAATTATCGAGCCCGTGCCCGGCATGACCTGCACCGAAGAAGAGATCAACGCCTTCTGCCTGGGTCTGCCCAGATACAAGCGCCCCCGCAAGATCATATTTGCAACCGTTCCCAGAAACGCCACGGGCAAGATAGAAAAGCCCGCCCTCCGCAAAAAATACGTTGGGGACAGCATCGTCGACAGCCAGAACAGATCCTGACCCGGATATTACCCTCCAGGGAAGGGGCCGGAGATTCTTCCCGGCCCCTTCTTTTAATTTATTTGAAAGGACTCACCCCTTATGGATCCCATCAAATCAAAAAGCCGCTGGGCAAGACTTGCCCTCGGGGTCGTTACTCTTCTTTTCTCCGGCATTATCTACTCCTGGTCGCTGATAAAAGCGCCCTTTGACAGCTTTGAGTGGAGCTCCTCTGCGCTCACCCTCAACTACACCCTTACCATGTGCTTTTTCTGCCTTGGGGGCTTCGTTTCCGGCCTGCTTTCAAAAAAGCTCTCAATGCGCGTTCGCATGATCGCCGCGGCGGCGCTGGTTCTGGGCGGTTTTGGCATAGTCTCGGCAATGGGCGGAAAAAGCATTCTTCCCCTGTATATCGGCTACGGCTTTATGACCGGAAGCGGCATCGGCATTGTTTACAACGTTGTCATCTCTGCCACAAACGCATGGTTTCCCGACAGAAAGGGCCTCTCCTCCGGCGCGCTGATGATGGGTTTTGGGTTTACCACCCTTACCCTCGGAAACCTCTTTGTAAAGCTCTTTGACGTCGAAGCCCTTGGCTGGAGAAAGGTATATTTCATCTACGGCGCGATTCTTGCCGTTATCTTTCTCGTTCAGGCCTTCGTTCTCAAAATGCCCGAATCCAGGGGCAAAGCGGCATCGGACGCAGAGAACGACATGACCGCATCTCAGATGATCCGCCGCTTCTCCTTCTGGAAGCTCTTTGTGTTCTTCGCCCTTTTTGCCGCCGTTGGAAGCACGGCAATTGCCGGCGCAAAGGGACAGTTTGCAGATCTGGGCGCTGTCGGCTCCGCAGCCGTGCTTGCAGGTCTTCTTACCGTTTGCAACGGTCTTGGCAGGATCGTCTCCGGAGCGTTCTTCGACAGATTCGGTCGCAGAAAGACCCAGTACCTCACAAGCGCCGTGGTAATCGCCGCAACGGCGCTTACCCTGCTGGGCTACGCCGCAGAGCTCACCGTTGTGGGCTGTATCGGCCTTTGCCTCTGCGGTTTTTCCTATGGCTTCTCCCCCACGATATCCGCCGCCTTTGCCGCAGAGTTTTACGGAAGCCGGAACTTCGCTTTGAACTTCAGCATTCTGAACCTTATTCTCATACCCGCATCCTTCGTGCCCACGCTTTTGAGCTCTCTTAACGGGACCTGGACCTTTGCCGTGCTTGTGATCTTCTCTCTGGTGGGACTTGGCATAAACCTTACCGTTAAAAAATCCTGAGAATGCTCTATTGACAGTCAAAACTGCAGGGTGTATAATAAAGAAAACCTAAGGGGTGCTGGGACTTTTTCCCGGCTGAGACGGCTTTGTTCTGAAAGCCGAACCCATGAACCTGATCCGGATAATGCCGGCGTAGGAAAAGCGCTCGTAACTCGCCTTTTTTGCCGCAGGGTCAGGTAGCAGACCCTGCGGTGTTTTTATTTATTACTTCAGAAGGTGAGATTTCAGCATGAAAAAGAACATCCATCTGCGTTGGCTCTGCGAGGGTGCGATCATGCTCGCCCTTGCACAGATACTGGGATACATCCGCTTTTACCGTATGCCCTACGGCGGAAGCATCACTCTTGCCATGGTGCCCATTATCTTTTTTGCCCTTCGCTGGGGGGTTAAGAAAGGCCTGCTTGTAAGCTTTATTTACGGCGTGCTTCAGCTTTTGCTGGACGGAGGCTACGCCTATACCTGGCAGTCCATGCTCCTTGACTATCTGGTGGCCTACACGCCCCTGGGGCTTGCGGGCATTTTCAAAGGGAAAAAGCTGGGTTTTCTTCCAGGCACGGTCATCGGGGTATTTCTTAGATATGCCTCTCTCACTCTCAGCGGAGTTTACGTCTGGGCGGAATACATGCCCGAGACCTTTATCGGCATTCCAATGACCAGCCCATGGGTCTATTCCCCCATCTACAACGGCATTTACATGGGTCTCTGCCTTGTGCTCTGCCTTGTTGCTTTCGGGGCGATGTACGTCCCGCTTAAAAAGTACATGCTGGCACAGGATATCGCCGCCAGATACCGCAAATAATTTTTTAATTGCCAAATACACACAAAACACCGGTCTGTCCCCGTTATTCACCTTGGGAAACAGACCGGTATTTACTATTTTTCCAGATGTCATACCTGCAGACAAAATTTTTTCAAAAAAAGTATAAAAACCCTATTGACATTTATTCTCAATTAGGATATAATATTGCCATCAACCCAAGGGAGGAAAAAGATGGCCAACAGGCACACTATTCAACGCGACATCGTGCTAAGCGCGGTTAATGCGCTTCGGAACCATCCGACAGCCGAGGAGATCTACGATCACATTCACAGCTCTCACCCGACCGTCAGCCGCGCTACGGTGTACCGAAACCTTGCTTACCTCTCGGAAACGGGCGCAGTGCTCCACGTTGCTCTGCCAAATACCGCAGATATCTACGATTTCAACACCGTCCCCCACTACCACATCCGCTGTGTCGGTTGCGGAAGGGTCTTCGACATTGAGTATCCCTACATTGCCGATATCGAAGCTGAGATCACAGATAAAACCGGGTTCCGCGTTCTTTCCCATGAGCTGATCTTTTCGGGGCTCTGCCCCTGCTGCACAGAGCAGCAAAACAACAACTAAAATCAAAAAAAAATTTTTTCAAATCAAAAGGAGAAGAAGAAAATGAAGTTTGTTTGCAGTGTTTGCGGTTACGTCCACGAAGGTGATTCCGCCCCCGAAAGATGCCCCCAGTGCAAGGTCCCCGGTGAGAAGTTCATCGCTCAGACCGAAGAGAGAACCTGGGCCGCCGAGCATATCGTCGGTGTTGCCGATGGCGCTCCCGAAGACATAATCGCCGATCTCCGCGCCAATTTCGAAGGCGAATGCACCGAAGTCGGCATGTACCTCGCCATGGCCCGCGTTGCCCACAGAGAAGGCTACCCCGAGATCGGCCTCTACTGGGAAAAGGCCGCATTTGAAGAAGCAGAGCACGCCGCAAAGTTTGCCGAGCTCCTTGGCGAAGTCGTCACCGCCTCCACCAAGAAGAACCTCGAACTCCGCGTTGAGGCCGAAAACGGCGCCACCGCCGGCAAGTTCGACCTTGCAAAGCGCGCCAAGGCTCTTAACCTGGACGCCATCCACGACACCGTCCACGAAATGGCCCGCGACGAAGCCCGCCACGGCAAGGCCTTCGAAGGTCTGCTGAAGAGATACTTCGCAAAGTAAGATAAAACTTATAGCCGCACGGCAGAGAACTCCTCTGCCGTGCTTTTTTTCAAAGATGCATATCGCCGCATCTGTTATTCTATTATAGCTCCTCTGCAATTGCACTACTCTGCGATGCTCTTGCAAACACTCTGTGAAAGTATTATAATTATACCGTATCAGAAATGGCGTGAGTAACCATGAATAACGGAGAAACAATACTCGTTCCCACAAAAACATACCGGCGGTAAAAAATATGAAAGACTTTATATTTATAACCGGAGCAAGCGGTATTGGCAAAACCACCTTGGCCAATGCCCTTCTCGAACACTACAAAACAACCTGCATAGAACAGCATATGATACCGGAGTTTATCTCCCGCGACGGATGCGAACCGATGACCGGAGAGCTTGAAGAGCTCACCTGTTGGGAAAACCAGGTTGCAATGCTCTTCTGCTTTCACAGGCTGGGGTACAAAAACATAATTGCATCAGATATCGACGATCTGAGAACGGCAGACATTCCTCTCGTTTTCAGGGGAACGGATTTCATCACAGTTAAGCTGATCTGCAGCGACCTGCGCCAGATTCAGGAGCAGATGAAAAACCGCCCCAACAACGGACTGATTGATTTTGAACTGCAGGAAAAGATGAACTCCAGGAATATTCAACGGCAACCGCTGGTGAATGAAGTTGTGATCGACATCGCAGGAAGATCACCCAAAGAGGTTTTCCGGCTGGCCATAGACATTATCGAAAACACCCCCTCCCAACGTGACTACGAATACGTCAAGCCGCCCAAAGAGCTGTTTTACTCCTGGGTTTACTCAAACGGATTGAGATAGCTCCCGGTTGCAAGATTACATATTCCTATCACGGTCAGACGCATACCTTCATTTTTCCACGTACTCCCGAATATAGAATTCAAGCACAGAAAGATCTCTTGCACGGAGGAACTTTTTGTGATCAGTATCGTGCTCCGCATCTTTTATCAGATGAAGGGCTTCGGTCAAGGAAAACCAGCCTGTCTCGGTACCAAGAGCCATTTCTTCATCGGTAAATTGCGGCACGCCGTTTTTCGTTTTCGTATGCGTCACATAATAATACGACGTGACGGCGGTGTCGGCATGGTATCTGTTTTCGCATACGATACCCAAAGGGAATATCATATCACAGCTGCACCCCGTTTCCTCGTACACTTCCCGTTGAAGTGCTGCTGTCGGATCTTCCCCCTCTTCAATACCTCCGCCGGGCAGGGTATGGATACGTGAAGCGGCTTCATACGTTAGCGCATACTTTCCTTCTTCGTTTATCAATATTGATCTGACCTTCCTTCTCGGTTCTTTCAGGCATATTCCCTCTGTTCCGAGAACAGTTTTATCTGTCAGATATGCAATTATCTTCCAATCGGTATCCATATTTCCTCACAAATGTCGGATGATATTTACAGCTCGGGTATCACGTTGTATATCAGATCGGCTAAAGCCCCGTCGGCACAGGGGCAAACGTTAGTATATCGGCCGTTAACGTCCGCATCTGCCGGGCAGAAGGCATAGTCTGCATCGTCCAGCATGGGCACGTCGTTTTCCGCATCGCCGATGCACACAAGAAGCTTTTTTCCAAGCATCTCTTTAAGCCGTTTTGCACTCCTGCCCTTGCTGACACCTTTTGGCTGTACGTCGATATAGAGGTCGGCACTGCGGGTTATAACGCATTTATCCCCGTACTCCCCTGTCAGCCAGCTTTCGACTCTGTCCATCAGAGCGATCTCCTCCGGGGTGCCGTTGAAAAGATGGTCCACGGTCACGTCAGATAGTCTTGCATACACGCAGAACTTCAGAAACGGCCCGAGATCGTCCCCCGGAGCTGCATAAGCCCAGGGTATTCCGTTGTTTTCGCAGAACTCCGGCCACACGGGGTGACGGCGGAACATATAGTGAGCCCTTGCGCCCTGGTATTCAAAGTAAAGGGAAGGAAACTCTCTGAGAATTCTGTCTCTGACCTCATTTGAGTCAAGGTCGATCTCGTGCACGAAGAGAAAATCATTCGTTTCCGGGTCGTAGGCGGCAGAGCCGTTATAGAGCAAAAGCGGTGCGTTAACGGGAACGCGGCCGATAAAGCACCCGGAGGAAGCCACCGTTCTGCCCGTGTTCACGGTAAACACTCCCCCGTTATCCATAAAGTAACGGATGGCCTCAAGATTGTTTGCCGGAACGGATGCGTCCGGCGCCGTCAGAGTGCGGTCGTAGTCAGCCGTTAGCAAAACGTCCGAAAAATCCGCCATATTCAATCGCCTCCCCAAATCTCTGTATCATCGACAGACGCAATTATACCACGTCCGGAGTTATAAATAAAGCCCCCGGATTTGTTTTCACCACTTGTCTGTGGGGTTTTTTTCTGTTATAATAGACCTTAGTAATTCCAGACCAAATCGGAGGAACAAAATGGATATCAAAGCAAAGATCGAAGAGATCGTTGAAAAGCTGAAAAGCGACAAGGACCTTATGAAGAAGTTCAAGGAGGATCCCTCCGGACTTATCAAAGAGTATATCGGCGTGGACATTCCCGAAGAACAGCTTGACCAGGTCGTTGACGCCGTTAAGGCTAAGGTCAGCCTTGACAAGATCGGCGGAGCCCTTGGCGGACTCTTCAAGAAAAAGGACTAAGCTCTGTAAACCCCAAAGACGGAGAACGGCATTTCTGCCGCTCTCCGTCTTTTTCTTTGCCGAAAGGTTATTGCCCGGGAGGGCAAACTGTGCTATAATCAAACGTGAACAAATCAGATTTTGGAGAGAGCTTATGAAATACGGAATTTACTTTGCATATTGGGAAAACCAATGGGCGACAGAGCTTTTGCCCTACGTGGCAAAGGTCAAAAAACTGGGCTTCGACGTTCTTGAGCTCTCCTGCGCCTCACTGAAGACAATGGAGAAGGCAGATATTCTCGCCCTCAGAAACGAAGCCGCCGCCAATGGCGTTACCGTAACCGCAGGGTACGGCCCCAATGCAAGTGAAAACCTTGGCTCAGCCGACCCGGACACGGTGAAAAACGCGATCTCTTTTTACACGGACACCCTGAAAAAGCTGGAGCTTCTCGACGTTCACACCATCGGCGGCGGTATTTATTCCTACTGGCCCGTGGACTATTCCCGACCCATCGACAAGGCCGGAGACCGTGCGCGTAGCATTGAAAACGTCCGCAAGGTCGGCAGAATTGCCCGGGAATGCGGCGTTGATTACTGTCTTGAGGTTCTGAACCGCTTTGAGGGCTATATTCTGAACACCTGCGCCGAGGCCGTCGATTTCGTCACCGAGGTTGACGAGCCCGCCGTTAAGGTCATGCTCGACACCTTCCACATGAACATCGAAGAGGATAGCATAACCGACGCAATTCGACTTGCCGGAGATAAGCTCGGCCATTTCCACGTTGGCGAGAACAACCGCCGTCTTCCCGGCCGAGGTAATATGCCCTGGAGCGACATTGGAAAGGCCCTTCGCTCCATCGGCTACGATAAGGCCGTGGTCATGGAGCCCTTCGTGCTTCCCGGCGGAGAGGTTGGCAGGGACATCAAAGTCTGGCGCACCCTTGAAGCCGACACCTCACCCGAAAAGCTGGACGCCGACGCGCAAGAATCCGTGAGATATCTGCGCTTTGCCTTCGGTGAATAGAACCCAAACAGGAGAAAGAGCCTATGAAGATACCTCTTCCACCGGTAATTAAAGATAAAATACTCCCCCTTCCCCATTTTCCCGCAGGCTTTCAGGCGGTGATCTTCCGCAACTGGGGGCTTGTGGATAAAAGCCGAATTGCCGCCGTCATCGGCGCGGATGAAGAGACCGTAACGCGCGAAGCTGAAGCTCTCGGCCTGGACACCAGCATCGAAGCTCAGCCCGACTGGCTCACCAAGGGGTATATCACCATTATCCGGGCAAACTGGCATATTCTTGACTACCCCGGGATATGCACTCTTTTGGGCTGGGACGAAGAAAAGCTTGGCTATATTCTCCGTGAGGACGATTTTCTCTCCGTCAAGCTGGGAAACTTCAAGCCGGACGTAGTCCCCTTCCGCCACAGAGCCCTCACCGAAGAAGAGCTCCGCCAAACGGATAAAATACGCTTCGCCGTGCTTTCCGCAAGGGACTCACTCCCCCCAAACGGACAAAAGCCCTTTGATTTTGCTCCGGCTTTTTCTACCGCCCCGATCGGGATAAAAACTCCCCTCTTTGAGGAGCGTTTTTGCTACAGCTATTGCGCCCTCTACGGGGACACCTTTCTGGACAGGGAGCTTATTGACGCCTCCTTTCCCGACGAGCTACTGCTCGCCTACAAAAACCTTGACATAACCGGCGTATGGACCCATATCGTGCTCTACACCATGGTTGAATTTCCCTTTGCGCCGGAATATTCCAAAGGCTGCCGCCAAAGACAGCAGGGCATGCGCTATCTTACCGAAAAGCTCGCCCGATACGGTCTGAAGCTGTTTTTGTACTTTAACGAGCCCCGGGCAATGCCAATGTCTTTCTTCAGGGAACATCCTGAGCTTTTGGGGTGGGAAAACAACGGCTACGGAACCATGTGCGTAAGCACCCCGGAGGTTCAGAACTATCTGAGAGATGCAGTAAGCGAGCTTGTTGAAAACGTTCCGGAGCTCGGCGGCTTTTTCACCATAACCGCATCCGAAAACCTGACCAACTGCCACTCCCACTCCCAGGGAAAAAAGCTCTGTCCCAGATGCGCCCCATTCAGCGAGGAGGATATCTTCTCCCGGGTGAACAGCCTTGTTCTTGAAGGTGCAAGAAGAGTTTCGGACACGGTCAAGGTCATTGTCTGGAGCTGGGGCTGGAGACAGGAGCTGACCCCCGGGATCATTCCTCTTCTTCCCAAAGACGTGGCCGTTATGGGCGTCAGCGAGCAGGCTGTGGAAAAGAATATCAACGGCACACTCACCTCGGTTCTGGACTACTCAATATCCCTTGAAGGTCCGGGAAGCTATGCCCTCGCAACCTGGGACCTTGCCCACGGCACCGGCCACAGAGCCTATGCAAAAATGCAGGTGAACAACTCATGGGAGCTGGCCGCAGTCCCCTATATCCCCGCCTTTGAAAAGCCCTACCGCCATCTGAAAAAACTGATCGAAGCCGGAGAAAAACGGCCGGAGGGACTCATGCTCTCATGGACCCTGGGCGGGTTCCCGTCCCCCACCTTCGAAATGCTTGCACGTATGTATTCCGGAGATCATTCCGGCTTTTCGGAGCTTATGTCTGCCATCTTCCCGGAAGTGCCCTCAGAGCCTCTCACAGCCGCTCTGCACGCTTTCAGCGAGGCTTTCGACAACTACCCCTTCCACATCGGAACGGCCTACAACGCCCCTCAGCACTATGCTCCCGCAAACCTTTTCCACAGTGAAAAAACCGGCTTTCATGCCACAATGGTTTGTTTTCCCTACGATGATATTGATGCCTGGCGGTCAGTCTTCCCCCGGGAGACTTACGTCAAACAGCTAAAGCTCCTCTCCGACAGATGGAACGAAGGGCTCGGGCTTTTGCAAAACGCAGTTGAAGGGATAAGTATTTCTCCCAAGACAGCTCAGCTTCTGCGCTGTGCCAGGGCCTGCGGCAACCACTTCAGAGCAACGTACTTAAACTGTCTTTTCGTTTTGCTCCGTGAAGACCAAAAAGCAGACGCAACCCTTGAAGAAATTCTTGAGGAATCCGAAAGTATCGCCCTTGAGTCTGCAAAGCTGCTTGCCCAGGATGCGACCCTTGGATACGAATCCTCTAACCACTATTTCTACACCGCCAATTCCCTGCTTGAAAAGATAATAAACTGCAGATACATAAAAGAGAAAGGTATAAAACAGTATGTTCACTAACCCCGGAAAACAGGTAAAGATCTTTGCAATGGTCTCCTTCGGCGTGGAGTGCATCTCGGCTTTGGTCGGCTGCATTCTGCTCTTTGTAGAGGAAGAGTTTCTTTACGGACTGCTGACACTCATCGGAGGAATCGCTTCGGCCTACATAATCTCACTTCTCGTATACGCCTTCGGAGAGCTCGTTGAAAACAGCACCACCCTTGCAAACAGACCCTCCGCCGTAACGACCGTTACGGTACCTCCCGTGCAAAAAGCCCCGGCTTACGGCTCTGTAAAGCCCTCAAACCCCTATATTCCGGCAAACAGGACAAACTCCTCACCTGCCGCAAACGCGCCCACAGAGCCTTCCAAAACGGCAAAACCGGAAACTGCCTCTGCCCCTCCCACAAAAGCCACACTTGAAGAGATATTTGAATATTCCCTCAAATACTCCACCGCTCAGGGTATGCGGAGCTACCTTGAAAGAACCAAAGCGGATTACCCGGAACACGCCGAACAGATCGACTTTGTTCTCCGTGCATCCGACTCAACGCTCCGGAACGCAATACTGGAACAGCTGGAAGAAAACCGATAACAAACATCCCCGGAGGAATGAACCTCCGGGGAATCTTTTATTTCAGAGCTGAAAGGTATTTTTCGGAATACTCCGCGTATTTCTCCCTGTAAGCGGGGTTGTCCTTTTTCATGGCGCGCACGGAGCTGTGAAGCTCCATATAGAATGGCATCTTTCAAGGGCAAGGGCAGGAGATGCCAGCAGACGCTCGTCCAGCTCCCAGCAGACCCTCAAGCTTACCGCCGGCACGTCTTTCAAGAGCATCTCCCATAATGCTCATGCCAAACAGGAACAGACACAGGCCGCCTATAAGCGTAAGTCCATCAAGAATCTTCATAGAACCTCCATAAAGTACAAATTAGCCAACAATTCTGCAGGATAAGAAAATATCCCCTATAATTATAACACATAAGCGGCAAAGACGGGACAAAGATACAGCGCAGAGAGCGAAGGTCTACGTTCTCTGCGCCGTGCATTCTTTATTCTCAGCCTTCCATGCGATACCCAACCCCAAGCTCGTTTGTAATAAATCTTGATTCGCCGGGTTTTGCTCCAAGCTTTTTGCGGATATTGGCCATGTTCACCTGAAGCTTCTTAACGCTCCCCTCGTCCTCGTGGTCGCCCCAAATAGCTTTTATCATTGAGGAATAGGTCATGATCTTTCCGCTGTGCTCTGAGAGAAGGGCGACGATATTATACTCAGTCTGGGTGAAATGTATCTCGTTCCCCGAAACACAGACACGTCTTGCGTCGTAGTCTATAACCAGGTCGCCTAAAATAAACTTCCCGCCGGGAAGTCTGCCCTCCTGGGAGCTGTGGCGGAAGTTACGGAGAGCAGAGCGGACACGGGCCATAAACTCTCCGGCCCCGAAAGGCTTTGTGATATAGTCGTTTGCCCCAAGATCCAGCGAAGCGATCTTGTCTTTTTCTCCGGAACGGGCAGAAAGTACGATAATGGGAACCGCAGAGCTTTTTCTTACGTAGCGGATAAATCTGTTTCCGTCACCGTCGGGAAGTCCGAGGTCCAGCACGACGAGATCGGGAACGTGAGAATCAAAAAGAATAACGCCCGAGGCACAGGTCTCTGCCGTAATTATCTGATACCCGTGGGTCTCCAGCATTGCAGAGACGAGATTTCTGATATTTGCCTCGTCTTCGATCAAAAGAACTTTATACTTATTATTCAACGGAACCTTCCTCCTTCTCTAAAATAAACCGAAACACCGCTCCGCCTTCCCGTGAATTCTCAGCGAAGATATCTCCGCCGTGGGCCCGAACTATTGCGGCGCACACGGAAAGACCGATACCTGCATTTTTCTTCTGACCATCCCCGGAGTCTTTTGAGTCCCCGTAATGTCCGTTAAGCATACGGGTGACCCTTTCCACGGAAATGCCCGAACCGTTATCGCGGATTTCAAAGACAACGTCATCGTCAGAAGAACAGACGGAAACGCTCATCTCCGTCATGCCTTTCCCATGACGCACAGCGTTGTCCATAAGGTTGATGATCACCTGCTCGATAAGCATTGCATCCATAGGAACAATAAGCAGCTCATCGGGAAGGGATATTCTGATATTATCAAACTGATGGCCCTTGCGGAACTTTACGAGCACAGAGTCGATAAGCTCGTCCACAACGGTAGGAGTCTTTATTATCTTAACGTTCTGACCGTCCTGCATACGGGTTACGGACAAAAGGTTTTCAACCATTCTCACAAGCCAGTCCGAATCCTCCCGAATGCCCTTGAGCATGGCAAGCTTTTTCTCTGCCGAAAGCTCGTTCCACTCCTCCTCCATGGTAGAGGCAGAGCCGTATATCGTCGTAAGAGGCGTGCGGATATCATGGGAAACGGCGCGCAAAAGGTTTGCGCGCATTCTCTCCCGCTCGGACTCAGCTTTTTCAGCCTCGTGTTTTTTCAGCTTTGTGGTAAGTGTTCCAGTGAGCACGGCGATTATCACCATAACAAAAGCAGAAATAAAGTTAACGGGGGTCAGAAAGTCAAATTCAAAATAGGGAAAGGCAAAGGCATAGTTAATAGCAAGGGCTCCTACAAACGCAGATACAACACCGTAAACGTAGCCATCCGTATAGACCGAGATCAAAAATACGGCGAAAGCAAACAGCGTTGAAACGTGCTCGTAGATATCAAAGACGTAGTGAAACAAAAGGCTCACCAAAAACGCCGAACAAAGGGCGGCGGCCGATATAAAAATGTCTCTGATAACTCTTTTTACCACATTAACACCTCATAAACAAACTCTATACCCTATATAGTAACAAAGAAGGCCGTGTATTTCAACGGCCTTCTTTGTAAAACATGTAACCGGATTTATCAGCCGAAAATGTTGAACTGTACAAACAGAGCTGAAAGCAGTGATGCAACCAGGGAAACAACGGTGATCTGGGTATTGATGGAGGGACCGGCGGTATCCTTGAAGGGGTCGCCAACGGTGTCACCGATAACAGCGGCCTTGTGGGCTTCGCTGCCCTTGCCGCCTTCGTTGCCTGCCTCGACGTACTTCTTGGAGTTATCCCAAAGGCCGCCGGCGTTGGACATGAACAGGGAGATGAGCAGACCGGAAACGATATTGCCCAGCAGGAAGCCGCCAACAGCGGCAGGACCGCCGATGAAGCCAACTGCGATGGTGGCAAGAATTGCCACGAGACCGGCAGGGATAAGCTCGCGGAGAGCGCCGGTGGTTGCAACGTCGATGCACTTGTCGTATTCGGGCTTAACACCCTCCTTGCCTTCCTTAAGGCCAACGATGGTGTTGAACTGACGGTGGATCTCAGCGACCATCTTCTGAGCGTTCTTGTCAACGCCGAGGATCAGCATTGCGGAGAACACGGCAGGAATAGCGGCGCCGATGAGAATACCGAAGAATACGGTGGGATCCATGATATCAAATCCGGAGATGTCGCCACCGGCGGTGTTGACCTCGGACATGAAGGTGCCAAGCAGGGAAATAACGGTAAGACCGGCGGCGCCGATGGAGAAGCCCTTGGTAACGGCCTTAACGGTGTTACCTGCGGAGTCAAGCTCGTCGGCAACACGGATGGCCTCTTCACCCAGACCGCCCATTTCGGCAAGGCCGCGGGCGTTGTCAACGATGGGACCGTAAGCGTCGTTGGAGATGATCATTGCAACGATGGAGAGCATACCCACAGCGGCCATGGAGATGCCGAACAGGGGATAATTGCCGCCCATGGGCTCGCAGATCTTGTAGGAGACAAGAGCAGAGACGGCGATGCCGATCATTGCGGGAAGAGCGGAGATAAAGCCGTAGGAAACGCCGGAGAGAACGGTGAAAGCAGGTCCGCTCTTGGAGGCGTGAGCAACCTTCTTAACGATGGGCTTGGAGTCGTCGGTGAAGTAGTCGGTGGTAAGGCCGATGATAACGCCGACAACCAGACCGGTTGCGGAGCATGCCCAGATGCGCCAGGAGAAGCCGAAGAGGACGGTGGCTCCGGCGGTGAGAGCAAGGAACACGGCAGAGGTAACGTAAGTTGAAGAGTTAAGCGCCTTGGTGGGTGTGCCTTTCCTGGTGATACGGGCGGTTGCAATGCCGATGATGGAGGCAAGCAGACCCAAAGCGGCGTAGCAGAGGACCATGATGCTGTTCAGCTCACCGCCAAT
>SVLY01000068.1 GCA_015067715.1 Oscillospiraceae bacterium | reverse complement strand
GACAACGGCAAGATCGCCCAGAAGACTGAAGACATCGTAGGGGCCGACGATGTCTTCAGTCTTCTGGGCGATCTTGCCGTTGTCGGCCGGGAGAAGCTCCGGTGAGACGGGTGTGTCCAGAATGTCCCTCAGAACGGCGCTAAGGCCGGTCTTTCCCTCTTTTTCAGCGGTGTCGGCGCAGTAGGCAACGACGTGACGGATGAGGGTCTTGGGAATTCCGCCGTTAACGCCGTAGTTGGACATATGGTCGCCGTTGTAGGTCGCCCAGCCAAGAGCCAGCTCGGAAAGGTCTCCCGTGCCCACTACAATGGCGTTGGTGCCGTTGGCAATATCCATGATTATCTGAGTACGCTCACGTGCCTGGGAGTTTTCGTAGACAACGCTGTGGTTTTCGGGGTCATGGCCTATGTCTTCAAAGTGAACGGCAACAGCCCGGGCAATGTCAATGCATTTAAAGGACGTACCAAGCTCATCGCAAAGGATCTCGGCATTTCCACGGGTGCGCTCCGTGGTACCGTAGCAGGGCATTGTGACGGTAAGAATGTCCTTTCTGTCCCGGCCGAGAATGTCAAAGGCACGGGCAGTAACCAAAAGGGCAAGACATGAGTCAAGTCCGCCGGAAATTGCCACCACAGCGCCGGAGGAATGGGAGGCTTCGAGCCTGCGTGCAAGTCCGCGGCTCTGGATCTCAAGAATTCGTGAGCAGGTGGCTGTCTTTTCGCTTTCGGTTTTCGGAATAAAGGGAAGGGGATCGACCCAGCCGGAAATATCGGTCTCGGTGGGGAAAAGAGCAAATTTTGCGGCCATAGTGGCAGGGGAGTCGCCGGGATAAAGCTTTGAGCGGTATCTGTAGATATTCAGCCGGTCAAGGTCAACGGGGGTGCTGATGAGTCTGTCATCCCCAAAGGGCAGGTTTTCTGCCAGAAGGGTTCCGTTGCAAAGGATAGCACTTGTGCCGGAAAAGACGAGGTCGGTGGTGGACTCGCCGCGGTCTGCGTTGGCGTAGAGAATACAGGCGCAGAGCTTTCCGCTTTCGGAGGCAAGAAGAGTCTTTTTCCAATCGGAACGGCCGATTATTTCCGCAGAGGCGTCGGGGCAGACGAGAACAGTGGCTCCGGCGGCGCAAAGCCGTGTGGCAGAACACTCAGGCAAGGCAAGGTCGGAGGCAAAAACAACGCCTAATTTGAGCCCCGGAACAGAGACGTCAGAGAAAATAATTCCGTTTCCAACGAAGCTCATGCCCTCTCCAAGCTCAGTTGCGCTTCCCTGGGCCGGGGCGGGAGAGAACCATCTTCCATCCGCACCGTCGCCAAAAACGGTGGGAGCGGCTTTTCCGCATACGCCGAGGATCTCGCCGTGGCAAAGAGCTGCGTAGGCGTTTATAAGCTTTCCGTCGGAAACCAAAGGAAGTCCCACGAAAAAGATTATCTCAAGCTCACAGGTCTCCCGAAGAATGTGGTCGAGGGCAGTTTTTGCACCCTCAAGGAGCATGGGCTGAGCAAAAAGGTCTCCGCAGGTAGCCCCGGTAAGACATAGTTCGGGCAGAGCAAGAACGCTTATTCCGGAAGCGGCGGCTTTTCGAACGGCATTTATAATTTCGTCGGCATTGGCAAAGGGATCTGCAAGTTTGATGGGGGGAACGGCACATCCGAGCTTAACAATTCCGTCTTTCATGGTAAATTAGCCTCTCATAAATGAACTATGATAAAATTATATCATTTCCGGGACAGATTGTAAACAATAATTATGCAAAAATACGCTTGCCCCCCGGGGCTTGTTTATGGTAATATAATGCAGAGCTATGATGGAGCGCGTATAATGCGGCGTGCGCTGTCCGGCGTTTGCGGAAAAACAAGAGAGGCCCTGCCATTTGGCTGAGAGTGGGGCTGTTTCCGGTCGGTGGTGTGCTTTCTCTCCGGAGCACCGGATCTGAACATTCCGTTATTTTTACCGGAATAATTAGGTTCCCGGCGGGTCGGCACCGTTACGTGCCGCGGGGTGACAGCCCTTGTTAATAAGCTGAAAGCGCAGACGTGCGCTTTTTAAGGTGGTATACCGGCTTGTCCGGCCTTAAACTATGTTTTTAAGGCGCGGACTTTTTTATTTTCAGAAAGGATTTGAAAAAAACATGAAGGAAAAGCTTGAACAGATTCTTGTTAAAGCCTCTGCCGAGCTGGAAGCGGCCGACCAGCCGCAAAAGCTTGAGGAGCTTCGCGTTGCCTATCTGGGCAAAAAGGGCGAGCTCACTGCAATTCTCCGCGGAATGGGTTCTCTCTCTGCCGAGGAACGTCCCCTCATCGGCGCCAAGGCAAACGAAGTGCGCACCGCTATTGAGGCCATGATCGCCTCTGCCGGAGAACGTATCAAGGCCCGCGAGACCGAGCGCCGTCTTGCCGCAGAAAAGATCGACGTTACAGTCCCCGGAACTCCCGTCCGCATGGGCGCCCGTCACCCCCTCACTCTCGTCCGCAGAGAGATCGAGGATATTTTCACCTCCATGGGCTTCTCAATTGCCGAGGGTCCCGAGGTTGAGTTCGGCTATTACAACTTCGATGCTCTGAACACTCCCGCAAACCATCCCGCCCGCGACGTTCAGGACACCTTCTATTTCTCCGGAGATATGCTCCTTCGCACCCAGACCTCTTCCGTTCAGGCCAGATTCATGGAGAACCACAAGCCTCCGCTCCGCATGATCTGCCCCGGCGCTGTTTACCGCAGTGACGACGTTGACGCAACCCATTCTCCCTTCTTCCACCAGATCGAGGGCCTTATCGTGGACAAGAACATCGGCCTTTCCGACCTCAAGGGCGCTCTTACCCAGTTCAGCCAGCTCTTCTTCGGTCCCGAGACCAGGGTTCGTTTCCGTCCCCATCACTTCCCCTTCACCGAGCCCAGCGCAGAGATGGACGTTTCCTGCTTTGCCTGCGGCGGCAGCGGCTGCCGCCTTTGCAAGGGCGAGGGTTGGATAGAGATCCTGGGCGCCGGCGTTGTTCACCCCAACGTTCTCCGCATGGCAGGCATTGATCCCGACGTCTATTCCGGCTATGCCTTTGGCATCGGTCAGGAAAGACTTGCCCTTCTCAAGTACAAGATCGACGATATGCGTTTGCTGTTTGAAAACGACACTCGCTTCCTCCACCAGTTCTATTGATAACGGAAGGCAGGTAAATTTAAAGTATGAGACTTTCTCTTAAATGGCTCAACGAGCTTGTTGACCTTCGCGATATTGACGATAAAACACTTATGCACGAGCTCACCATGTCCGGCTCCAAGGTCGAGACCCTTGAGATCCTGGACGAGGAGATCGAAAACGTTGTTGTTGGCGAGATACTCTCCGTTGAGCGTCACCCCGACGCGGACAAGCTCGTGGTCTGCCAGGTGAACGTTGGCACTGAGACTATCCAGATAGTCACCGCCGCAACAAACGTCTTTGCCGGAGCTCTCGTTCCCGTTGCACTTAACAATTCCCGTCTGGTGGGCGGCATCAAGATCAAGAGCGGCAAGCTCCGCGGTGTTGTCAGCCAGGGCATGTTCTGCTCAATTGCCGAGCTGGGTCTCACGCTTCACGAGTGCCCCTACGCCATCGAAGACGGCATTCTTATTCTGAAAAAAGGCGAGCCCGGTCAGGATATCCGCGCTCTGCTTGGTCTTGACGATAAGGCCATCGAGTTCGAGATCACCCCCAACCGTCCCGACTGCTGTTCCATCGTTGGTCTTGCAAGAGAAGCTGCCGCCACCTTTGACCGCAAGCTGAACCTCACCGCCCCCAAGGCCGTTGAAGGGGAGGGCGATATTTCCGAGCTCCTTTCTGTTAAAATCGAAAATCCCGACCTGTGCAAGCGTTACATGGCCCGCGTTGTCACCAACGTTAAGATCGAGCCTTCTCCCGAATGGCTGAGAATGCGCCTCTGGGCACAGGGCATCCGCGCTATCAACAATATCGTTGACATCACCAACTACGTCATGCTGGAATACGGCCAGCCCATGCACGCCTTTGACTATGCCTGTCTGGACGGAAACAGCATTGTCGTCCGCAATGCCGCCGCCGGAGAAAAGATGAACACCCTTGACGGCAAGGCACGCGAGCTTACCGAAAGCATGCTTGTCATTGCAGACGCCAAAAAGCCCGTTGCCGTTGCCGGTGTTATGGGCGGCGAAAACAGCGAGATCACCGAAAACACCAAAACCGTCGTCTTCGAAAGCGCCTGCTTTGAGGGCTCCAGCGTCCGTCTTACCTCCAAGGCTCTTGGCATGAGAACCGATGCTTCCGCTCTGTTTGAAAAGTTCCTGCCCGCAGAGAACACTGCAGTTGCCCTTGACCGCGCAATTGAGCTCATCGAGCTTCTGGGCGCAGGTACCGTCGTTGGCGGCACCATCGACGTCTGGCCCAATAAGACCGGTCTTCGCACCATCCGTCCCGATTACGGCCGCATGAACGTTCTCCTTGGCACAAATATTCCGGACTCCGAAATGGACGGTTATTTTGCCAGAGTCGGCATCAACAAGCTTCCCGACGGCAACCTCGAGATTCCCTACTGGCGCACCGACGTTGAGTGCACCGCCGACCTCGCGGAAGAAGTTGCCCGTTTCTACGGTTACGACAATATTCCCACCACAATGTTCGCCGGAGACGCCTGCGCCGTTATCCGTACTCCCGAACAGAATCTCAAGGAGCTTCTCTCCGATGCCGCTATAAGCCTGGGCTTTGACGAGGTTCTCACCTTTACCTTCGTCTCTCCCAAGCTCTACGACAAGATCCATATGCCCGCCGACTCTGCCCTTCGCAAGTCCCTCTCCATTCTGAACCCCCTGGGCGGAGACGAAAGCGTCATGCGCACCACCGTTCTGCCCTCTCTGCTGAACGTGGTTGCCTCCAACCAGAAGGTAAAGGTTCCTGCCGCCCGTCTCTTTGAGATCGGCAAGGTCTTCTCTCCTGCGCTGAAAGAGGACGGTTCCGTTGACCCGGCCAACATCCCCACCGAGAGCTATCGCTTCATGCTGGCCGAATATGGCGCAGATGCAAACTTCTACAGCCTCAAGGGCGCTCTGGACGCCATTCTGGCAAACGTTCTTGGCGTTACCGCGTCCTACACTGCCTTTGCAGAGGATCCTGCCTTCCACCCCGGCAGAACGGCTCTTGTGAAGGCCGGTGACCTTGTTCTGGGCACTGTGGGTGAGATCTCTCCCGCTGTTTCCGAAGAGTTCGGTCTGCTGTCCCGGGCTTACGTTGCGGACATTGATCTCTCCGCTCTGTTGAAGATCACCCGTCCCACCGCAAAGTATAAGGCCATCTCACGCTTCCCGTCCCTTTACCGCGACATCGCAGTTATCTGCCGGGAAGAAGTCACAGTCGGCGAGCTCACCGAGACCATCAAAAAGGCCGGCGGCAAGCTTTGCCGTGAGGTTACCCTGTTTGACATTTACCGCGGCAAGGGCATCGACGATGGTTATAAGAGCGTTGCCTTCTCCATCGTCTTCGCAGACGACAATGCCACCGTCACCGACGAGCAGGCAACCAAGCGCTTTGAAGCCATCGTTAAGGCTCTCGGCGAAAACTGCGGCGCAAAGCTGAGATAGTTTGCTTATCCATTTTCAGAAAACCCACTTCGGATTTTTCCGGAGTGGGTTTGTTTTTTACATTTTGCATACCGTTTTGATACAAATTAGATACTTGTATCCCTTATACTGACATCTGAAAGAGACATAGGAGGTCAGAACAGTGAAGATCAGATATTTTCCGCTTATTTTGGGACTTTGCACCCTGCTTTCTCTTGCCGCATGCGGATCACCGGAAGAGCCCGAACAGACCCAACCGCTTATCACCACGGGAACAACGGAAATCACAACGGATACCGAAACGACCACTCCGTCCCGGACGGAAGAGCCGGAAACGTCTTTATCGGGAATCGCCTCTGACGAACCCCTTTTTGATACCAACGGTTTTATAGATACGTTAAACTCAGCCCTAAGATCTTCCGATCTGTTTACCTATGAGCTGATGATAAACGGTGTTGAATACGTGGCCAAATCACTGGATACTTCAGTTCTTGAGAGTCTTTTCGAATCCGTATCCGGCATTACCTTAGAGCCTGCGGAGGAAGAAGCATCTTACAGTTCTGCAGATCACGTTTTGATCGGTTTCGGCTCAAGGGGATCAAACAGCCTTTATCTCTATAACGTTGACTCCGGAGTTTTCCGCTATACCGACCCTGCCGGTCTGGTCTCCTATTACGTCGTAACCTCGGGAAATTGCTGGGATAGCTTTGTTCGTGCGTTTTTCTCAGCGGAGGACTCGAATATAGCTTATATCCCGGGAGATACTTATCTTGACGCTGTTACCGCCTTTACCGGAGGAGTCTCTTTTGACAAATATCTGAAGCTTTCAGACGACAATCCCCAAAAGATCGAAAACTTCTCTCTTATTGAGTACAGCGTGCTGGAGGTGTCTGAAGATCAGGATGCCGTTGTACTGGAAATGGAATACATGGTTAAGCCCTGTAACGCAGGCGCTTACACTGCCGGAGAGAGTTCATACCCAGGCGAGGGGAGATGGTCCGGCTGGATCGGAACAAGGTCACGCTTCGTTCTTCAAAAAGCAGGTGGATCTTCCTGGATGCACACCCACACCGGAGAGGATCTCACCCTTGAAAGCATTGGCATAGTTTCTGAACCCATGGGCAACACTGAGCTTATTGATAGCATTCTCGCAACCTCGCCGGAAATCACCGTTACGATCTTTGAGAATGGCGTCGCTCATATCATCGCGCCGCTCCCTGCGGAGGATATATCAGAGATCGTTTCGGAGATGGCCAGGGTCACAGACATTATCACTGTCGCAACGGAGAGACCGGAGGGGGAAAACTATATTTCCTTTGAATTTGAAAATTCTCCCCTAAGGTTCACGTTACACAATGGGCTTTCCTGCGTTTGCGAGATCTCAAACGGCGACCGTGAGAGCAGCTGTTATGACCTTTCCGGTACCCCTCTCGCAGACGATTGGGATAATTGGGATTATACTTTAAGGAAGGTCCACACCGCCGAGGCTCACAGGGACGTTGTTTTCACCTGTGACAACAGCGAAGAGCTGAGTGCGGTCTTCGGTGATGTTTTTGCCGCCAGATGGCAGGAGCTTGCCCCCTCAAATTACCAGCGCACCGAGGATTACGTTGTTTTGGAATGCACTCTTAACGAGCTCTCCGCAGACGGGGAGTATGCAAGGCTGTTTCTCAGCTACAACGTAAAACCTGCTTTTATGGAGCATTTTATCTACGCCGGCGCCGCACGTAAGTTGCACGGGGAGTGGGAGGGGTGGATAAACTTCTCCGGAAACTTTACCGTTATTAAGCAGGAATCCGGAGAGTGGCTGGTGACCGCCATGTATGAATACTGAATTTGGGGTTAATTTACATCCCCGATGGCGTTTGGATACAGGTAGTATACATTCCCGTAGTATAATCCATTTCGTTCAGAGCAGAAAACAAGTCAAACCCCGGGGAATATAGACCCCATAATTACATCTCACATCCTCACCTTTTCTTACCTCACATATATTTTCCCGGCATTTGCCGGAAGTGATCTGCTTCTGAACCCAAAACATCCCCGACGGAATTTAACCGCCGGGGATGTTTTTATTTAGTTGCGGATCAATACTTCAGCCAGTTCTGGTGCAACAGGGGCAGACCCTCAGCGTAGAGATGGGAGGTGTCGCACATGGCAAGAGCACGGGCGTTTGTTACGCCGTTTGGGGCAAAGCGGAAAATGCTCACCGCAGAGTGGGTGATATTGAAGCTTGACCAGAAGATATGCGCCGGAATGCCCATGAGATAAGAAAGCCAGACCATGCTGGCGCCCTCGTGGCAAAAGACGGCAACGTGCTCTTCCGAGCCCGGAGAGGCCTCGTAGAGCGCCCGGGAGATACGGGTATATCCCAGCTCTTCCATGAGCTTGTCCGAGCCCTGGCCAACTCTCTGCCAGGCTTTTTCAACGCTCATGCCAAAGGCCTTCTCGGTTTTGTCGTACTCCTCGGGAGAGATATAGAGCAAATCGTCGGTTTTGAACGCCTGAGATCCGTGGACGTTGAACACGAAGTTCTTCCCGCCTTTTCCGTTATCACAGCTTATGTCGTTCCATGCGTCGTGCTCGCTGAGCCAGTCCAGAACGGTGAGCTCCTTATGCAAAAGCTCGCAGAGAGGTTTCGCCGTATCCTTTGCCCGACCGAGAGGCGAGCTGAAGACTCTGTTTATGCCGGCCTGTGCAAGGCGTTTGCCGACTGCCTCAGCCTGACGCCAACCAAGTGGCGTCAGGCTGTCTTTGGCGTAATCGGGATCGCCGTGGCGAATTACGTAAAGCAGCATGGCTTTTTACCTCGTCAGGCGTCCTGTTCGGTGATAAGAATCTCTCTGGCCTCGCCGCCGTCGGCGGGAATGAAGATGGTCTTTATCTCCTGAGCCTTGAAGCTTGCATTTACCTTGCGGGAGATGAACTTGAGGTCGATCTCGGCTTCAACGGGAATACCCTCGCTCTCGTATGCGCGGATAACGGTGCCAAGGCCGTTTTCTGCGGGCTTGATAGCCTCGACGATAACGTTGGGTACGCTTACGCTCATGCCGGAATAGACGGGGTCAAGACCTCCGCGGTGGTGTGTCTCCATGTAGAGCTCGCAGGGCATATTGAGAACTGCCGCAGTGCGGACGACGTCGGTGCGGGAAGTGCCGTGGGGAATAAGGGTATACTCAAAGGTCTGTTCGCCCTGGTCGATGAACTCGATCTCATCGTCGCGGTAGGGCTGGCCGTAGTGGTCCAGGAAGGCACAGCCTCTGGCGGCAACCATGCGGAGCTCGTTTCCGGCACAGCTGAAGGAGTATTTGCAGTTGTTTGCAATTGCAAGACCTTCGCCGGTCTCAGAGCAGACGTCGACCCATCTCTGGGAGGGCTCTTCCTCGCCGTTGGGCTTCTTTTCGATGAAGCCAAAGGGCATGGAGTAGACGACCTTGGGATCTTCGATTGCCACGGGGAAGGAGAGCTTCAGCATGCGGTAATGCTCGTGGAAGTCAAGCTTTACTCTGACGTCAACGTGGTTGGAGCCGCGGGAAAGAGAATAGTACTGGGTAAGGGTGGAGCGGTTATAGGTGGTGGTAACGCGGACGGTCATGCGAATGGGGCCTTCCTCCACGACCTTGATGCTTGCATCGGAGAACTCGCCGACGTCACGGTCGAAGGTGAACAGCATATGGGACCAGGTGTCCGCATTGGAGTCGTCCACGATAACGCCGCGTCCAAGGCCGCCCTTGGTGAGCTCACGGCCGGTCTCCTTGTCGATAAAGCTCTTAACGGTGCCGTTATGGGTGTCGAACACAAGCTTGACCTTGCTGTTTTCAATGGAGTTTCCCGTGGCCACAAACTCGTTTTCAATGGGCTTGGGCTGGTAGTTTTGCTCTTCCTTGTAGATAAAATAGGTCGAGTAGCCGTAGGGCTCCAGCTCAACCTCGAAGAGGCACTGAAGGAAGTGGCGTCCGTCGGTATAGGGTGCGCGGACGAGCTGGAAGGGAACCTCGTTGTCGTTGGAGTCTACAACGCCGGATACCCAGCCAATGCCAAAGGAGATCATGGTCTTCACGGGGAAGGAATGAGGGTTGAAGACGACCATGGGGCAACCCTCGCCCTCGCGAAGCCAGAGACGGTCACGCTTGATGCTGGGCTTTTTCTCCAGGATCTTGGTGGTGTTAACTCTCCAGCTGATGTGCTCGGAAGCGGCGGCAGATGTCTCGGTGCCCACAAGTGCGGCGGCGCCAAAGGCGTCGTAGGCGTCGCGGTAGGCAGGCTTAATGGAGCAGCCGGCGAGAATATCGTGGAACTGGTTGAACATAACTCTCTCCCAGGCACGCTCGATGCGATCCTGATAAGAGGGAGCGCCGGTAAGAGCGGAAGCAAGTACGTTCATTTTCTCTGCCCGGACAAGGCTTTCCTCGGCGCGGCGGTTCATGGCCTTTACGGTGGAGTTTGCGCTGTAGCAGCCGCTGGCGTGGTGCTGAAGATCCTCGCTAACCACGTCAAGCTTGTCAAGATCAACGGTTTCTCTCACGTCGGCGAAGTATTCTGCGGGAGAAGAGTAGAGGTATTTTTCGGGGTCGGTCTTTCTCATGTCTTCGAGCTTGTCAAGAGCCTCAATGGTGGGGCCGCCGCCGTGGTTGCCGACGCCGTAGAAGAACATGGCAGGGTAACCGTAGCTTTCAAAGCGCTTGGTGCGCTCGTCAAAGATATCTCCGCCGTAGCCGTCGGGAATGTGCCAGCAGAGAATTCGGCTTCCGTCCGGGCTTTCCCACAGGTGGAGGGGCTCGGTGGTCATGCCGGGCTTTTCGCGGATGGCGTCGGGACGGTGGTAAACGTAGTTCTCAATGCCGCTCTTGATCATAAGCTGGGGCAGCATTCCGTTGTGGCCGAAGGAGTCTACGTTGTAGCTGGTGTTAACGGTTACGCCGAAGTTTTCCTTGAAGAATTTCTGAGAATAGAGGAAGTGACGGGCAAAGGCCTCGCCGGAGGGGATATTGCAGTCCGGCTGGACCCACATTCCGCCGGTGATGCTCCATCTGCCCTGGCGAACCATTTCTTTGATACGGCAGAAAAGCTCGGGTTCTGTGCGCTCGAGCCACTTATAATAGCTGGCGCAGGCGGAGGTGAAAACGTAATCGGGATACTCTTCCATGCGGTCAAGGGCGGCCTGGAATGTGGATTTGACAAGGGAGAGACCCTCGGGGAATCTCCATTGCCAAACAGGGTCGAGATGGGCGTTGCCGATAAAATAGACCTTGTTTTCCATGATTGTTTCTCCTTTTATCTTTTAAGCAAAATTAACTTTGAGAGTTATTATCTCAAAGGGCTTAACGGTAAGACGGACCTTGTTGCCATTGAACGCAACGGGGCCGTAGGTCTCCTGCTCGGTGAGGGATACTAGCTCGCAGGAGGCGAGGGGACGGGGGAAGGTGAGAAGAGTCTCGGTGAGAGAATTGTGCTCCTCGTTTATGCGGACGATAAGGCTACCGTCGTCTTCTGCGCGCTTAACAGCGCCGATAACAACGTTTTCCCTGTCCGAGGAGACAAGGCTGAATTCCGGTTCAAGCTCTCCGGCGGGGTTTGCAGGCAAAAGGCGTGTCATTGCCGGGCAATTGAACGCATAGCTCATGGGAACGATCCTGCCGGAGGCAAAATCTCCGGCGTGGGGAACGATGGAATAGGCGAAATCGTGGGTATGTCTGTCCGCAGTTGGGTCGGGGTCTGTGGGAGCGCGAAGAAGGCTGAGAGTAAGCTCGCCCCCAAGACAGCTCCAGCCGTATTTGCTCTCCGAAAGCACCCCAAGGCCGCATCCGCCGTCGGATATATCCGCCCACTTGTGGCCGCAGACCTCGAATTTTGCAAACTGCCACGAGGTGTTCCGGTTGTTTTCCCGGGAAATGGAACCAAACTGGATATCGTAGGTGGCGTGATCTGTGCGGACGGAGGTGGGGAAATGGGCCTTAAGGATCGTGTGGGAGGCTTTCCAGTCAACGTTACAGGAAACGTCGATTCCGGGCTTATCTGCGTAGAAGCTGGTGACCTGGGTTATAACGGAGTCTCCAAGCTTTTTCACGGTACGAAGTCTGGAAACAAGACCGTCGTCCTGTATCCATTCCCAGGAGAGAGTCTCGGGCAGGAAGGCCTGCTCGGTGTAATAGGGGGCAAGCTCCCATGCGTCGTACTTGTAGGGGTGATCGTCGTAGGCAACAAGGCGGTTAAGAGTCTCTCCCGGGGCGCAAAGCTGAATGCCGGTGGACTTTTCCGTAAGAGAGCATATCTCGCCGTTGGAATCCACCACCGCAGTGTAGAAGGGGGTCTCAACGGTGTTGCCCTGCCTGAGCGCAGCGGCGCTCTTTTCCGGTGCGCCAAGGCGGAATACCTTGTAGCCCTTTGAGGGAAGGGCAGGAACGAAAAACTCCGTCTTTCCGTTGGAAGCTGAGTAATTGATCTTTTCTTCTCCGTCATAGACGGCGTATTCTCCTTCAACAGTGCATATCTGGCCGATTTTGTCAAAGCCTGTGGGGTTATAGCAGAGAACGCTGTCTCCCTCGGCGCGTACTTTTGAAACGATGGAATCAAGAGCGCTGTTGACGGCGGCTTTTCCCTCGCCCAGAACAAGGTTGTAGTCCCTTGCGGAATCCTCGTAGACTTCTTTGATGGACGAGCCGGGAAGAATATCATGGAACTGGTTTGTGAGGATCAAAAGCCAGTTTTTGTCGAAAGTCTCCTTGGGGTAAGCGCCGCCTGTAAGAAGCCTGTCCGTATAGCAAAGGGTCTCTGCGGTCTGGTACAAAAACTCGCTCTTGCGGTTGTCGCGTTTGTTGTTTGCCTGAGAGGTGAGCGTGCCGCGGTGGAACTCAAGGTAGAGCTCGCCGACCCATTTTTCAAGATAGGGATCACCGGAAAGCTCCTTCTCCCATTTTTGGAAATAGGGCAGGGCAAAGTCCCAATATACTCCCGGAGCGCCGGGAATATTTTTGGCGAGCCTGCGTCCGTTTTCGATCATCTCACGGGTGGTTCCGCCGCCGCCGTCGCCATATCCTACGCTGGCAAGAGTCTCGTTGCAGATATCTCCGTTCAAAAAGCGTCTGACCGAGCCCATCATCTGGGACGCATTAAGATTTCCGTTATAGGTGGAGATACCCTCGCCCTTCTGTGCGTTGAGAATATCACAGACGCAGATAAAGTGTGAGAATACCTCGGTGCCGTCGATGCCGCGCCACATGAAGGTGTCGTTGGGAATGCGGTCGTAGTTGTTCCATGAGATCTTCGTGGTCATGAAATAGTCGATGCCGCATTTTTTAAGTATCTGGGGCAGTGCGGCAGAGTAGCCGAAAACGTCCGGAAGCCAGAGAATTTTCGAATCCACGCCGAACTCGTCGGCAAGGAATCTCTTTCCGTAGAGGAACTGCCTTACAAAGCCCTCGCCGGAGGTGAGATTGCAGTCTGCCTCCACCCACATTCCGCCCTCGGCTTCCCATCTGCCGTCTTTTACGGCCTTGCGGATACGCTGGAAAAGCTCGGGATAGTCCTGCTTCACCCAGTTGTAAATACAGGGCTGGGAGGACATGAATTTAAACTCCGGGTATTCCTCCATATAATGGAGCATATTGGCAAAGGTTCTGGCGGTCTTTTCTCTGGTCTGACGTATGGGCCATAGCCATGCCACGTCAAGATGTGTGTGACCGATGACTCGTGTGAACACGGCAGGATTCTCCCGGCAGAATTCGCCGTAAACTTCCCTGTCCATGAAATCCTGAGCCTGGGTCATGCTTTCAAAAAACTCCTGGCTTCCGGGGTTTCTCATGTCCACAAAGCTCAGCGCCCGGTCGAGCAGATACTCCATGCGAAGCCTTGCGGGGTCACGGTCGTCAAGCTCCGATGCAACGTCAAGGGGGACCTTTACGTCGTAGTAAAATTTTTCGATTCGGGCGTCAACGGATTTGACAGAAGCGGAAAAGGAACAGCTTGCGTGCCCCTTCATTGCGGTAAAGCCTTTAAGGGCGACGGAGAAGCTCTCTCCGGCTTTTGCGGAAAGGCTGAGGGTAAGCTCCCGGTGGTTTCTGTCAAAAGCGGAAGCGGCCTTTCCGTTGATAAAAACGATAAAGTTGGGGTTTGTCTTGTGCCAGCCCTCGTTTGGGCAGGTGGAGACGCAGAGCCGGACGGTCTGTCCATCAAAATCCTCCGGCAGAGTAACGGTGCGGCGAAGCCAGAAATAGGTGTTCAGCCCTCCGTAGGAATCGTAGCCATCCCTGAGCGTATCCCAGGCAGAGTCGTCGTATGCCGGGTCTTCCGGGCCGTTGAAGTCACCGTAGGAAAATTTCCAGCCGGGAAGGGAGAGTGACAGAGGAGTTGCAAGGGAGCGGATCTCCGAAAGCACTCTTCCCGTTTGGGCGAGGCGGAAATATTTGTCAGATATCTTTGTGTTTACCATGTTCAGTGCTCCCTCCTTATCTGTTTTCTGTCGCTCTGAGACGGAGCGTTACGATTTCAAAAGCGCTGAGCTCAAGGTCGGTCCGGCGGGTGTTCTGTCCAATGGGAACGGAACTGACCTCCCCAAGATCCGTCTTTTCAACGTCGGCGGCAAATCCAAAGCCGAGGCTGACCTTCGACCTTCTTCCCCGGGGCTCGTAAAGACGGAGTATAAATCCGTCTCCGTTTTCGGCAGGCTTTACAGCCTCGATAACGGCAGAGCCGGAAATGACCCGCGCAAGAGAGAACTCTCTCTCAAGTTCTCCGCCGTCGTCGGTCTTAACAAATGCCTCCATGGGCACGTTCAGCAGATAGCCGTTTTCGATAACCGTGCTTGAGGCAAGATCGCCCGCATGGGGCAGGAAGGAATAGGTAAAGCTGTGGTGTTCCCGGTCGGCATCGGGGTTTGGGAATGCTGTTCCCCGGAGAAGGGAAAGGGCAATGTCCGAGCCGTTTGCGCTGTAGCCGTATTTACAGTCGTTAAGC
>SVLY01000067.1 GCA_015067715.1 Oscillospiraceae bacterium | reverse complement strand
TTTATGGGTAGCAAGTAACAATTGCGTGGCTGGCAGGCCAATATAAGGCGCACTTGTGCGCAGCCAGTAATGTTTAGGGCTATGCCCGAAAATGAAAAACCCCCCGTTCCACGGGGGGATCATTATTTTTTTTATGGGGGGGTGTCAGAGGGCTCGCCGCAGGGCGCTTTCGAGGAAATCGACATCCCCGTCCGTGGTTGCCCAGCAGGAGGCAAAGCGGTAGACGTCGTGGGTGGCGCTGTAGGGCTCCCAGAAGCCAAAGCGAACCTGTTCGGAAAGCCTTTGGGCAAGGTTCTTTTCCATTATAACAAAGATCTGATTTGTGGCGGTGGGAAGCAGAAATTCAAAGCCCAGCCCGGAAAACAGCCTGCGCATACGGTCGGCCTTTTCTATGGCGTTGCGGCTTATTTCAAAATAGAGCCCGTCCTCGAACAGAGTCTTGAACTGCACGCCCAAAAGCCTGCCCTTTGCAAGCAGTGCGCCGTTTTGCTTGACGGTGGTGAAAAAGTGCTTCGGTGCGCCCTTGGGGAAAACAAGGGCCTCTCCGCAGAGACAGCCGACCTTGGTTCCGCCGACGTAAAAACCGTCACAGCTGGCGGCGATGTCTGCCAGAGTGCCGTCAAAGCCGCCCTCAAGTGCGTAGCCCAGACGTGCGCCGTCAATGTAAAAGTAAAGCCCGTGCTCCCGGCAGACCCGGTAAAGCCCGGTGAGCTCCTCCCGGGAATAGACCGTACCGTATTCCGTGGGCTGGGAAACGTAGACCATGCCCGGCCAGACCGTGTGAGCCCGGGTGGGGTCGGCGTTGAAGGCGGCCATAAAGTTCTCAAGGTCGTCGGCGCTGAGCTTTCCCGCGTGGGAGGGAAGGGTGAGCACCTTGTGGCCGGAGGCCTCGATGGCGCCTGCCTCGTGAACGGCGATATGTCCCGTTTGGGCGGCGATCACTCCCTCGTAAACGGAGAGCACGGCGGAGATCACGGTGCGGTTTGTCTGAGTTCCGCCGGAGAGCAAAAACACCTCGCCCCCGGGACATCCTGCGGCAGAAAGAATGGCCTTTTGGGCGGCAAGGGTGAACTCATCCTCGCCGTAGCCCGGCTGGTGGGAGAAATTGGTGGCAACAAGGGCATCCAGTATCCTGGGATGAGCCCCAAGAGTGTAGTCGCATTCAAAGGATATGCTCACTGTTCAAGCTCCTTCATGGCCTCGACGGCGTCGATGTTCTGCTGGTGCTCGTAATAAGTCTCGGCAAACAGGTGATAGCCGTTGCCCTGGGCAACGTAGTAGTAAAAATCCGTCTCCTCGGGGTAGAGCGCGGCGTAAATCGCGGCGCGTCCGGGGTTGCAGATGGGGCCTGCGGGCAGACCCTCGCAGACGTAGGTGTTATAGGGGCTGTCTATGGCCAGATCTTCTTTGGTGAGCTCTTCCTTGCGCTCGCCAATGGCGTAGAGAACGGTGGCGTCTATCTGAAGGTGGGGGAATCTGTCGTTGCGGAGGCGGTTGTGGATAACCGATGAGATAAGTGTACGCTCGTCGTCAAAGCGCGCCTCTTTTTCGATCATCGAAGCGATAATGATAATATCGCTCATGTCCATACTGATGTTCTCAAGGCGGGCTTTCATGTCCACGTCCCACTTGGTGCGGAAGTTGTAGAGCATACGGCTGAGCACACGCTGGGGATCGTCGTTTTCGTAGAAAATATAGGTGTCCGGGAAAAGATAGCCCTCAAGGCGGTTGTCGGTATAGGGCAGACCCTCTAAAAAGCTGTAGCCGAAATCGTAATACTTGGCAAAGGCCCGAAGTCTCCACTCCTCGCAAACGCCCATCTCGTCCAGAAGAGCAAAGATCTCGTCCTGTTCCATACCCTCGGGGATCATAACGGTGACGGTCTTTTTGGAGGAGACGACCTCCTGGATCTCGTTGAGAATGTTGCGGTAATCCATGGAGGAGGAGATCAGATATTCGCCGGGGGCGATATTGTCGGTGTTTTCCGTGAGAACTGCGTAGAGCTTGAAAAGCCTGGGGTAACGGATAATTCCCTGGTCGGAGAGCCTGTCTGAGATGGTGTCGATATCGTCGGTGTCCACAACGGTGAAATTGGTTGTAACGTCTGCCTTCACAAGGGCAAAAACGTCGTTCACGGCAAAAACGGCAATGGCGGAGAGAACGATGGAGATGCCGAGTATGAGCATGCAGTAGCACAGCGCAGGAAAACATCCTGTGCCGGTGGTCTTTTTGGCGCTTGGGCGATCCTCGTATTCTTCTGCGGCGCGAATGTCCACAGAGCTCTCTTCAAATTCGTTTTCGTTGGCAGGAATTTCCTGTTTTTCCCTGTTCATAGGCTTTCCTCTTGGGTATAAACATTTTTTTGCACTTGGGCATAGTATGGAGCGAAGACGGCCGGGAGCCAAAGACCCCGGAGGCGTCAGACCGAAACTTATATAAATGCGAGGTTTAAAAACATGTGCTGCAATCTTTTTGACCGCGACAACTGCTCCCTCTGGATCATCCTCATCATCGCCGCGATCCTTCTGTTCACCTGCTGCGGCGACTAAAAAAACAAAAACACAGCCTGACTGCTTCCCCTGTCCCCTTTTTCCCCGGGGACGGGGGAAGCGCTTTTTTTGCTTAATACTGCATGGAACGGCGGGTGAAGGCGGCGGTGACCTCGTCGGAGAGCAGAGAACCTATGGCAAAGCCAAAGTCTGCGGCGGCTCCGGGGCCGTTGCCGGTGACGAAATTGCCGTCCGTCACAACGCCCTGACGGACGAGGGTCGCGCCCTCGAGATGCTCCTCAAAGCCGGGGTAGCAGGTGGCGTTTTTGCCTTTCAGCAGACCCATTCTGCCCAGAACCATGGGCGCGGCGCAGATAGCGGCGACAACACCGCCGTTTTCTGCCACCCGGGCAACCAGCTCGCGCACGGGACGGCAGGCGTCCAGATTTTTTGCGCCGGGCATTCCGCCGGGGAGAATAACGCAATCGGGAACTTCCTTTGCGGCGCGGTTGAGCGTGACATCGGCGGTGAGCTCAATGCCGTGAGCCCCACGGACAAGCTTTGAGCTGACGCCCACAAGCTTAACGTCGGCCTCCATGCGGCGAAGAATATCTGCGGGGGTTATGGCTTCGATCTCTTCAAAGCCCTCTGCCAAAAGTACGTAAACGGTTTTTGCCATTGTAAAAGGCTCCCTTCATTTATTTATGGGATCATTGTGATCAATATATCAGTCGAAAAGCAAATTAAGCTCCAGCCCGGGGCAGATATTGCCCTTGGCAAGCACGTGGGGCGTGCCGGCGGCAGCGGGGAGAGCAAAAGCGGCTCTGTCCGGCAGGGGCGTACCGGCTTTTTCCCGGATCACAAGTCCGCCTTCTGCGGCCTCTGCAAAGAGATATCCGCCGTCGGACAGAAAGATGCCGCCGCCGTCCGCGGAGTACAGCGCCATCAGGGTTTTCCAGAGCTTCTCGTCCCGGCGCACGTGAACAGTATTTCCAAATTCCTCTTCATAAAACCGGTTCAGCGCGGGAATATCCCTCTCCGTTGCGCGCCTTCCGGGAAGGGTCGGAGAGAGAACACCGCCCGTTTTGCGAAAGCCCACGGGGCGGTAGCCCCGGCGGCCGTAGGTCAGGCCGAGCTCCGGACTTGCGGGCACGAGAGCGACGAAGCTGTCCCCCCGGGCGGCGCAAAGCTCCTCGGCGAGGGAGAGAAGACGGCTCATAAGCCCTTTTCCCCGGTGCTCCGGGGCTGTGCAAAGGCAGTAGACGTAGCCAAAGCTCTGTCCGTTTGAAAGGTTGAACCGGGGCACCAGCACGGCGGCGCCGGGCTGGGTGAGGGTGATATCCGGAGCTGCGACTTTGTTTATGACCTCTGAGATATACTCCGGTGAGTCGTGGGGAAAACAGGTGCAAAAGAGGTCGAAAAGCTCTCTATCCGTCATGGCTTTTCCCTTGCGTCGGTGCGTGTAAGGAGTATCTCCGGCCGGTAAGAAAGCTTTGCCTGGCGCAGACCGGGAAGGTCCATGTCCTCCTCGCGGTTCAAATAGCGGTATTTGGGGGCGAGCATTTTTGCCAGAGCGTTGTTGATAACGGCGTAGCTGCCCTCTATGGAATCCTCCGCCTTTTCAACGTGAACGTCGGCGGCGGTGGGGTTGATGTGGGAGGCAAAGTTGAAGGCGCACACCCTTCCGTCAATGCGGAGCACGGCGCCGAACAGCCCAAGCATTTCCCAGTTGGCAAGGGCGTCGGAGATAGCGCAGGCCTCTTTTTCGAGCCCCTCACCGTGGCGGCACCCGTTGGCTTGGCACCAGTGGCGGGAATATTCCAGAATTTCGGGTATGTCCCCGGGAGTTATGGGGGAAATACGGGCGCTGTCGCCGTATTTCTGGGTAAAGCGGTTTATAAAATTCCGCTTGGCGTGGAATTTCTTTCCCGAAAGGGTGGCAAGAGTCTCGGCAGAGTAGATATAGTCCGCCCTGTCACGCCGTGGGACGAGCTCAAACTCCTTTTCCGGAAAATGGGACAGCACCGTCTCAAGCTGACCGTCGGTAAGGCCGGAAAAGCACAGGGGCGCGCAGTTCCGGCGGGAATCGTCAAGGATCAGCTCCAGAGCCTCCGCGGGATCTCCGGCACCAAGGGGAAAGGTGTACCGGGGAGAACCTTCGGAGGTAAAGGACCTTCTGAAAAGAAAACCCTTTTCAAGGGCGATCTCGTTTTTGTAAATGTTCCGCCAGATGAACAGGTTCACCGGGGTGAAGTCGCAGGCCATACAGCCGGAGGCGGAAACGCACCGTGCAATGGGGGGCAAAAGCTCCGCCGAAACGTTTTGGAATTCCAAGGGATCAGTACCGTCTTTCTTTTATGGCTTCAAGTGAAAAGGTTCGGGCGACCAGCTCCTGGCCGATGGAGTCGGGAGAGAGCATTTTTCCGTTTTCGGCGACCTTTATTCTTGTCCAGCCGAAAAACTCCGCCGCGTGGTCTGCGGCCTCGGCGCAGGCGCGAAGGTAGGAGAAATCCCGCTCGTGAATGTCCCGTGGAACGCCGGTTTCGGCCTCGCGGGAGAGGATGTGGTCTATGGCGATCTCAACGGGCAGGTCAAGGAAGAATACCGCGTCGGGACGGGGCAGGTCGAGGTGGTTGTATTCGTAGTCCTCAAGCCAGGTGAAAAACCCGTCCCGTTTTTCCGGGGAGAGCTTTGCGGCCTGGTGAATGGCGTTTGAGGTGGTGTATCTTGCGCTGATAACAAGTCCGCCGCTGCGGTAGGTATCTCCCCAGGGGTCGGTTTTGAAGGAGGCGTATCTGTCAACTGCGAAGAAAGAGGAAGCGGCAAAGGCGTTTACGGAGTCCGGGTCGGTTCCGAAGGCGCCCCCGAGATAGGCCTTTACCAGCGCGCCGGAAACGCTTTCGTAATTGGGAAAGCTGGTGCCGCAGCAGGCGATCCCGCTGGCGGAAAGGGTGGAGATAAGCCTTTCGTACTGTGTGGTCTTTCCGGAACCGTCTATGCCCTCGATAACGATGAGAGCGCCCTTGTCATATCCCGTCATGATAATTGTCCTTTCCATATATACGGCACTTTTCTACGCCTATATTATAGCAGTGCGGGGCGGTTTAGTCAACAAAAAAACGGCGGACACGCTCCCTTTTGAAGCAAAGCGGGCATCAGCGGGGAAAATGCGGCGTATTATTCAAATATAACGGAGGTGATTCGGACTTGCTCACTTACATATGGATCGCAATGGTGGTGCTCTCGGTGGTCTACGGCGCGGCGACGGGGCGAATAGAGGCGGTGGGACAGGGGGCAATGGACGGTGCAAAGGCGGCGGTGAACCTGTGCATGGCAATGCTGGCACCCATGTGTCTCTGGTCGGGGCTTACGGAGCTTCTCACCCGTGTGGGCGCCCTTGGAGGGCTGAATCGGCTTTTGAGCCCGGTGATGGGGAGGCTTTTTCCGGAGGCAAAACGTCACGGGGATACGGCGCTTATCGCCGCGAACATCGGCGCAAACGTTCTGGGGCTTGGAAACGCGGCCACGCCTCTGAGCATACGCGCCTCAAAAGCTTTGGGAAAGCGCTGTGAGGGAGGTGTTGCCTCTGCGGAGCTCTGCCGGCTCATCGTGCTGAACACCGCAAGCCTTCAGCTTTTGCCAATGACCGTGTGCTCAATACGTGCGGGGCTTGGATCGGAGGCGCCCTTTGACATTGTTCCGGCGGTGTGGATATCCTCCGGGGCGGCGCTTTGCGTGGGGCTGGGGGCGATGTTTTTGGCGGAAAAGCTTTTCGGAAAGGGGAGGAAAAGAAAATGACGCTGGGAATGCTTTGTGGGGTGATATTGCCCCTTTTGATACTGGTTGCGGCGGTGGCCTCCGCCGTGAGGGGAGTGGACGCCATGGACGCCGTGTCCCACGGGGCCATGACGGGGCTCAAAGTGGCGGCGGGGATCCTTCCGGGGCTGGTGGGGTTGCTGGTTGGGGTGTATATGCTCAGAGCTTCGGGTCTGCTCGCGGTTTTCTCCGACGGAGCGGGAAGACTGCTCTCCCGGGTCGGCCTTCCCGGAGAGATCGCGCCGCTTTTGGTGGTGCGCCCCTTTTCGGGAAGCGGTGCCATCGCCACCGCCGCCGAGCTTATGGAGACCCACGGGCCGGACAGCCTTGTGGGAAGGCTGGCGGCGGTGATACTGGGCTCGTCGGAGACCACCCTCTACACTGCAAACGTCTGCCTCAACGCCGCCGGGGTGAGACGCTCGCGGTGGGCCCTGCCCGTTGCGATGGTGACCGAGCTTGCGGCCTGTGGGGCGAGCGCGGCGGCGGTTTTGCTTATGTGGGGGTGAGGATCAAAAAGTTTACAGAAAATTTTTCAATGTTTTGGGTCAAACCGCGAAAAAAAGAGTTTACTATTTGACGAAAATAGTGTACAATATTAGGGTATGAAATTTTGCCGGATAACGCCGGCGCCATTTATTATCGCTCCCCAACGCTTGCAGGGGAGCATTGTGGAGGTCGTCACCGTGAGCAAGTCTAACCGCATTAAAATGAAAAAAGCGAACGCACCTGTAACCGAGGTCGTCGTGAAGAAGACAATGAGCCCCATCCTTAAAAAGGTTCTTATCTGGGCTCTGGTTGTCATCATTCTTCTGGGCTCTGCCGGAATTCTTACTGTCAGCGCCATCAACAAGAACGGAACCCTTATCCGTATGGCCGACGGTATCGTCATCGACGGCGAGACCTATAAGGCCAGCGACGTGGATTACTACTATAACCTTTACAAGGTCTCCCTCAATTCCACTGCCTATACTTACTACACTCAGTACGGAATCGACGTTTACGGCATCGATTTCTCCAAGTCCCTGTTCAAGCAGGCCTACACCCAGGACGCCGACGAGGATAAAGTCCCCGACTACGCCACCTGGGGCGACTACGTTCTTGACCAGGCCGTCACCGCCTACTACAACTACGTTCTTCTGAACAACGAAGCCGAAGCCGCCGGATTCCTCCAGACTCCCGGCATCGAGGATCAGATCGCCCGCAGCGTTGCCCAGACCGTCGCCGACACCAAGGTCGAGGCTGAGGCAAACGGCGCAAGCTACCTTTCCTACCTCAGATACTACTACGGCAACTGCGTCACCGAAGAGAGCTTCGAGGCCGCCATCCGCCGCGAGGTTATCGCCAACCTCTACAGCACCAGCCTCTTTGAGAACGTTGAGATCGAGGATTGGGAGATCGCCGACGAATATAAGGACAATAAGAACGACTACGACAGCGTCAACTTCCTGAAGTTCTCCGTCACCGTCGAGCTGGACGAGCACCTTGACGAAAACGGCGAGAAGTATTCCGACGATGCCACCAAGGAAGCCGACGACAAGAAGATCACCGAGGCCTCCCTTGCCCTCAAGACCGAGCTTGACACCGTCACCGACGAGAAGAGCTTTGAAATGCTGGCCAAGAAGTACAACTACGCCGAGGGCGACGCCGACGACAAGGTCTACGCTCCCCTTAAGGAAAAGGTTGCCTTCAGCTCCCTTGAGGACGCCGAAGCCGCCATCCTCTTTGCTGAGGACACCGTCGCCGGCCAGACCTTTATCAACCGCGACGACAACGTTCTTAACGTTTACTACTTTATCTCCCGCGAGGACAACCACTACAACACCCGCTCCTTCCGCCACATTCTGCTGAACTCCGAGGCTGAGAGCGAAGAAGTTCTTGCCGCCGCCCAGGCCATTGTTGACGAGTTCAACGCCGGCGCCAAGACCGCAGAAGCCTTTGGCGAGCTTGCCTTCAAGTACACCGAGGATACCGGCAGCATGCTGGACGGCGGTCTGGTTGAAAACGTTGGTGTGGACACCGTCGTTGAAGAGATCAGCACCTGGCTCTACGACGAAGCCCGTGCCGAGGGCGACGTTGAGATCATCTTCTCCGACTCCTACGGCTACCACATCGTGTTCTACTGCGGCGAGGACGACGTTGAGTATTGGGAAGTCCTTTGCGACGACTCTCTCCGCACCGCCGAATATGAGACTCTTGCTGACGAGATCATTGCCAAGCACTCCTACAAGAAGCTTGACGGTCTTGACAGGATCAAATAAATTTTGAAAGGAATGAACACTATGGACATCAACGAAAAAGATTACCTCGTTGGTAAAGCAACAGACATTCGCGCTCTTGCACTCAAAATGTTCAAGGAAATAGGAAAGGGACACGTTGGCGGCGCAATGTCCATCAGCGACCTTCTGGCCGTTCTGTACTTCAAGCGCCTTAACATCCGTCCCGAAGAGCCCCGTTGGGCCGACCGTGACCGCGTCGTCCTCTCCAAGGGACATGCCGGCCCCGCCCTTTACGCCGCTCTTGCTCTTCGCGGCTTCTTCCCCGTTGAAGAGTGCCTCACCCTTAACCAGCCCGGCACCAACCTGCCCAGCCACTGCGACATGAACCGCACCATCGGCATCGACATGACCGCCGGTTCCCTGGCTCAGGGCTTCTCCGCCTCCGTTGGCATCGCTCTTGCCTGCCGTCTGGACAAGCGTGACAGCAAGGTCTACGCCATCATCGGCGACGGCGAAAGCCAGGAAGGCCAGATCTGGGAAGCCGCAATGTACGCCGGCAACCAGAAGCTTTCCAACCTCATCGCCTTCTGCGACAACAACGGAATGCAGATCGACGGCACCACCAACGAGATCAACTCCATCGAGCCCATTGCGGACAAGTGGACTGCCTTTAAGTGGAACGTGATCACCTGCTGCGGCCACGACGTTGAAGCTATCGACGCCGCCATCGCCGCCGCTCACACCGAGACCGAGCGTCCCACCATGATCATCCTCAACACCGTCAAGGGTAAGGGCGCCAACTTCTGTGAGGGCACCGTTGCTTCCCACAGCACCACAGTCAACCAGGAACAGCTGGACAGCGCTCTTGCCGCGCTGGGCAGAAACTGATTTTGGGAGGGTATAACGAACTATGAAGATAGAACTCGACAGCAAAGAAATGCGCGCGGTATACACCGAAGGCCTTATTCAGCTTGCAAAGAACGATGACCGCATCGTCCTGTGCGAATCCGACCTTATGGGCGCAAACGGCACCAAGAACTTCAAGAAAGAATTCCCCGAGCGCACCTTTGACGTGGGCATTGCCGAAGCTAACATGATCGGCGTTGCCGCAGGTCTTGCCGCCGGCGGAAAGATCCCCTTCGCCAACAGCTTTACTCCCTTTGCCACCAGACGCTGCCTTGACCAGGTCACCATCTCCTGCGCCTACGCCAATCTTCCCGTTAAGATCGGCGGCACCGACCCCGGTATCTGCGCTCAGCTCAACGGCGGCACCCACATGAGTGTTGAAGACGTTGCTCTCATGCGCGCCATCCCCAACATGACCGTTTTCGAGCCCGTTGACGCCGAACAGATGCGTCAGGCCATCCCCCAGATCGCCTACAACGGCAAGCCCACCTACATCCGTATTCACCGCACCGCCGCCAACACCGTCTTTGGCCCCGACTACCGCTTTGAGCTGGGCAAGGCCGACGTTCTCCGCGACGGTACCGATACCGTTATCTTCTGCACCGGCATCATGGTCATCCGCGCTCTCGAAGCCGCCGAAATGCTGGCCGCCGAGGGCATCTCTGCCGCAGTCGTGAACATCCACACCGTCAAGCCCCTTGACGAGAAGACCGTTCTCGAGTACGCCGCAAAGACCCGTGCCGTTGTCACCGCCGAGAACCACTCCATCGTTGGCGCTCTGGGCGGAGCAGTTGCCGAAGTCCTCTCCGAAAAGTGCCCCACCGTTATGCGCCGCGTGGGCATCAAGGACCGTTTCGGCGAAGTTGGCAAGCTGTCCTACCTGGAAAAGGTCATGGGTATGACCCCTGCCGACATCGCCGCCGCAGCCAAAGAGGCTGTTGCCGCAAAGGCCTGAGCTTAATACCTGAATGTTTAAAGGCACCTTCCGTTTATTCGGAAGGTGCCTTTTGCCGTTGATCGGTTTGAACTTAAAGGTCGTCCAGAGTGAGACTGTAGCTTGGGAGAACGTTTTCCATGAACCATTTCAGCTCTTCGTTCTCTTCGGCCATTTTCCTAAGGGAGCTTTCAAGCCCCTGGTGAGCCCGAAGGAATTCCCGGTTTCCCGAGGCCAGCTCGTTCTGGCATTTAAGATAGGCCGAGAGCTTGTCTGCGGCTTTTACGTAGGAATAATAGAGCTCAGGATTTTGCTCTTCGAAGAAGATGGACTCCTCGAACCCTTTTTTCAGCCCCTCGGGCAGGGTGGAAAAAAGCCTTTCCTTTGCATCGGCCTCGGCTGTCTTGTAGGCCGTTTCAAGGTCGGAGCTGCGGTATTTCACCGGGGTGGGCAGGTCGCCGGTGAGAATTTCGGAGGCGTCGTGGTAAAGGGCGGCAACAGCGATTTTTTCGGGGGAGACGTTTTTGCCGAAAATGTCCCTTCCGGCAACGGCAAGGGCGTGGGCAAGCACGGCGGTCTGCATTGAGTGCTCACAGACGTTTTCCGGGTCGGTGGAGCGCATGAGCCCCCAGCGGTTTATGTATTTCGTGCGGTCAACAAAGGCAAAAAAGCTTGATGCCACGGTATTGTCACGACCTTTCGGTAAGATTCCTGTTACGTTTAGAATTATATCATTTTTTCGGCCTCATATCAAGGTTTTCCCGCTGTTGCTTTTTCGTTTGATTGTGTTATAATAGAGCGGTAGATCAAACGAACACGGGGTGAGAAAAATGAGCGTTCCCTGCGTACCCTCAAAATGGCGCATCGTCTACGGAAGCGCGGGCTTTGCCCTGAGCGAGATCCACTCCCGGCTGTGCGCCGAGCTTGGTGAGAATATCCCCTGCGTTCCGGCAGAGAGCTTTGTGCCCGAAACTCCGGAGCAGAGCGTTTTGCTCCTCGGAACTCCCGCCGACAATTGCCTCCTTGGAAAATACGGGGAAAGGCTCTCTTCCCTTGGGGCAGAGGGCTATATCATTAAAACGGAGGAGGGCTTCCTCTCGGAAAAGGGTCAGACTCTCGTAATCGCCGGGGCGGATCAGAACGGCGTTATCTACGGGGTCATGGACTTTCTCCACAATATCGCCGACCGCCTTGCCTACGGGAAATATTACCGGGAAAAGCGCTACCGTCCCTTTGCCGAGCCCCTTGAGGCTCTCGACATCTCTTCCTGCCCCTCGGTTGCAAAGCGGGGCATATGGACCTGGGGACGGTGCATTTACGATTACCGGGGCTTCTTTGACAATATGGCCCGCACGAAGCTGAACACAGCGGTTATCTGGAACGACGTTCCCCCCGTGAACGGCCTTGAGGTTGTAAACTACGCCCACAGCCGGGGCATTAAGGTGCTTTGGGGCTTTTCCTGGGGCTGGAGCACGGAGTGTGACGTGGACATTTCCGACCCGGAGGAGCTGATATTCTGGCGCGGACATATCCTTTCGGACTACGAAAATAAATGGGCGCCCCTTGGGGGAGACGGGATCTATTTCCAGACCGCAACGGAGTGTGACGAAAAAGACTTCAACGGCAGACCCCTTGCGGCCTGCGTTGTGGATTGGGTGAACGGCATTGCCTCTGCCCTTTACGAAAAATATCCCACTCTTGACATAGAATTCGGCCTTCACGCAACTGCGGTCAAGACCTCAACGGAGTATCTCGAAAACGTGGATCCCCGGCTGACCATAACCTGGGAGAATGGGGGAGCATTTCCCTTCGCCTACCACGCCTGGGACACGGAGGGCTTTGAGGCAACCTGTGAGCTCACGGACAAAATGCTTGCCCTTCGGGGAGAAAACGAAAAGGCGGGCTTTGTGTTCAAGGGTGTCAGCACCCTGTTCTGGCCGGAATTCATGGCCGCAAGGGACGGCTTCGTCCTCGGGCAGGCCAGCCAGGAGCAGATAAGCCGGGTCTTTGAAAAAGCCCGGGGTGAGATCCGCACGGAGCAGGCGTGGTGGCTGGAAAACCTTGGCTGTCTCACGGAGATCGCCCGAAAGGCCGTCGCCTCCGGAGCGGCAAAGGGCTCGGTTACCCTTTTGTGTGAGGACGGGTGCTTTGAGCGCGCCCGCTGGATGCCATGCGTTCTGTTTGGAGAGACCCTTTGGGACGTAAACGCAGACCCAAAAGACGTGATCCGCCGTGCCGCTCTCAGCCGGGACGCAGTATTTGCATAAGAAAAAAAGAATAAATTGCTTTTGGGTTTACTTTGGCGGAGTTTTGTGGTAAACTATAGTACAGATACCAAAGGAGATGAATTATCGCAATGAGTGAATGCACCCACGACTGTTCAACCTGCAGTTCCAATTGCTCGTCCCGGGATAAGAAGAGCTTTCTTGAAGCTCCCCACGAGCTCTCTAAAATAAAAAAGGTCATTGGCGTTGTTTCCGGTAAGGGCGGCGTCGGCAAGTCCATGGTCACCTCCATGCTGGCCGTTGCCATGAACCGCCGCGGCCACAAGACCGCCGTGCTCGATGCAGACATCACCGGCCCCTCCATCCCCAAGATGTTCGGCATCCGCGAAAAAGCGGGCGCAACTGAGGATGCTCTGCTTCCCGTCAGGTCCAAGACCGGCATTGAGCTTATGTCCGTGAACCTTCTGCTTGAGAACGAGAGTGATCCCGTTGTCTGGCGCGGCCCCGTCATTGCCGGCACCGTCAAGCAGTTCTGGACCGACGTTATCTGGAACGACGTGGACTTTATGTTCGTCGATATGCCTCCGGGAACCGGCGACGTACCCCTCACCGTTTTCCAGAGCCTTCCCATCGACGGCATCGTCGTCGTGACCAGTCCCCAGGAGCTCGTCTCCGTCATCGTCGCCAAGGCCGTCAAGATGGCCGGTCTTATGGATATTCCGATCCTTGGCATCGTTGAGAACATGAGCTACGTCAAGTGCCCCGACTGCGGCAAAAAGCTCTACCCCTTCGGCCAGAGCAACACCGCCTCCGTGGCTCTTGAGTTCGGCCTGCCCCTGCTGGCCGCCCTGCCCATGGACCCCGACGCCTCCAAGTGCGCCGACACCGGTACCATCGAGCTCTACACCTCCATGGAGATCGAACCCGCCGCCGACAGAGTCGAGGCTCTGCTGTAAGAAAAAGATAAACATCATCCGGCTGGGTCTTTTGACTCAGCCGGATTTTTTCAGGGAGAGGTTTATGACGGATCACACCGGGGTGTATCCCCTTGAGGACGGTTGGCTCAGCATTACCTGCCGGGGGAACGCTGTGAGCAGAATAGGATTTTCCCCGGAAAAACCGGAAGAGACCGGAAAGACCGCCTTGTCGGATGCCGTCTTTGGACAGATAAAGGCATGGTTTTCCGGGAAACGGAAGGAGCTTGATTTTCCAACCGTTTCGGACGGAACCGATTTTCAAAAGCGGGTCTGGGCGGAGCTGAAAAAGATACCTTACGGCCAAACCCTCACCTACGGGGAGGTTGCGTTTCGCGTGGGCTGTCCCGGAGGAGCGAGGGCGGTGGGGATGGCCTGCAACAAAAACCCTCTGCCCTTTATCGTGCCCTGTCACCGGGTCGTTGGCAGGAACGGCGCAATGGTGGGCTACGCTTTGGGGCTTGAGCTGAAAAAACGGCTTTTAGAGCTTGAAAAAGAAGTCTGAAAGATAAAGCATACAAAAACCATACAGCTTGTATGGCGTTTGTATGCTTTTTTGTTGCGGTAAATTTGCAATTTGGGGGTATACTCTGTCCTGTGGAAAGGGGATGCCTTTTAAATGAAAAAGAAAAAGCTTGCCGTCTTTGGGGTGCTGGGGGCTTTGGTTCTGCTCTGTGCCGCGGCGGCGTTTTTGCTCATGCCACCTCCGGAGGCCTCTGCGGATATTGAGGGGCTGCTTTCCTTCCGCCCCCGGGATGCAGAGAGGATAGTTTACGGCGTGTCCGGACGGGGGAGAGAGCTTGTGGCCTGGGAGTTTGGCTCCGGGCAGGACGTGCTTGTGCTCACCTTTTGCCTCCACGGCTACGAGGACGGCTTTCCCCGGGACGGGGCGTGCCTTGTCTACACCGCAAACCGGCTTATGGAAAGCCTTTCCCGGTGGGATCTCTCCGGCTGGACGTTCTACGTGCTTCCCTGCTGTAACCCCGACGGGCTCATAAACGGCTATACCAACGACGGCCCGGGCAGGTGCACGACGGCGTATATCAGGGATGGCGCAGTTGACTTCGGCACAGGTGCGGATATAA
>SVLY01000066.1 GCA_015067715.1 Oscillospiraceae bacterium | reverse complement strand
ACGAAGGAAACATCGTCTGCACGTGGAATACCGGGGCAGACAGCATCACTGCCTACGAGGACTCCGCAGACGGATATCTTCACGGCGGAATGGTGACCTCCGACGGTGGAAAAACCTGGCAGCCACGCCGCCGGGAAGAAAGAGCCCGCGGCCTTATCATGGCCAATGGAAAGGAATACGTTCCGGCAGAGAGCAAGAATGCCTATGTTCCGGACTGGCTTTCAAAATACACCCCCGTTCTGGTGGGCAAAAAAGAAGGCACGGCAATTTATGAGCCGGGCAGTATACCTGAATACGATACAGATCTTTTCCCCGGAGAATATGACCCTTCCACCGGCAGTCTGACCCGTTTCAAGGCAGAGGTAAACTGGCCGCATCACGGTATGCACTGCTGTAACCACGAGGGCGTGCTCCACCTGTACCCATACCAAAACATACTGGGCAATATGCCGCAGATCATCTCCGACGGAGAAGGCGGCATGTTCATGGTCACCTATACCTACGGCTACAGCGCAGAGACCGGAGAACTTTTAAGCGCCGATGCCTACAACATTTATATTTTCCGTTCCACCGACAACGGACGCACGTGGAACTGGCATTCCGAAGTTCTGACCACTCCGGACTATTACCTTGACGACCCCCATTGGGAAGGTTTTTGCGAGCCCTTTGTTTGCAAAATGCCGGACGGTTCACACCTTATGCTCCTGCGAACCGGCGGCGGACTTTACAGCTACAAATGCCGCTCAACGGACAATTGCCGCACATGGTCAAAGCCCGTGCCCTTCGACAGGGTCGGCGTGTACCCCGTTATGCTCTCCCTTGAATGCGGCGTGACCCTTGCCTCCTACGGCCGACCCGGAGTTTTCCTCCGCGCCACCTCCGACCCCACGGGTCTCACCTGGGAGCGCCCCATTGATTTCGAAATCGGCACCGATTCCGGAAGAACGGCGGACACACTTATGACCTGCAGCTACACGTCTCTGGTTCCTCTGGGTAAAAACGAAGCCCTTATGGCCTATTCTCACTTCAGGTACCCAAACAGCGAAGGAGTACCGGTAAAGACCATACTCTCCCGCCGCATCCGCATCAACAACTAAATACCGTTACGAAAAAAGCCATTCCATCCGGTTGTCGGATGGAATGGCTTTTCGTTTTGTTGTCAGTCCTTGAATTCCATGGGAACTTCCATTTTTTTCTTAGCGGGAATAACGGGCTTGTCGCCGCGGTATTTCTGGTAAACAAAACCTGCAAAAAAGCTAAGCGCCACGATGGCCATACAGCAAAGGCAGAGAACGAGCAAAAACTCGGCGTTTTCTGCCGGAACCTCCGAGGCAACGTAGCCAAGGCGGTACAAAAGAGGAAACACGGGGTTCAGCAATGCCGTGGTGGGAAGCTGGAGCACGAACATAAGTCCCGCAAGAACTGGGTTCATGGTCTCCGGAGAGCCCATGGGAACAACCCAGATCCAGTTGATAAGGCAGTATACAAGCGCCATTCCCCAGAGCACGAGGCCGGTTATCCACGTACCCTTCAAAAGCCGTCTGCCCCCACCGAAGGTAAGGGTGATCCAGCACAGTGCGTAGAGCCCGAACATAACCAGAAAATAGATGCTTCCGCCGGGCTTGTAGCAGAGAATGCCGAAGATAGCCGTGAAGGAACAGAGGAAAAGCGCCATGTCTCCGCTTGAGAGAGACTCTTTACGGAATTTTTTCCAGAAAGGTATTTTTTCGGATTTTGCCATTATATCCTCCCAAGGTCAGATGAGGGCCTTTATAAGCAGGGCAATGCCCATGCAGAGCGGCTGGTGAGCCAGATATATCCAGATGGTGTGCTTGCCGATGAACTCAAGGGGTTTGCAGGAAATGCGGTAAAACCACGCCGGAAAGCGCCCCTCGGCAATATATTTTCCCGCCCAGGTGCCGATAAGGTAGATAAAGAAATATGGCATGAGGGGAAAATAGTCTCCCGAGGAAAACTCCGGATGGCGGATACCAAGTATCCAGAGATATCTCACGTCAAAGGTGCGGTTCACAACGAAAAACCCCGTGAATATCGCCGCCGGCAGACACACCGCAGGAACCACGAAGGAGGGAAGTCTGTCGACCAATTTGCCGATAAGAGCCCAGAGTATTGCCGCGGTGGCAAGAAAATGGAGCACGCCGTAAACGATGAACAGCTTCGGGCTGAAGATATAGCTCACCAGAGAAACGACAGCCGCCGCCCCCAGCATGATAAGGCCTCTGCGGAAATTGTTCCGTGAAAACCGGCAGGAAACACCGCTGGAAAGAATAAAGGTGCAGGCGATGATCTCCTGAAGGGTGTTCAGCCAGGGGTTGTAGAGAGCCTCACGGGGAATGATGCCCTGAGTGTAGAGGTCGACGACCAGGTGATAGCCGACCATAGCGATTATTGCGCCGCCCCGAAGCACGTCGATAACGTGAACACGGCCAACGGTGCGCCCCATGACCGGGGTCTTGTTTTCAAAAAGAGATCTGATGCCCATTTTCCCTCACACGTTAAAGCGGAACAGGCAGATATCGCCGTCGCGCATGACGTATTCCTTGCCCTCGCTGCGGATAAGACCCTTTTCCTTGGCGGCGGCCATGGAGCCTACGGCCATGAGATCGTCGAAGTTGACGATCTCGGCGCGGATGAAGCCGCGCTCGAAGTCGGAGTGGATAACGCCTGCGGCCTGGGGAGCGCGGAAGCCCTTTTTGATGGTCCACGCTCTGACTTCAGGCTTGCCTGCGGTGAGGAAGCTCATAAGACCCAGCAGGTCGTAGGAAGCGGTGATAAGTCTGTCAAGACCGGAGCTTTCAAGACCCAGCTCAGAGAGGAACATAAGCCTCTCCTCGGCGTCAAGCTCGGCGATCTCCTGCTCAATACCGGCGCAAACGGGAATAACTGCGGCGCCGGAGGCCTCGGCGTATTCCTTGACGGCAATGTAACGGGCGTTCTGCTCGTAGCCTTCGGCAAAATCCTCCTCGCTCATGTTGGCGGCATAGAGCACCTTTTTGCCCGAAAGAGTGGGACAGTCGGAAACAACGAGCTTTTCATCCTCGGTGCAGGGGAAGGATGCGGCGGTGAGACCGTCGTTAAGGTGGGCAAGCAGACGCTCGAAGAGAGCGGCCTCGGCATCGAATTTCTTGTCGCCCTTGGCAAGCTTTTTGGCACGCTCGATTCTGCGCTCCACAAGCTCGATATCCGAAAGGATGAGCTCGGTGTTGATGGTCTCGATATCGCGGACGGGGTCAACAGAGCCCTCAACGTGGACGATATCGGAATTGTCAAAGCATCTCACAACGTGAACGATGCCGTCCACCTCGCGGATGTGGGAGAGAAAGCGGTTTCCAAGACCCTCGCCCTTGGACGCGCCCTTGACAAGACCGGCGATGTCAACGAATTCCACAACGGCGGGCGTGATCTTTTCGGGGTCGTGCATTTTGGCAAGAGCGTCCAGTCTCTTGTCGGGAACGGTAACGATGCCCACGTTGGGGTCTATGGTGCAGAAGGGATAGTTTGCCGCTTCTGCCTTTCCGGCAGTCATGGCGTTAAAAAGTGTGCTCTTTCCCACGTTGGGAAGTCCGACGATACCAAGCTTCATGATTTATGTAAAACCTTTCCGTTATTCTTTTGCATGGTATATTATACCCTCTCTCCGGCTTATTTTCAAGCCCCGTGTGTGAATTTACCCTTAATTTTGGCAGAACAAAAGGCTGTGCTCTCATCAAGGGGAGATCGCACAGCCTTTTACCGTTATTTTTGGTTTATCTCATGCCGAATTTTTCGATGACGTAGTCCATGTCCTTGTCGCCGCGGCCGGAGAGGTTGATAAGCACGGAGCCCTTGCCCATCTTTTTGGCAAGCTTCATGCCGTAGGCAACGGCATGGGCGCTTTCGATGGCGGGGATGATGCCCTCAAGACGGGAGAGGGTGAAGAAAGCGTCGATGGTCTCCTCGTCGTTGATAACGTCGTACTTAACTCTGCCAATATCGTGGAGGAAGGCGTGCTCAGGGCCGGAGGAGGGATAGTCAAGGCCGGAAGCAACGGAGTAAACAGGAGCGGGCTCACCGTTTTCGTCCTTAAGCATAATGCTGTTAAAGCCGTGCATAATGCCCTCTTCGCCGTATTTAAGGCTTGCGGCGTGGTCACCCAGAGCGGGGCCGCGGCCGAGAGGCTCAACGCCGTAGATCTCAACGGGGTCGTTCAAAAATCCGGAGAACATACCCATTGCGTTTGAACCGCCGCCAACACAGGCGACAACGGCGTCGGGAAGCTCGCCGGTCATCTCAAGGAACTGCTCTCTGGCCTCAATGCCCACAACGCTCTGGAAATCGCGGACCATCATGGGGAAGGGGTGGGGTCCCAGAACGGAGCCGATGCAGTAGATACTGTCCTTATATTCTCTGGCGTAGGCGTCGAAAGCGGCGTCAACAGCTTCCTTCAGAGTGGCAAGACCGTGGGTGACTTCAACAACGTTTGCACCCAGGATCTTCATTCTTGCAACGTTGGGAGCCTGCTTTTTGATATCCACAGAGCCCATGTAAATGTCGCACTCAAGTCCAAAATAAGCGGCGGCTGTGGCAAGGGCAACACCGTGCTGGCCGGCGCCGGTCTCGGCGATGACTTTTTTCTTGCCCATAAACTTTGCAAGCAGAGCCTCGCCCATGCAGTGGTTGAGCTTATGGGCGCCGGTGTGGTTAAGGTCTTCGCGCTTGACGTAGAGCTGAACGTTGCCCAAAGAGCCGGAAAGGCGTTCAAGATAGGATATGGGAGTGGGACGTCCCTGGAACTCCCGGCGGATACGGCGAAGCTCGCTTATAAACTTGGAAGACTTGCAGATGGTGAAATACGCCTCGGTGATCTCCTCCATGGCCTTGGAGAGCTCGGGAGAGATATAGCATCCGCCGTACTTGCCGAAGAAGCCCTCGGGATCGGGATAGTGCTTGAAATAGGTGCTGAAATCAATATCGTTGTATACCATTTTTATTTTCCTCCGAATAAATCGATTGTTTTTTAAATTAGCTTCAGGTTGATCACAGGCGGAAACGTCGCCATCGTTTTGTTTTCGGTATCACAGTACAGCCTCCCGGGGCACGCCGAGGGTACAAAAAAAGCCCCCGACAAAAGAACGTTAAAAAAATCTTCTGTCAAGGACGAAACAGGCTGAAGAAAAAAACTGCCTTTTCCGCGGTGCCACCTTGAATTCACGGGAAGCTCAGACCTGACCCGTGCACTTTAGCGAGGTACGCTCTCATACCCCCGGCAACTCACGCATGCCCACGCGTTGCGAAATACTTGCCCAAAGAAAGCTCTCCGGGGTTCATCCGCACCCTCAGCGGTCCATTTGACAACCTGTTTCCTGCCCGATTTCCACCACCACGAGCTCTCTGCGAGGGCATGGCTGCCGTTATCTCCGCCTCAACGGTTTGGTTATTAACTTTCCCGTATTATACCACCCTTCTCCCCCCCATGTCAAGAGAAAAAAATTGCGGCGGGGAAAAATAATGCATTTTCCCCGCCGCAGGTGTATATTCCGTTATCAGAGCGTGCCCAAAAAGCCGATAAGCTTGTCTGCGATCTTCTTATGACCGGCGTCGTTGGGATGGAGCCCGTCGGGAATGAACTTTTCCCTTATGACCGGCACCTTTGACTGGATGCCGCTTACACGGAAAAGATCAAGAACGGGAATTGCGTAGTAGGCGCAAATATCGATAATGGCATCCACGTAGCCCTCAAGGTCGGAGGCAAGGCGAATTCCTCTCTCGTTATAGGGGCCGAAGCTTTCACTGTCCCGGTGAAGGGGGGTGAGGAAAACTATCTGTGCGTCGGGGTAACGGTTGATAAGCTTAAGGCAAAGACCGTGGAGAGCGCCGCAGAAGGTACGCCCGTCGGTATCGTCCACAAAGCCAAAGGGGGCGTCGCCGTGGCCAAAGTCGTTGGTTCCGCCAAAGACCACAACGATATCCGCATCGGGGATCATGGAGTCCACCCGGGAGCCGTAATAGAGATCGGTCTCACCCTGGGGAACGTTCGTCTGAGGGGCGATCCTCGTTCCGCCGATGCCGTAGCCGTAGCACTCTGCACCGGTCTGACGGGCAATTCGGTTCCAGAAAACATTGTTGATATCCGAAACACCGCAGCCCTCGGTTATGCTGTCGCCGAGAAATGCGATCTTTTTTCCTTTGAGATCCATAGTTTTACCTCCTCCGGTGAGAGAAAATTATTCTTCGGTCTTTTGCTGTTCCCCGGAAGCTTCGGACTCCCTGGGCTCTTCGGACACTTCGGGCTCTTCGCACTCTTCCGCATCCTCTTCCACGGGCTCCTTGTCTTCGCCGTTCTTTGCGGCAAGACGGGCGGCCTTTTCCTCTGCCCGGAAGGCGGCGGCCTCTTCCTTGTTAAGCAGGAAGATCGGGTCTGCGCGGTCGGTAAACAGAAGCTTATATGCCAGGAAGCCCACAGCAACAAGGGCGGAGACGAATGCGATCACCTGGGAAATTCGGATATCCGTTCCGAACATTGAAACCGTGAGAACGTTCTCTGCGCGGATGCCCTCGATAAGGCCTCTGCCAATGCCATACCAGGCAACGTAGCCCAGGAATATCTGACCGTAGAAACGGCGCTTGCGGCTCCAGAAATGGAGAATGACGAAGCCAATGAGGTTCCAGAGGCTTTCGTAGAGGAAGATGGGGTGAACGTCCACTCCTCCGTTTATGCTCATGCCAAGGAAGAAGTTCTCAACGTCAATGCCGTAAGCCTCGCCGTTTACGAAGTTTCCCCAGCGGCCGATGATCTGACCGATGAGCACGCCCAGGATCGCAATGTCCGCAAAGTTCCAGAAGTTTATCTTTTTATAGCGGCAAACAAAGTAAACCCCAAGGATCGCAAGGATAAGGCCGCCGTAAATGGCAATTCCGCCCTCCCAGATTTTGAAAACGTCCACAAAGTGACCCTTGAACTCGTCCCAGTTACAGGCAACGTACATGACCCGGCAGCCGATTATGGCAAGGGGCATTGCAACAAGGGCGCAGTCGATAACGTCGTCCTGTTTGACCTTGAATTTTGCGCCGCGCCACATAATGTAAGCCAGAGCAAGCACAAAGCCCAAAGCGATTATCACTCCGTACCAGTAGATACGGAAGCCGAATATTTCGAAAAAGCGCTTGATTGTCAGCTCGATGCCAAGCTGGGGAAATGCGATGGTATTCATAAGCAAATGATCTTCCTTTCTTTTTCTGAGGCTATTATATCACAGCTTTGTCCTTTTGAAAAGGAGGCTGGTACATGGTTAATAAAATATTTTCAAATGAAAACGGTGCTTTCCTTTTCCGACAGTATTCGCACAGAGTCCGGCTTATAATACAGGCTGTGAGGCACACGCTCATATCTTTTATCCCCAACCCGATTTTGGGGGTCCGGCTCTTAAGGCATAAGGGGGTCGGACCCCCGCCTTTTTTTTCATCTGACCGAAGGAACCGAAAAACGGAGTGAAAACCACTCCGTTTTTTTGATGTTTTGTTTTCTTATCTGCCCCGACGGCGGCCGGAGTTTTTTCTTTCGGCGGTAGAGCGAATGTCGGACATTTTGCTCTCACTCGCCTTCATAAAGGCCTTGAGCTTATCCTCAAAGCTGTCGGACGCGGCAGGCACAGCCCTGGGCGCGGGAGCAAATTCCACCGGCGCGGCCTTTTCAGGCTTTTGCGGCGCCGGCTCGGGCAGGCTGGCACGTTTTATTGAAAGGTTTATCCGTCCCCTTTCGTCAATTGAGACGACCTTTACCTTCACTTCCTGACCGTCGGAAAGACAGCTTCGGATATCGCTGACGTAGCTGTTGGAAATTTCGGAAATATGAACCAGACCGGACTTACCGTCCGGCAAAGATACGAATGCTCCGAATTTAGTGATCCCGGTGACCTTACCGCTCAAAATTTCTCCAACAGTGACCATAAATACACAAGACCCCTTATTTTATTTTCCGAACAAGTCTGCATACACGGTCTCCCCGGGCAGAACATATCCGTAGCTTCTGGCTTTTTTGATTATATAATCTTCTGTAATGCCGTTTTCAACCATATCCTGAAGCTCGTCGTTTACCTGACGCTGCGCGGCAAGCTCGGCCTCAAGCTCGGCAACAAGCTCCCTGGTTCTGGTGAGCCTGGCGCCCACAGAAACAAAGGTGGCCGAAAGATAAAGAGCCGCAACAACAAGAAAAGCTTTTAAAACAAAGCTGAAAACAACACGCAAATTCATAAACAGTTTAACTCCGCAGGGTTTCGAATGTATCCACCATACATTATATATCATTCAGACGGAAAAGAAAAGGGGCTTATAAAAAATATTTTTGCACATACCTTACAAATGCCTCTGTTTTCGTTTTATTTTCTGCCATCCCGTAGCCAAAAACAGAGTCCCCGACACCGCCGCTCCCCCAAGCAGAGCTCCGGCCAGCAGATAGACCCTCATATCACCGCCGTTCAGCCTCATGAAAAACACGAAGGTGACCGGAGCTGTAACCGTCCAGAAAAAACCGTCCGCAACGGCAGTGAGCCATCTTCGTCTGCGGTGCCTGAAAATTCCCAGCGCACTGTAAAAAAGCCCCATCACCGCGCCGAAGCACACCGCCCGCCATAAAAACCCAACCTGCAGGGCAACCGGATTTTCCATCATCCAAACAGCCTGGAAAGCAGCTTACGCTTTTCCTCCCGTCTGCCGTAAAGCAGGCCTTCAACCTCCCCGCAGACCTCAAGCTCTCCCCTTTCCCGGTCAAAGCCCAGTATTTTCAGTCCCCTTCCCCGGACGAAGAGCAGTCCCTGCTCCGTGTCCACCTCCATCTGCACCTCGTCGTAGCCCTCAACGTTTCTCACCCCCGAAATGCTGAGGGCGTTTCGGTTTGTCAGCACGATATTGCTCGTTCCCTTTTTCTCCACGGTACACCTCCCCAAAAACATCCGCAAAAAATCTGCCGGGGATATCCCCCCGGCAGATAGATATGCGCGGTATTTCGTTATTATTCTCCGGAGGGCTCCATGGGAAGCTCACGGTAGAGCTCAGAGGCCTGGTCCTTGCCAACGTGCTCGGCAATGTTAAGCACCTGAACGCGGTATGCCCTTGAGCCAAAGCGGATCTCGATAACGTCCCCCACCTTGACAGCGTAGGATGCACGGGCGGGCTTTCCGTTTACCAGCACGCGCTCGTTGTCGCAGGACTCGTTTGCCACCGTCCTGCGCTTTATAAGTCTGGAAACCTTAAGGTATTTGTCAAGTCTCATTATTATTTCTCCTTGGTAACTGCGTTATCCAAAACCGAAGCCTTAAAACGCTCTCCCGGCTTAAAGGCGGGAACAACGGTCCTCGGCAGGTCGATAACCTCTTTCGTAAGCGGATTGCGGGCCTTCCTGGCCTGTTTTATCTTGGGCTCAAAGGCTCCAAAGCCCTTTACGTTGACCTTATCGCCCTGGGTTACGGTGTCCACGATAACGTCGAACACCGCGTTGACTGCCTCTGCGGCGTCTTTTTTGGTAAGCCCCGTTCTGTATGCCACAGCGGCGGCAAGCTCTGCTCTGTTCATAAGTATCCCCTGCAAGTCTCTATCTTTTCTCTGCTTTTTCCCATGCGTCAAGAATTACTGCCCTGTCTTTGCCTTCAAAGCCTCCGCAAAGCTCCTCTGCGGCGCGGAAACGGGAGATAAACTCCTCGCTGTACCGGTTAAGCTCGTCCTCCGGCTCAAGACCCAGCTTTTTCGCCCTTGCCACAGCCAGGAAAAGCTCCTCTCCCACGGGAATATCCCGGGAAAGCTCTTCCTCGGGCACGGGGAACTCAAATCCTGAACGCTGGGCGCGGGTGATAAGCTTTTCGGCGCGCATACAAGCCGGCAGGCTTCTGGCCACCGCATCCAGAGTTTCGGCGCCGGTCTTGTTATTTTTCGTGCGGCGCTTGATCTCTTCCCAGGCATCAAGCATCTCCTGAGCACTGGAGGCGTTCAGCTTTTCGTCCCCGAAAATGTGGGGATGCCTTACGATAAGCTTGCGGCAGACACCGTCCACAACGTCCTCAAAGGTGAAGCCGCTCTGTTTGCGCTCTATCTCCGCATGGAAGACCACCTGCAAAAGCACGTCTCCCAGCTCCTCGCACAAAAGCGCCTTATCGTCATTGTCGATGGCCTCACAGGCCTCGTAGGCCTCTTCTATCATATTGCGCCGGATGCTCCCGTGGGTCTGCTCGCCGTCCCATGCACAGCCTCCCGGACCGCAGAGCATATGCATTATGTCAAGGAGCTCATCCATAGTATATTTTTCTTTTTTCATATCCATATTTTCATTCTCCCGATCTGTTCCCCCTGAACAAAACAGACAGCTCTCTGTCTGAAACCACCCCGGTAAGATACGCCGCGGCACAAAAGACCAGCGCGCCCCCCGCCAGACCTGCCAGAGCGGAAATTCTCTGTCCCGGCAAAAAGTAAAGATTCCGGCAGAGCTCTTTTGCAAGAAAAGCGCTTCCAAGGCCGCACACACAGGGAAGAGCCAACACCTTAAGCAATCCCGGCTTTTCGCCGTAACGCCTAAGCTCTCGCTTTACCCCGGCAAGACAGGCAAAAAAGCCCATCAGCGAGGATAATCCCGCAGAAATCGGTGCGCCCAGCATTCCCACTCCGGGCATCCCTATGAGCAGATAGTTAACGGCGACCCGTACAACTCCCCCGACGATCCCCGAAATAACGGGGAGGCGGTTTTTTCCCATGGCGCTCAGCGCAGAGGTAAGGATAGCGCACAGCGGCCCTGCCATGACCGACACACCAAGGCACGAAAGCATGGGCGCGGCAAGCTCTGCCTCGTTGCGGGAAAAGAATATTTCCAATATCTCTCCGGGCATCAAAAAATAGCAAAAAGCCGCAAACGCCCCAACACAGCCGGAAAGCTTAAAGGCGGTTCTGAGCTTTTCCCCCAGAGCCCTGCCGGAGCCAAGGGCGTGGGCTCCGGCAACCGCCGGTGTGACCCAGGCGTTCACCGCCCCGGTAATTGCAAAGGGCAGGGCGTAGACCGTAACGGCGTAGCCCGTATATATCCCGTATTGTGAAGCGGCGCCTGACCGGTCGAAGCCAAGGGAAAGAAGCCGGTTCATTATCACCGCCGCATCCACAGCCCCGAGCAAACTCATCACCCCGGAGCCAAGGCTTATCACGGCGGACTCCTTCAAAACTGCGGCTCCCACGCCTTTTTCCCGGGGTACCCCACGGAGTCGCCCACAGCAACGCAGACGGAATCTGAGCACGCCTGCCGCAACGGCAGTTCCAAAGGTCACCCCTGCCGCCGCACCTCCGGCAATGTACGCAGGGGAACAGCCCCGGCGGTACAGCATCCAGGCACAGCCCGTGCCCAGGACAAGCTTTCCCGCGGCCTCACAGACCTGGGCAAGCGCCCCGGGGAACAGCATTGAACGCCCCTGAAAATAAGCCCTGTACATACTCTCTGCGGCAACGAAAAACACTGCAGGTGAAAGGGCAAAAACCGCAGGCCGGGCATTTTCCGCCCCGGCAAGGCGGCATATCTCACCGGAAAACAGCCCCATCACCCCAGCAAGCGCGAGCCCCGTCACCAAAAACAGGGGCGACACGGCCTTCAGCGCAGGCAGAGTGGGCTTTCCCGTGGCATCACGTCCGGCAATATATCTTCCGAACACAAGGGGCATTCCCCCGCAGGCCGGAAACGTGGCAACGCCGAAAACCTGGGTGGCCAGACTGAAATAGCCCATACCCTCGCTTCCGATAAGGTTTGAAAGGGGTATCTTGAACAAAAACCCAAGCACCCGGCATACCGTATTGGCAAGGGCCAGCACAGCCGCGCCCCCAAGGCTCTTATTCAAAGGTCATCGCCCCCGCTCCGGATAAGATATCAGTTAATATCTATCCCCAGCGGCGGCGTTTTATGAATCAGTCTCTGAAGAGTCTGGGCGCTGCGTAGGCAAAGAACTCCTCGCGGATACGCTCCCAGTCAAGGGTTTTGAACTCGCCCTTTTCGTAGAGCACGTTGCCCCGAACCATGGTCATTTCAACGTCCTTGCCGTTTGCGGCGTAGACGACAGTGGAATAAGGCTCGTGGTTTGGGGTGAGAGAGGGCACTCTGGTGTTTATCATAACAAGGTCGGCCTCATAGCCCACGCGGACAAGTCCGCAATTTGCTCTCTGCTGGCTCTTTGCGCCGTTGACAGAGGCCATTGCAACCACCTCTTCCGCAGGAAGGGAGGCCGGGCGGTGGTAGGGTCCCTTGGCGATAAGGGCGGCAAACTTCATCTCCTCAAACATATCAAGGCTGTTGTTGCTGGCCGCGCCGTCGGTGCCGAGGCAGACATTGACACCGGCCTTCTGCATCCGGGCTATACGTGCAACACCGGAGCCAAGCTTGAGGTTGGATACGGGACAATGGCAGAGGGACGTGCCGGTTTCGGCAAGGATCGCCATATCCTCGTCCTTGCACCACACTCCGTGGGCGGCGTAGGAGCCCTTGCCGAGAAGTCCCGCTTTGTAAAACAGCTCAGTGGGGGTAGCGTCGTATTTTTCGATACAGCGCTCGTTTTCACCCTGAGTTTCGGAAAGGTGGAAGGAAATTCCGGCTCCCCTGTCCGTTGCCTCCCGGGCGACCGCTTCCCAGACGGGTCTGCAGGAGGTATACTCCGCGTGGACGGCAAAATCTATGCGGATACGTCCGTTGTCATAGCCGTGCCACTTGTCGTAAAGAGCGATCTGCTCTCTCATTCGGGTGTCGGTTGTGGGATCGAAATCCTCGCCTCCAACCGTTCCCCGGGAGATATTGGCCTTAATGCCTGCCGCGGCGGCGGCAGAGGCGATCTCGTCGCAGAAGAAATACTGATCTGAGAAGGACACGGTGCCGCTTCTCAGCATTTCGGCAATTGCGATCTCGGCGCAGATGCGGGCGCATCTGGCGTCAAGCTTGTCCTCAATGGGGAAGATGAACTCGTTGAGCCATCTGTCCAGAGGAAGATCGTCCGCATAGCCCCGAAGAGCGGTCATGGGGACGTGGGTGTGGGTGTTGTAGAGGCCGGGCATAAGCAGTCTGCCCCTGCCGGGCACAACGCGCTGGATAACTCCGCAGCTTTCGGGCAGATCCTTGCCCACGTGGGAGATGACTCCGTCGGACACCATGACGTTGGTGTTGTAGAGCACCTCTCCGTCGCCGGTGATAACGTCGATATTCTTAAAAAGTATGTTCAAGGCTTTTTTCTCTCCGGCAGTTATTTATTTGCCCAGCTCTGCGCCGCAGCGGTCGCAGAACTTCGAAACGGCGGCACAGGCCTTTCCGCAGGAGGGACAGACGGCCTTTGCGGCGGAACGGCGGGCTCTGAGGGACTCAAGCTCGTCAAGCTTTGCGTCCAGCTCGAAAAGCAGATCGTCAAGGTCGGTCTGCTTGATATCCTGACCCCTGTGGGCGCGGCAGACCAGATCTCCGATGCGCTTCTTAAGCTCAGAAGCGTCGGCCTTCAGCTCCATAATGCGGTAGCCAAGCTTTGCCTTGTCTATAGCCTCACCGGTTTTCACCTCTGCGGCGGCGGCGATCTTTGATGCGCCCTTTGCGGCCTTTTTGGCGATGACAATGATCTCGTCGGTATCGATCTTCATAGTTTTATTACTCCTCCCCCGGGGCATCCTCACTGAGGTACCGGGTCATAATTTCTTTTTTCTCTATGATCTCCTCTATTGCGGCGCAATAGTCTGCGGGGTATTTGGGGTTCACAAGTCTTTCTATCTTTTTGCCGGAATCGTCGGTGAGCTTGGTCACCGCTCCCGCTCCGCAGGCGGCAACTGGCAAAAGCTCCTCCATCATGTAGACGTTATAGCGGCAGATACGCTCTTCCTTAGCCCAGCCGACGTTTTCAAAGCTTCCGCCGGAGTATTTCTGGCGGTAGAGGTAGTAGGGCGCGTAGCCGTTTTCCCGGAGGATATCCCAGCCCACCTCCAGCATTGCGGATATCTGCTCAGAGGAGAGCTGAGCCTGATGGCGCTCTGCAAAGGCGGAGCCCTTTTTCACCGCAAGGGTGTGGACGGTTATGTTCTCCGGCTCAAGGGAGACGGCGTTTGAAACGCTCTGGGCAAAGCCTGCAACGCTGTCCCCGGGAAGTCCGGCGATAAGGTCCATGTTGATCTCAAGTCCGTCTTTTTCCCGGGCGAGACGGTAAGCGTCGTAAACGGCCTCGGCGCTGTGACTTCGGCCGATGGAGGCCAGCACGCGGTTTGAAAAGCTCTGGGGATTAACGCTTATTCTCGTCGCTCCGCCGTCCGTTATGGCATTCAGCTTTTCCGGGGTGAGAGTGTCCGGTCTGCCGGCCTCAACGGTGAATTCGCAGTTTTCCCCGAGAACGAAGCTCTCTCTGATCTTTCCAAGCAGAGCCCGAAGCTGTTCTGCGGAGAGGAAGGTTGGCGTGCCGCCGCCAACGTAAACGGCACAGACCCGTTTTTTCGCTGCCCTAAGGGCGTTGCCCGTGGCCTCGATCTCCCGGAGAAGGCAGGTTAAGTATTCAACAACGGTCTCGGAGTCTGCACCGGGAGCGGTCTTGCTTATAAACGAGCAATAGGCACATCTTGTGGGACAGAAGGGAATGCCAACGTAGAGCGCAACGTCGTCCCCGGTGAGCTCCGAAAGCAGGTTCTGAGCGTAGAGGGCGCAATCCACGGCGAACCTGGCCTTGTCCTCACGGACGTAATATCCCCGTTTCAGCCGGTTTACCGCCTCGTCGGGGGTAAGCCCGGAATTCAGAAGCTTTCTTGCAAGCTTTGCCGGTCTCACGCCGGAAACCGCACCCCATGCCGGCTTGTCGCCGGTGAGGGTTGAATAGGCCTTGAAGACCGATCGGCGCACAGCGTGACGGGCGATGGAGTCGGCCTCGTCCGCAGAAACGTCGCCGATAAGCTCCCGACAGGTCTCCGTGACGGTCTCGCCGTC
>SVLY01000065.1 GCA_015067715.1 Oscillospiraceae bacterium | reverse complement strand
GGCGGAGGGGGCACGGAGGGCGCCATCGGCACAATGTTGCCGGGGATGGCTTACGGAATCCCCCCCTACCCCTCACCCGGCAAGGGGGGCGGATAAGGAAAATTTACGGAATCCCCCCTTCCCCCCTTTAGGCAAGGGGGGCTTTTTGCTGCGATGAATGTGTGAAACTGTGTTGCCGGAAGAGGCAAACGGGATGATACGTGGGTTCCCCCGGCGGGCAGATGATATCTGCCCCTACGGCGCAGGGGTTGTCTTTGCGCCTGTAGGGGAGGCTATTAGCCTCCCGCAAACGTCGCCATCGGCACAATGTCGCCGGGGAGAGCCCGTAGGGACGCCCCTCCCGGGGCGTCCGGAAAAAGTCGCCTTCGGCACGGTGTTGCCGGGAGAGGCATATGGGATGATACGCGGGTGCATTCACTCCCTCAGTCTCGGCCTTTGGCCGATCCAGCTCCCTCGGAGAGGGAGCCTTGGGTACGTGCTTTTTTTTTAGCACTATCCTATCTTTACAGCCCGTAGGGGCGAACTGCGTTCGCCCGCAAACTTTGCCATTGGCACAATGTCGCCGGAATGGCAAGCGGGATGATGCGTTGGTGCCCTCGGCGGGCAGATGATATCTGCCCCTACGGCGCAGAGGTTGTCTTTGCGCCTGTAGGGGAGGCTATCAGCCTCCCGCAAACGTCGCCATCGGCACAGTGTTGCCGGGAGAGGCAACCGGGATGATACGCCGATGCATTCACTCCCTCAGTCTCGGCCTTTGGCCGATCCAGCTCCCTCGGAGAGGGAGCCTTGGGTACGTGCTTTTATTATTAGCACTATCCTATCTTTACAGGCATACGCAAAAAAGCCTTCCCCTTTCAGGGGAAGGTGCCCCGCAGGGGCGGATGAGGTGGAGGCGGCCTTTAGCACGATGTCGGACAACAGCTTCTTCGCAAGTTCCACCTCATCAGTCTCGGCCTTTGGCCGAGCCAGCTTCCCCTAAAAGGGGAAGCCTTTGGGGTTGCGTTCTTTTATTATTAGCACCATCCCATCTTTACAGTAGGGGCGTTCTGTGAACGCCCGCAAACATTGCCATTGGCACAATGTCGCCGGGAGAGGCAAGCGGGATGATGCGTTGGTTCCCCGGCGGGCAGATGATACACACCTATGGCTGCAGGGATAAACCGTACGTCGTGGTTTGCGTTATATCTCCAAAAAACAAGGCACCTTCCAGGCGGAAGGTGCCTTTATTCATACTTTTTTGCTTACAGGAAGTATTCAACGCCGGCTTCGAAGATGGGCTGGTGCTTGTTGCCGGGGACGTTGATGCCGATGTGCTCGCCGCGGCGTTCGGTGTGGGCCATTTTGCCGAGAACGCGGCCGTCGGGGCTGGTGATGCCTTCGATGGCGTAAAGGGAGCCGGCGGGGTTAAAGTCGGTGTCGTAGGTGGGATTGCCTGCGGCGTCCACGTACTGGAAGGCCACCTGGCCGTTGGCGATGAGCTGGCTGAGCACCTCGGGAGGCGCGGTGAAGCGGCCTTCGCCGTGGGAGATGGGAACGACGTGCTGTTCGCCCAGAGTGCACTTTGCAAGCCAGGGAGACTTGACGGATGCGACACGGGTGGTGACATAGCGGGAGCGGTGGGAGCCGATGGCGTTGAAGGTGAGGGTGGGGGAGGAAGCGGTGGCATCGAGGATCTCACCGTAGGGCACGAGACCCAGCTTGATAAGAGCCTGGAAGCCGTTGCAGATACCAAGGGCAAGACCGCCGCGGACGTTCAGAAGCTCGTTGACTGCCTGGGCAATTCTGGGATTGCGGAAGAAGCTTACGATGAACTTACCGGAACCGTCGGGCTCGTCGCCGCCGGAGAAGCCGCCGGGGAAGATGAGCATCTGGGCATCGGAGAGAGCCTTGAGAAGCTCTTCGGCAGAGGCCTCGAGGTCGGCGGGAGTGAGGTTGCGAACCAGGCAGAGCTTTGCGCTGCCGCCGGCAAGGCGCACGGCCTTTTCGGTGTCGTATTCGCAGTTGGTGCCGGGGAAGACGGGAATGACCGCCGTGGGCTTGATGCCGGAGAGGGGACGGGCGGTGTTTCTTTCGGCGTAGGAGACGGTCTCGATAAGGCCTTCAACGGGGGCCTTTGTGGGGAAGACCTTTTCAAGGGTGCTCTGCCAGGCAGAGATAACGCCGTCCAGCTTGACGGTGCCAAGCTTGCCTATGCGGATCTCGGGCTGGGCAATTGTGCGGCCAAGAACCACTGCGCCGGGAAGAGCCTCTGCAGATTCGACCACGATGGCGCCGCAGTTGGCCTTGCCAAACTCCCAGGCGTCCACGGAAGCGTCCATCTCAAAGCCGATGCCGTTGCCGGCGCACATTTTGGGAAGTGCCTCGTAAAGACCGCCGCGGCCAAGGGCGAATGCGGACAGAACGCGGCCCTCGGTGATATAGCCGTGAACACGGGCAAAGCTGTTCTTGACAGCGTCGTAAACGGGCATTCCGTTGCCGTCTGCCGGGGCGGCAAAGAGGCAAACGTAGTTGCCCTCGGCCTTGAACTCGGGGGAGATGACCTTTTTGGCGTCGGTTGCGGCAATTGCGAAGGAGACCAGGGTGGGGGGAACGTCCAGATCCTCAAAGGAGCCGGACATGGAGTCCTTGCCGCCGATGGCGCCAACGCCGTAACCAAGCTGGGCAGAGAGTGCGCCCAGAAGCGCGGCGAAGGGCTTGCCCCAACGGGTGGGCTCGGTGCGGAGTCTTTCGAAATATTCCTGGAAGGTGAAGTAAGCGTTATTGATGTCTGCGCCGGCGGCGGTGAGCTTGGCCAGAGACTCAGTGACGGCCATAACGGCACCGGCGTAGGGGTTCTGCTCGGAGATATAGGGGTCGAAGCCGTAGCTCATAACAGAGCAGGTGTTCATCTTTCCGCTGTCGCAGGGGAGAAGAGCGGCCATGCACTGGGTGGGGGTGAGCTGGTACTTTCCGCCGTAGGGGGAGAGCACGCTGGCGGCGCCGATGGTGGAGTCGAACATCTCACCAAGGCCGCGTCTGGAGCAGCAGGAAAGGTCTGCGGCAACGGCGGCAAACTGGGCGGCGGGACCGCCGCAGACGGGCATAATGCCGGTGACGGGAGCGTCGGTGTCGGGAACGAGGACTTCTGCGCTCTTGGGTGCGCCGTTGGAGTCGAGGAAGGATCTTGCAACGTCAACGATGCGGCGGCCGTCCAGCTCCATGACGAGACGGGGCTCGGCGGTGACCTCGGCAACAACGGATGCCTCGATGTTTTCGCGGTTTGCGGCACGGCAGACGGCCTCAACGTCCTCTGGGGCGACGACGACGGCCATTCTCTCCTGAGATTCACTTATGGCGAGCTCGGTGCCGGTGAGACCCTCGTATTTTTTGGGAAGCTTATTTAAGTTGATGTGAAGTCCGGGAGCAAGCTCGCCGATGGCAACGGAAACACCGCCTGCGCCAAAGTCGTTACAGCGCTTGATAAGGCGGGTGACGGCGGGATCGCGGAAGAGGCGCTGAAGCTTTCTCTCCTCGGGGGCGTTGCCCTTCTGAACCTCTGCGCCGCAGATCTCAACGGACTTTGCGCTGTGGCTCTTGGAAGAACCGGTGGCGCCGCCGCAACCGTCACGTCCGGTGCGGCCGCCAAGGACGACGACGATGTCGCCGGGCTGGGGAACCTTGCGGATGACGTTCTCTTCCGGTGCGGCACCGACGACAGCGCCGATCTCAAGGCGCTTTGCAACGTAGCCGGGGTGGTAGATCTCGTCCACAAGGCCGGTGGCAAGACCGATCTGGTTGCCGTAAGAGGAATAGCCCTTTGCGGCAGTTCTGGTGAGTCTGCGCTGGGGGAGCTTGCCGGGAAGGGTATCGGAAAGGTCGCCGGTGGGGTCGCCGGCGCCGGTAACACGCATTGCCTGATAAACGTAGGCTCTGCCGGAGAGGGGGTCGCGGATGGCGCCGCCAAGGCAGGTGGCCGCGCCGCCGAAGGGCTCGATCTCGGTGGGGTGGTTGTGGGTCTCGTTTTTGAACAGGAGCAGCCACTTTTCCTTTTCGCCGCCGTTGTCGGCTTCGATCTTTACGGTGCAGGCGTTGATCTCTTCGCTCTCGTCGAGGTTTTTGAGAACGCCCCGCTTTTTAAGGGTCTTGGCGCCGATGGTGGCAAGATCCATAAGGGTGATGGGACGGGTCTTTGCCTTTTCGCCGTAGACCTCTTCTCTGGCGGCGAGATACTGCTCAAAGGCCTTCTGAACGGTCTCGTCCTCGATCTTGATATCGGTGAGTCTGGTGGAGAAGGTGGTGTGGCGGCAATGGTCGGACCAGTAGGTGTCAAGCACGCGAAGCTCGGTGAGAGAGGGGTCGCGCTTTTCGCTGTCGCGGAAATAGCCCTGAAGGAAGGTGATATCGTCAAGGTCCATTGCAAGACCGTACTCGTTCATAACGCCGCGGAGACCGTCGGAGTCAAGGCCGATAAAGCCTTCAAGAACGGGAACGGGAGCGGGAGCACCGTAGTTGGGCTTGAGGGTCTCGGGGATATCCATAGAGGCCTCGCGGCACTCAACGGGGTTGATGAGCCAGCCTCTGCAGGCGTCGAACTCGGCGTCGGAAAGCTCACCGCGGAAAACGTAAACTCTGGCGGAGGCAACGGTGGGTCTGTCGCCGCCGGACATCAGCTGAATGCAGGAGGCGCAGGAGTCGGCACGCTGGTCGAACTGGCCGGGCAGAGACTCCACGGCAAGAACGCGGCAGGGTGCTTCAAGGGCGTATTCGGGCAGAGCGCCGTCAAAAACGTCGTCACAGGGGGGCTCGGCAAAAACGGTCTTTTTTGCGGCTTCGTAGGTCTCGGGGGAGATCCCTTCAACGTCGTAGCGGTTAAAGATCAGAACCTCTTTAAGGGAGGTGACGCCGGGAAGCTCCGAAAGGTCACGGAGCAGGGCGGCGCGCTCGGAGCCGAAAGCGGCTTTTTTGGAGACACAGCATCTGTAAACAGGCATGACTTCCCGTCCTTTATCAACACAAAATTGCAGTATAAATGCATTATAAATTGTACCTCTTTCTGGGGTATTTTGTCAAGTCGAAACAGGTATAAGTTTTTCTGGTTTTGAACACCTTAGTCTTGTATGAAATGTAGGTGCAAACTGGGAAAAAAAGATTTTTTATTTCTGATCGCAGGACTTGCCGCAGGAGCGGCAAACGGATTTTTCGGGGGAGGGGGAGGAAGCATTCTTGTGCCCATGCTGACTAAAAAATGCGGGCTTGAACCCAAAACGGCTTTCGCGACCTCGGTTGCGGTGATCGCTCCGGTGTGCGCGGTGAGTGCGGCGGTCTACGCCTTTCGGGGTGAGCTTGAAGGGGCAAATCTGCTTCCCTATGCCCTGGGAGGTCTTCTTGGGGGCGCGGCGGGGGGCGTGCTGTTGAAAAAGGTAAACTCAAAAGCGCTGACGGTGCTTTTCGGGGCGCTGATGGTGCTTTCGGGAGTGAGGATACTGTGGGTGGCATGAGCGCTTTTTGGGTGAGCCTTGGGGTTGGGGTCTTAAGCGCTATGGGTGTGGGCGGGGGAACGCTGCTTATGATATGGCTCTGCGTTTTCACGGATACTCCCCAAAAGACCGCCCAGGCAGTCAACCTTATTTATTTTCTTCCTGCCGGGGCGGCGGGGCTTTTTTCCCATGTGAAAAACCGTCTTGTGTCCCTGCGTGCTTTTGCCCTGTGCGCCCCGGCGGCGGTGGCGGCGTCGGTTGCCGGGAGCATTGCCGCGACGTGGGTGGACGGGGAGCTTTTGCGCAGGCTTTTCGGAGCCGCCCTTGTTTTTGTTGGGCTTTCAAGGTTGTTTGGAAAAAAACCTTGAAATCACTGGGGGAAAACGATATAATAGAGATGATAAAAAAGCTGAAAGGTTCTTTTTATGCCTGTTGTTACGGTTTTGCTAAATAACAGAACGGAAACTCTCGCCTGTGAACCGGGAGTTACCCTCAAAGAGCTTCTCACTGCCCACGGGATCTACGTGGACGCTCCCTGCGGAGGAACGGGAAAATGCGGCAAGTGCATCGTTGCCGCCTGGGGCGAGCTTTCCGACCCGACGGAAAAGGAGCTTTCCTTAGGAAAGGATCGCAGGCTTGCCTGTCTTACCCGGGTGACGGGAGACTGCACCGTGCGTCCCGGCGCGGGAGAAGCGGGCATGGACGTTTCCCTTTCCGGCGTTGGAGAGAGCTTCGGAGAGCTTGCCGGTGCAACGGGGCTCGGCGCCGCTGTGGACATCGGCACGACCACGGTGGTCTGCCGCCTGTTTGATCTTGGCACCGGACGTGAGCTTGGTGCAATGGGTGGTGTTAATCTTCAGCGCAGCTTTGGCGCGGACGTTATCTCCCGTATCGGCGCCTGCGTTGAAAACAAAGACTCACTTCGGGCGATGACGAAGAGCATAAGGGATCAGATAGCAAAAATGCTTTTTGACCTGTGCCGTGAAGCCGGCAGGAATACGGAGGAGATACTCTCCCTCGTTATTGCCGGAAACACCACCATGGCCCATCTTTTTGCAGGGCTGGACCCCTCGGGGATGGCGGCTCTGCCCTTTGAGCCCGAAAGCCTTTTCGGGGAAGGCTTCACCCCGTGCGGAGACGGGCTTGGACTATCTCCGGAGGCAGAGGTATACATAATTCCTGCGGCTTCGGCCTTCGTGGGAGGAGATATCACCGCCGCCGCACTTTCCCAGGGCATGGACAAGACGCAGGACACGGTCCTTCTCATAGATATCGGCACAAACGGAGAGATCGTTCTTGCCCACGGAGGTGAGCTTTTCTGCTGTGCCACCGCCGCCGGTCCGGCCTTCGAGGGAGCGGACATAAGCTGCGGTATGGGCGGCTCAGAGGGAGCTATCCGAGCCGTTGAGACTGACGGAAAAGGAGCTCTCCGCCTTGACGTTATCGGCGGTGGAGAGGCAAAGGGCATTTGCGGCTCCGGACTTGTGGACGCCGTGGGGGTGATGCTGGGTCTGGGCGCTGTGGAATACAGCGGAAGAATGCTCTTCCCCGACGAGGCGGAGGGAACTTTGGCAGAGGCGTATCTCGATGAGGACGATAACGGAGATGCGGTCTTCCGGCTGAGCGAAAATATCGCGGTATCTGCCGGGGACGTGAGAAAGCTTCAGCTTGCAAAGGCGGCCATCGCCGCCGGAGCACGCACCCTTCTGGACAGGGCCGGAGTTTCTGCGGATAAGGTCACGAAGCTTCTGATCGCCGGGGGCTTTGGCAACAGCATCAGAGTGAAAAACGCCGCCGCAATGGGGCTGATCCCGGCGGAGCTGGGGGACAGGGCACTGTCCGTGGGCAACGCCGCGGCAGAGGGCGCCTGCGCCGCGCTGTGCTCGCCGGCCGCGCGGGAACGGGCGGAAAAGCTGGGCAGGGCTATGAAATACGTGGATCTCTCCGCAGATCCGGTCTTTATGGAACACTACGTTGAAGAGATGTTCTTCGGCGAGGAATGATAAAGGTTTTCTTGAGAAAGGTGATTTTTGCTTATGAATGAAGTTATACGCAATATTAAAAACAGACGGAGCGTCCGCTCTTTTTCGGACAGAGTGATAGAAAAAGAGCTTCTCTGTGAGATCGCAGACTGCGCAAGATATGCTCCCAGCGGCATGAACGGCCAGCCCTGGAATTTCTGCGTCGTTCAGAACCCGGAGATCATAGCGCAGCTTGCCGCCTGCGTTGAGAAGGGGCTTGACCGCAAGGGCTATGATTTTTACGGCCCCAACGCACTCATCATCGTCTCCTGCGACAGGGACAGCCGCTTTGAGCTTCAGGACGGTTCCGGCGCTCTGCAGAACATCTTCCTTGCGGCGGCATCCCTGGGTATCGGTTCCGTGTGGATCAACCAGCTTCGGAACGTCTGTGACGACGAAGACTGCCGCAGTCTTTTGACAAAGCTTGGCATTCCGGAAAATTTCCGCGTGGTTGGCACGGCGGCTTTGGGCTATCCCGCCGCAGAGGACGCCTTCCGCGTGGCGGAGAAGAAAAACGGCGTTACGGAGTTCTGGCTGTGAGCGCCCGGGGGAAAATTGCCTTTGCCCGTGAGGCTGAAAAGCTTGAAAAAGAGATCATGGGCGTTGTGAACGGCGAAAAGAACGGCTTTGCCGCCGTTGCCGTCGGAGCTTGCTCCCGTGAGAGGGCAGACGGTATCTGCCGGGAGCTCACAGAGCTGTTGAAAAAATATCCCACGGCGAAATTTTCCTGTGATTTTGACGGAGCCAGGGCGCGCTTTGACCTTTTGGGCAACAACGCCTTCATCTCCGGGGCCATGGGGCTGATCAGCTTCGGTGAGGAAAAATGAAGCGTCGGCTGATCCTTTTGACGCTCTGTTTCTGCATGACGCTGAGTCTTTTTTCGGCCTGCAGAAAAAAGCCCCTGTCCGGGGGAGAGCTTACCGTTGGCGTTGGCTCTGCCCTTACCGGGGACATGGGCTGCGGCGTGTGGGAGACCACGAAGGCTGACCGCACCGTTCAGGCTCTGACCATTGGGGGAAGCCCTGTGAAGGTCGGCCGTGGAGGAGAGTATTCCATCGACGGAAGATACGTGAAGGACGTTTCCGAGGCGAGTCTTCCCGATGGGAGCAAGACCTTCACCGTTCACCTCCGGGAGGGCGTTTTGTGGAGTGACGGAAGCGAGCTCACAGCCGCAAACTACGTTGCGTCGGTGCTGTTCTTTTCCCAGGAGGCCGTGCTGGCGGCCGGTGGGTCGGAGACCCCGGGCAAATACTACGTTGGCTGGGAAGAATTCCGTCAGACGGGCGTTTTTTCCGGGGTGAGGCTTATAGACGAATACAGCTTTTCGGTCACGGTCAAGGCAGAGTATATTCCCTATTACTGGGAATATTCCTATCTCGACATCGTCCCCGTGGACATGGCGCTCTGGCTTGGAGAGGGCACGGGCATTTCCGATGGCGCTTTGGGCTGCGCTTTCAGCCCGGATATTGGCGAAAAGATCAATACGGAGACTCTGAACGCCGTGCGCTATGCCTCCGGCGAGAGAAATACTCTTGGCCCCTACGTCTTCAAGGGCGTTTCGGACAGTATGACCGTGCTTGAGAAAAACCCCAATTACATCTCGGAAAACGGCGGGCCTTACATAGACAGACTTTTGTTCATCGAGACCGACGGCACCTTCGCCGCCCTTGAAAACGGTAAGGTGGACGCGGTCATTGGGGTTGAAAACTGCTTTGAGGAGGCTTTCCGCCTTGGAAGCGGGGAAGGCTTTAACTGTTCGGCCTACGGGGCAGAGGAGCTCACCGAGCTTATCTACTGCTGTGACATTGGCCCGACTGCCTATACTGAGGTGCGAAAGGCAGTTTCCCTTCTGTGCGACCGCCAGACAATGGCCTCGCGTATGGGGGGAGAGGGCGCGGTCGTTCCGGAGCTTTTGTTCGGGGGCGAGCTTTTGGCCGAGTTGGAAAGAAGCCTTGAGCTCTCGCCTGTGACAAGGGACGTTGCCGGTGCAAGAGCCCTGCTTGAGGAAAACGGCTGGACTCTGAACGCCGCCGGAGAACGGTATACCTCGGGTCTGAGGTACCGCCGTGTCTCCGCCGCCGAGGCAGAGGATTGCATAGACGCTGTGGTTTTGGCGGACGGAAGCATTCTTATGCCCCTGAGACTCAGATTTGCCTGCGGCGAAAACGAGGGGCACGGACTTTTCCTGGCGGACCTTTCCCTTGCGGCAAGCGAGGTTGGCATGGAGGTCGTGGGAGTTTCGCTTTCCGAAACCGAGCTTTCAAACAGGCTGATAAGAAATTCCAAAGCGGGAATCGGCTACGGAATTCCCCTTTACAACGGCTTTATCACCACCGTTCCCGTGGATACGAGGGGGGACCTTTCTGTAAAATGGACCCAGGACTGGCGGAATATTGCCAACGGCCGGAACCCCAGCTATTTTGCGGACCGTGCCCTTTGCGGCATTGCCATGGAGCTTTCGTTCGGAGCGGAAACCCCGGAGGAGTTTTCGGATCTTATCAAAAAACACACTCTCCGCTGGAGAGAGACCTCTCCCGAGCTTCCCCTTTGCCGGAGTACCCTCTGTGACGTATACGTCTCCGGGCTTGAGGGTTACGCTCCGGACGAGACCTCGGGCTTTGAAGAGGCTATACTCTCTGCCTGGATAGATCCGGAAAAGGGAGAGTAAAGATAATAAGTAAAACAGCAGACCGCCGGGAAGTTTCCCTGCGGTCTGCTTTGTAGTGTGCTGTTTGTCGGTTTATTTGCAGATTCTCTGGTTGCGCTCGATCTGGTCGATAACGGCGGCATTGGACTTTGCGTGGACACAGCCGATAATGGCAAAGATCATGGAAATGGTGTTGAAGAAATAGCAGAGAACGATCTGGCCGATGGAGGCAGAATAGGCTGCGGCGGGACGGACGTTGTAGTACATCTCGTTCATAAGACGGTTGGCCTTGGACTTCATGGCAAAGTTGACGATGGCGATAGGAACGTAGAGCACGCCTCCGAGCATATAGCCGATGCCGTAGGCGAGGCCGAAAACGCTGGCATCGTAGCTTCCGCCGCCGACAATGGAGACAGTGCCTACCACGGTGAAGATAACGCCGAGGACGAGGAGGACGATGGCCATGATCAGGTAATATACGCCGAAAATGGAACAGGCCTTTTTGCGCCACTTCAAAAAGCGGTACATCTTGTCAAGAACGCCCTGCTGAGCCTGAGTATCGCCCTCGAATTCGGGGGATGCGGGTTCGGGCTCGGCGTAGGTCACCACGGGCTCTTCGATGGCGACGGGCTCTTCGATGACGGCGGGCTCTTCGATGGCGACGGGCTCTTCGATGACGGCGGGCTCTTCGACGGCGACGGGCTCTTCGACGGCGACGGGCTCTTCGACGGCGGCGGGCTCTTCGACGACGGCGGGCTCTTCGACGACGGCGGGCTCTTCGATGACGGCGGGCTCGTCGATGACGGCAGGCTCGTCGATGACGGCAGGCTCGTCGACGGCGACGGGTTCTTCGGTGACGACGGGCTCTTCGGTGACGACGGGCTCTTCGGTGACGACTGGTTCGGGTCTGGCTATTTTGGTTCCGCAAGCAGAGCAGAACTTGGCAGTGTCGGCACATTCTTTCCCGCAATTGGTGCAGTAGATCATAGGATATTCCTCCTGTTTTTGTAACTGTATCGCAGTTTTTAGTATATCACAGCGGAGAGTGGTTGTCAATGAAGGTCACAGTATATTTACAAATATATGCCGCCTCCTGTTTTTTTATCAGGAGGCGGCAGAACGTTTTTTACTTCATAAGTCCGCAGACCAGGTCGGCGTACTCTGTGGGATTGTCAAGGGGAAGTCCGGCGATGAGCAGAGCCTGGGAGTAGAGGATCTTTGCATATTTCTCTGCGGTGGCCTTGTCGGATTCAAACGCGGCAGAGAGTGCGGCAAAGGAGCTGTGGGCGGCGTTGAGCTCAAGAATTCTGTCGGCCTTGGGCTTGTTGTCTCCGGGAAGGGTGGCAAAATACTTTTCCATTTCAATGGTAATGCCGCCCTCGTCGGTGGTGAGGCAGACGGGGTGGGACTTGAGCTTTTTGGAAATGCGAACGTCGCTGACCAGTCCGCCCAGAGTCTCCTTTACGAAGGAGAGCACGTCGCCGCTGTTCTTCTGAGCTTCCTCGGCTTTTTCCTTTTCCTCGGAGCTGATAAGCTCGTCCACGTCGGCGTCGGCGGATTTGATCTCTTTTTCCTCGAACTTGCCCAGCATTTCCACAACGAACTGGTCGACGTCGTCGGTGAGGCAGAGCAGGTCGAAGCCCTTGTCGCGGATGCGCTCGGCACAGGGGTTGGAGGTTATGCGCTCAACGGTCTCGCCGCAGGCGTAGTAGACGTGCTTCTGATCCTCGGGCATTGCGGCAACGTATTCGGAAAGGGTGACGGGGCCGCCCTTGTTCATGGAATGGAACAGCAACAGGTCTGAGAGCAGATCCTTGTGCATTCCGAACTCGTTAACAACGCCGTACTTCAGCTGAAGGCCGAAGGCGGAGAAGAACTTTTCGTACTTTTCGCGGTCGTTCTCCAAAAGCTTTTTCAGCTCGCGCTTGATGCGCTTTTCAAGGCTGGTGGCAATGGCCTTGAGCTGGCGGTCGTGCTGGAGAAGCTCACGGCTGATGTTGAGAGAGAGGTCGTCGCAGTCCACGATGCCCTTGACGAAGCGGAAATGGTCGGGCAGAAGGTCGGCGCACTTGTCGATGATCATAACGCCGTTGGAGTAAAGGGAAAGTCCCTTTTCAAACTCACGGGAGTAGTAGCCAAAGGGAGCGACGGAGGGAATGAAGAGCAGTGCCTTGTAGGAAACAAGACCCTGAACGTCTGCGCGGATGAGGGCGGCGGGATCCTCGTGCTCGTAGTATTTTTCCTTGAAGAACTTAACGCACTCCTCGTCGGAAACGTCCTCCCTGGAGCGCTTCCAGATGGGAACGCGGCTGTTGACGGTCTCTTCCTCGGTGTAGCTTTCGTACTCGGTCTTTTTGTTGCCGTTTTCGTCGGTCTTGCCGGTCTCAACTGCCCGGGACTTGGGAACGTCCATGACGATGGCAAAGCGGATGTAGTCGGAATATTTTTTGATCAGCTCGCGAATGCGGTAAAACTCAAGGAACTCGCCGTATTTGTCGTCCTCGGTGTCCTCCTTGATGTGCATGACAATGTCCGTGCCGTGACCATCGCGGACGGCGGGGGAGACGGTGTAGCCGTCGGAGCCGTCGGACTCCCAGCAGAAGGCCTGATCCGAGCCGAAGGCGCGGGAGATGACGGTTACGGTGTCGCTGACCATAAAGGCGGAGTAAAAGCCCACGCCGAACTGGCCGATAATGTCGATATCCTGGGGCTTTTCGCCGTCAAGGCCGTTTTTGAAGCGGAAGGAGCCGCTCTGGGCGATGGTGCCAAGGTTGTTTTCAAGGTCTTCTGCGCTCATGCCGATGCCGTTGTCCGAAACGGTTATAGTGCGGGCTTCCTTGTTGAGGGTGATGCGGATCTTAAGGTCGTCCCGGGAGAGGCCCACGGAATCGTCGGTGAGGGCGCGGTAGGCCAGCTTGTCCAGCGCGTCGCTGGCGTTGGAGATGATTTCTCTCAAAAAGATCTCTCTGTGGGTGTAAACAGAGTTGATCATCATGTCCAGAATTCGTTTTGATTCTGTTTTAAACTCTTTCTTTTCCATAGTTCATATCACTCCTTTGGGTGGGTAGAAGGTATTATACAACGAAGGTTAGGAAAAGTCAAGACCGACTTCCCTTATTGACAAAAAAACTGAAAAGAGGTATACTCATGTAAGATGGAAAAACTATACGGTTCTGCGGGGTGCTGAAGATGAAATATACCGAACTTGGAAAAACCGGGATAAAGATCTCTGTTATGGGCTTTGGGGGTATCCCCATTCAAAAGCTCTCTCCCGACGATATGCCCGCCCTTTTCGACGCTATGGAGGAGCTCGGCATAAACTTTATCGACTCTGCCCGGGGCTATTCCGTAAGCGAGGAGTATATCGGCATAGGCATTTCCGGCAGACGGGACAAATTCGTCCTTGCCACGAAGAGTATGTCCCGGGACAAGGCCTCCATGGCCGCCGATATTGAAAAGAGCCTTTCAAATTTCAAAACCGACTATATCGACCTCTACCAGATACACAACCCCACTCCCGACCAGCTAAGAGCCGTATGCGCTCCCGGCGGAGCGCTGGAGGCGCTTTTCGAGGCCAGGGCCGCGGGGAAGATCGGCCACATCGGCCTTACCGGCCACACCCTTGAGATATTCGACATGGCACTCGGGCTTGACTGGGTGGAGACCTTCATGTTCCCCTACAATATCGTGGAGACCCAGTGCGAGTCCAGACTTTCCGCCCTGAGAGCCCAGGGAAAGGCCTTTATCTGCATGAAGCCCCTGGCCGGCGGCGCCATTGAAAACGGCAGAGCCGCAATGCGCTTTATCGCCGCCAACGAAAACGTCACCGTGGTCATCCCCGGTATTGCCACGGCATCTGAGCTTTCTGAAAACACGGCGGCCTATCTCGACCCGGCCCCCCTTTCCGGGGAGGAAAAGGCGGAGTTTGAGACCGTTCGGGCTCAGCTTGGCACGGTGTTCTGCCGCAGGTGCGGCTACTGTGCCCCCTGTACCGTGGGCATAAACATTCCGGTCATGTTCACCCTTGCGGGCTATCTCGAGCGCTACGGTCTTGCCCCCTGGGCGCGGGAACGCTACGCCGCTCAAAAGGCCACGGCCGCGGACTGTATCGGCTGCGGCGCCTGTGAAGAGCGCTGTCCCTACGACCTGCCCATCGTATCACTGCTTAAAAAAGTTTCGGAGGAATTCAGATGAGCTCCAGACCCTATCCTTCCGTTACGGTAACGGAAAAAGCCGAAAAGTCCATAGTTGGCGGTCACCCCTGGGTCTATGGGGACGAGATAACCGGCCTCAGGGGAGAGCCCTGTGACGGTGGAATTGCCGACGTTTTCTCAAAAAAGGGGAGCTGGCTGGGAGCGGGATATTATAACTCCGCATCTAAGATCCGTGTGCGCCTGCTTTCCCGGAACGCAAACGACAGATTCGACACCGCGTTTTACGCCCGCAAGCTTGCCTGGGCGGTTGAATACCGCAGACAGGTCATGGGCGGAGATTTTTCCTGCTGCCGCCTGGTTTTCGGTGAGGCAGACGGGCTTCCGGGGCTCACCGTAGACCGCTTTGGGGATATTATCGTGATACAGATCGCCTGCCTCGGCCTTGAAAAGGTCAAGCAGATAATCGTGGCAGAGCTTCTGGCCATAATGCGCCGCGCCGGTGAGCACATATCGGCGGTCTACGAGCGAAACGACCTGCCCCTCAGAGAAAAAGAGGGTCTCACCCAGGGGAAGGGCTTTCTCTGGGGCGAGGGAAGCGGCCTCACTCAGATAAGTGAAAACGGACTTATCTACAACGTGGACTATATCAACGGACAGAAGACCGGCTTTTTCCTTGACCAGAAGTATAACCGCGCCGCCGTTTCCCGTGTGGCACGGGGCAAAAGGGTTCTGGACTGCTTTACCCACACCGGCGCCTTTGCCATGAACGCCGCCGCAGGGGGTGCACAGAGCGTTACCGCCGTGGACGTTTCCGCAGAGGCTCTCTCCCGGGCGGCGGAAAACGCACGGCAGAACGGGCTGGACATAAACTTCGTT
>SVLY01000064.1 GCA_015067715.1 Oscillospiraceae bacterium | reverse complement strand
TGAGAAGCTTCTTTTCAGTAACGGAAACGTCACAGCCCATGAGGTGGTTCTTTCTCATGCCGGTCTCCGCAAGACGGTCCTCAAAACGGATGGTGGAGGGAATTATCTCGCGGCGGAGCATGTCCAGAAGTGTGAGGGCTTCAATATTAACACTCTTGGAGTAGTTTTCGAGGTGTATCTCCCGCCTTGCGTGCATTTCAAGGCTGTTCATGACCCTGAAGCGCTCGAACATGGCGATATTCTCTTCGGTATCGTAATACTTCAGAGCATCAACAGTGGAGCGAAGGTCCAGAAGCCCACGGCGGTGCGCCTCCTCCGCCCATTCGGCGGAATAGTTGTTTCCGTCGAAGATAATTCGGCGGTGGGCGGTAAGCTCCTCGCGGATGAGCTTGTCGATCTCGGCGGCGAAGTCATCGGCTTTTTCAAGTCTGTCAGCAAAATCGCAGAGGGACTCCGCAAAGATGGTGTTCAGAACGGTGTTTATTCCGGCGATCGAAACCGCAGAGCCCGGCATACGGAACTCAAACTTGTTTCCGGTAAAGGCAAAGGGCGAGGTACGGTTGCGGTCGGTGGTGTCCTGCTTGAACTTGGGCAGAACGGTGGCGCCTATCTCAAGGCTCTTGCGCTTTTTCTCGTGGTAGGACTCGTCTGCGATGATGGCATCTATAACACCGGTGAGCTGGTCACCCAGGAAAATGGAGATAACCGTGGGAGGAGCTTCGCTTCCGCCAAGGCGATGGTCGTTTCCGGCGGAGACCGTCGAAATGCGGAGCATATCCTGGTGACGGTCAACAGCGCGGATCATTGCGGTGAGGAAGAGCAAAAATCTTGCGTTCTGGGAGGGCGTGTCTCCGGGAGAGAGAAGATTGTCCCCGGAATCGGTGCCGATGGACCAGTTATTGTGCTTGCCCGAGCCGTTAACTCCGGCAAAGGGCTTTTCGTGGAGCAGGCAGACCATACCGTGGCGGTCGGCAATACGCTTTAAAAACTCCATTATCAGCTGGTTGTGGTCGGTGGCAATATTGGTAGTAGCGTAGATCGGGGCAAGCTCGTGCTGGGCGGGAGCAACTTCTTTGTGCTCGGTCTTTGCCAGAACACCAAGGCGCCAAAGCTCCTCGTCAAGCTCTTTCATAAACCGGGAGACCCTGGGATTGATGGCGCCGTAATAGTGATCGTCCATCTCCTGACCCTTGGAGGGCTTTGCGCCCACGAGAGTACGTCCGCAGAAGATAAGGTCGGGCCGCTTTTCGTAGACCTCGCGGTCCACAAGAAAATACTCCTGCTCTGCGCCAACGTTGGTCTGAACTCTGTGGCAGTCGGAGCCGAAAAGCTTCATGATACGCATAGCCTGTATCTCAACTGCCTCCATTGAGCGCAGAAGAGGGGTCTTTTTGTCCAGCGCGGCACCGCCGTAGGAACAATAGGCCGTGGGGATACAGAGCGTATCGTCCTTTATAAAAGCGTAGGAGGTAGGATCCCATGCGGTATAGCCGCGGGCCTCAAAGGTGGCGCGGAGACCGCCGGAGGGGAAAGAGCTGGCGTCAGACTCGCCCTTTACAAGGCTTTTGCCGGAAAACTCCATAACAACGCCGCAAGCCCCGTCAGGGGAGATAAAGCTGTCGTGTTTTTCGGCGGTTATTCCGTTGAGAGGCTGGAACCAGTGGGTGTAGTGGGTGGCACCCAGTTCAATTGCCCAATCCCGCATGGCGGCGGCAACAACGTTGGCTATGTCAAGCTGAAGGGGTCTTCCCTCGGCAATAGTACTCTTGAGCGCGGCGTAAACGTCCGCAGGCAAACGTTCTTCCATGACCTTGTCGTTAAAGACCATGCTTCCAAACAGTTCCGGTATATCCTTCATAATGCCCTGTCTTTCTACGTAAATAGTACTTATATTTCAGTATATAGATTAACACATTTTCACCGTATTTGTCAAGAGTTAGATGTAACATAAACACACCGCCTCCTGACCACGGGCTCATAAATAAACACCCATACGCCGCAAGCATATTTGCCTGCAACGTATGGGTGAACGAAAAAGCGAAAAACTCAGTCTATCACAACAACACTGTGAATATCAAGCCTCGGAAGCTCAAAATACCCCCTGCCCTGCTCAAACACGAAGGGAATATCCCTGCCTTCAGGCTGCAAGGTAAGCCTGTGTTGGGCAGAGTCAAGGGCAACCGAGACCTTTATATCAAGAGCCGGCGGAATCATGTTTTCGGTGGCAACAGTGTCGTTTGCGTGATTTCCGTTCACGTTGGTAAGCTGAATAGTGAGCTTATCGCCAACAGTGAGACAGGTGATTTCTACGTTTCCCAAAGCAGATTCAATCCTTGCTTTTGGGGTATAGAGCTTATCTGCGATTTTTTTGATAAGATCTCTGTGGAGATACTGAGCGCATTTGACGTATTCCCTGCCCAAATTTGCGCCAACGGCGGCAATCTTGCCTTTTCCCCAGGGAATTATAACAGCAAATGGGCGACGCTCGCAACGCTCGTTAAAGCAAAGATGGGCAACATTTTCGCAGTTTTCGCTGTGGATTTCAACAGGACCCATCACGCCGCCAAAATACACTCCATCAAGAGTAAAGTAACGCTGGAGTTCTGCCTTATGCGTGCGTACACAGTCAACAACGGGACGGTCAACAGCTTCTTCTGCAGGATTTGCAACAGTGAAAGGGGCTCCGGCCTTTTCGAAAATACGACAGGTGTTAACACCGGCAAGTAAAAGACTTCCTCCGTTGAAGGCATAGTCCAGAAGATCCTTAACAGTCTCATCTGCAAGCCCGTTGACAAGCTCCGGAACAGCGATCATTGGATACAGTGAATAATTGCCCTCAAAATTGTGCTCAGATACCACCTCAAGAGACTGACCCGCATCGCACAAAAGTGCGGTAAGACCCATGCGCTGTTCAGCATTGTCACGGCTGAAAGGAATTCCGGAAAGATGACAGTCGTACGTTGACAATAGCATTGCGCACTGGTGCAGAAGCTTTCCCTTATGGCAAAACGGCTCTCTTGCACGCATGAATTCTGCCACGGGAACAAGAGGCATCAACTGAGCCATTCGTGGAGAACCGTCCGGAAACTGGTGAACGTCCACCTGAAAACCACCGCCAAGAGAAATGGTGGTTGCGGCATTTTGGAGAAGCTGAGAAGTGTGAACGTAGATAAGATCGGCCTTCTCTGCAGAGCCCGACCGCATTCCCCAAACCATAAGGTCCCAGGGCTTATTCTGTTGTGCCAAAGCGCGTCCGGAATACCTTGCCCAGTTCACACAGTTCCAGGGAGCATAATCACCGGAAAGAAAATCCACATCTATAACAGGTTTTTCGGGAGCATGATCGCTGTAGATCCAGTTTGAGGTCAGCTCAAAGTCCGGAAAACGGGAATGGATGGCGTCAACGTAGGTCTTCAGATATCTGCGGAATAATACCCTGAGAAATTCGCGGTATTCATTATAATACAAATCGTCCTTGCACTTGGGCAATTTGCCGTTCAGAGAAATTCCGGTCTCCCGTTCAAATGCCGCAACAGTCTCGGGGTGATAATCAAAATCAACCGCCCAACACTCCCCGTCTACCCATGCGCCGTTAAAACCGTATTTTCCTGCAAGCTCCGAAAGCTGGGGAATAACAACTTTATGAACGTAGTCACTGGTCAGCCTTGTGAAATTCACAGAGCTGTTCCCGTCAGCCTGTAAAATGGCATCATCGGGATGCTCGGCACAGTATTTCTGATCGAAAACACCGGAATAATGGGCAATAAGAGCAACGTCTTCCGCGGCAGTGGCTCGGCGCCAGATCTCAAAGGTGTCGAGAGCAAACTCCGGCATCGCATTGCCAAGCTCAGTGGGATAAGATGCATAACCCGGATGTCCTTTACTGTCTATCTGCCAGTAATCAGGCTTTAACACGCGGCAAACAAGGCGAATATCTTCCTCTTTCAGCGCTCTTCCCTGAGCTCCAAAATCGGGTGTTGCGTGAAAATCAGAATGAATTCCCCAGAATCCTTCACTTCTTTTGCGCATATAACAGTCTCCCCCAAAATACAAATACAGGTTTTGGCAGTTCACTTGCAAAACCATTGTATCACAAGATTTTTCTACTGTCAATGTGAAACTTTTGATATATCCGTAAAACAAAAACAGACCTCCGAAAACGGAGGTCTGCCGGGGAGAATCACGAAGCTTACTTTTTTCTGGAGAAGACCTTGTTGATAAGCAGAGTTACCAGAATGATAACGCCGATAAGAACAAAGATGACCAGCATCCCCTTGCCCATGTAGGAGAGCATGCGAACGAAGTTCATGGGCTCGAAGGTGAGGCCGCTGAGAACACCGGAAGCGGCGCCGGTGGTCTCTGCAGTGAGAGCGTAAATCAGGTTAGAAAACATAGCAAAAACGTTCATTGTGTTTAACCTCCCGATCAGCTAAAGAAGTTGAGGATAATGCCGCCGGCAATAACAGAAGCGATCTGGCCGGAGACGTTAACGCCGATGGAATGCATGAGCAGGAAGTTCTGGGGATCTTCCTTGAGGCCCATCTTATGAACGATACGGCCGGACATGGGGAATGCGGAAATACCTGCCGCACCGATCATGGGGTTGATCTTCTTCTTGAGGAAGAGGTTGAGGAACTTGGCGAAGAGAACACCGCCTGCGGTGTCAACGATGAAGGCGATGAGACCGAGGCCAAGAATAAGCAGAGTATCAAGCTTAAGGAACTGCTCACCAACCATGTTGAGGGAAACAGAAATACCAAGAAGAATTGTCACAAGATTGGCAAGAACCTTCTGGGCAGTCTCGGAGAGAGAGTCAAGAACACCGCACTCACGGATGAGGTTACCGAACATCAAAAAGCCGATAAGGGCAGTTGCCTCGGGAATGACCGCAGAAACAACGATGGTAATAACAATGGGGAACATGATCCTGGTGAGCTTGGAAACGGACTTCTGCTCATAGGGCATGCGGATAAGGCGCTCTTTCTTGGTGGTGAGAGCCTTGATGACGGGGGGCTGAATAAGGGGAACCAGCGCCATGTACGAATAGGCCGCAACGGTGATCGCGCCGACGTACTGGGAACCAAGTTCATTGGCGACTGCGATGGAGGTGGGGCCGTCAGCAGCGCCGATGATGGCGATGGAAGCGGCGTCAAGATCCGGGAAGAAGATACTGGCCATGCAGAGGGTGAAGAAAATGCCGAACTGGGCGGCGGCGCCGAACAGCATGAGCTTGGGGTTGGAAAGCAGGGGTCCGAAGTCGATCATTGCGCCGATACCAATGAACAGCAGCAGGGGAAACAGTTCATTGGCAATACCTGCATTATAAAGAACTTCAATAGGCCCAACGTATTCCTCGGGAAGCGAAGCGGCAAAGTTGACAAGAATGGTACCAAATCCCATGGGAAGAAGCAGAGAGGGTTCCATCTCTTTTGCGATTGCCAGATAGATGAGAACAAGGCCAATAACAACCATTACCCAGTTCTGCCACTGGTACGCGAAAAGGTTCTCATAGAGAATGCTGAATTCCTTAAGAAACTCCATTTTGTGATCTCCTTAAACTAATTTTTAAATACAAAAGACTTCCGTTGCCCCAATAAAGCGGCAACAAAAGTCTCGCATTTTAAAGTAACAGCGGGCCTTTCGGCCGGACTGACGCCGTTAATACATTTCAGCCCCGAAGAGCTAAAATGCCAGCTACTCCCTTTTATCACAACAGTTGAAAGTATACCATATTTTAACATAAAATGCAAGGTAAAAATCATTTTTTCGCCTTGCACAACAAATATTCCCCATCAAGCGGAATAAAGGGGAAAACCGGCTCAAAGGCGGCAGAAAAAACCTCTCTCCGCCCGGAAAACATCTCTCCGGGCGGAGAAGAACTAAGTTTTCTTTACCAAATCTTAGGCGTCGATAGTGGAAATAGTGAGGGTCGTCTCCTCAAGAACGTCAAGAAGAACTCTCACGGTATCAAGAGCGGTGAAGATAGTAACGTTGTTTTCCGTTGCAAGCTGGCGGATCTGCTGACCGTCGCTGCTGGTTCCTGCCGTCTTGATATCTCTGGTGTTGATAACGTAGGCGATATGACCCTGGCGGAGAGCCTCGGGGATCTCGTCGCTGCCGTCGCTGATCTTGTGGAGCATATGGGTGCGAATGCCGTTTGCCTTAAGGAACTGAGCGGTGCCGTCGGTGGCCTGGATGTTGAAGCCAAGGTTGTAGAAGCGGCGGATAAGGGGCAGAGCCTCTTCCTTGTCCTCTTCTGCGATGGTGGCGAACACGGTGCCGTAGTTCTGAAGGTGCATTCCGGAGGCCTGGAGGGCCTTGTAAAGAGCGCGGTTGAGCTTATCGTCGTAGCCGATGGCTTCGCCGGTGGACTTCATTTCGGGAGAGAGATAAGCGTCAAGGCCGCGGATCTTGTTGAAGGAGAACACGGGAACCTTAACGTACCAGCGCTTTTTCTCGTTGGGGTAAATATCGAAGATGCCCTGCTCCTTCAGGCTCTTGCCAAGGATGACTTCGGTGGCAATGTCTGCCAGGCTGTAGCCGGTGGCCTTGGAGAGGAAGGGAACGGTTCTGGAGGAACGGGGGTTGACCTCGATAATGTAGACCTTGTCGAACTTGTCCACGATGAACTGGATATTGTAAAGGCCGATAATGCCAATGCCAAGACCCAGCTTTTTGGCGTACTGGAGAATAATGCCCTTGACCCTGTCGGAGATGCTGAAGGTGGGATAGACGCTTATGGAGTCGCCGCTGTGAACGCCGGTGCGCTCCACAAGCTCCATAATACCGGGGACGAAAACGTCTCTGCCGTCGCAGATGGCGTCGACCTCGACCTCTTTGCCCTGGATGTACTTGTCAACGAGAACGGGCTTGTCCTCGTCGATCTCAACGGCGGTCTTGAGGTAATTGCGCAGCTGTTCCTCGTTGGCAACTATCTGCATGGCTCTGCCGCCAAGAACGAAGCTGGGACGCACAAGAACGGGATAGCCGATCTCGGCCGCGGCGGTAACACCGTCCTCGATTTTGGTGACTGCTCTGCCCTGGGGCTGGGGAATGTTCAGGCTTTCAAGAACCTTTTCAAAGCTGTCGCGGTTTTCTGCGCGCTCGATGGCTTCGCAATCGGTGCCGATAATGCGAACGCCCCGCTGCATAAGAGGCTCTGCAAGGTTAATGGCAGTCTGACCGCCGAGAGAGGCGATAACACCCTCGGGCTTCTCAAACTCGATGATGTTCATAACGTCCTCGGGAGTGAGGGGCTCAAAATAGAGCTTGTCGGCGGTGGTATAGTCGGTGGAGACGGTCTCGGGGTTGTTATTGATAATGAGCGCCTCGTAGCCGGAGTTTTTGATGGTGGTAACGGCGTGAACGGTGGAATAGTCGAACTCAACGCCCTGGCCGATACGGATGGGACCGGCGCCCAGAACGAGGATCTTTTTCTTGTCGGTAAGACGGGAGACGTTCTCTCCGGTGTAGGAAGAGTAGAAATAGGGAATATATGCGCCGGTGTGGCAGGTATCCACCATTTTGTAAACGGGGAATATGCCGTTGGCCTTGCGGAGGTCGAATATCTCGATCTCCTTCATCCCCCAGAGACGGGCGATGAACTTATCTCCAAATCCCATCTTCTTTGCGGCCTTGAGAGTTTCAACACAGCCAACGTTTGCGGAAAGCTGCTTTTCCATTTCGACGATATGGAGAATGGCCTCAAGGAAGAAGGAAGTGATCTTGGTAATATCGTGGAGCTCCTCAACGGAGGTGCCGCGGCGGAGAAGCTCGGCAACGGCAAAGATGTTATCGTCCTTAAACTCAACGATATAGGACTTGAGTTCTTCCACGGACATGGAGTCGAACTTGGGCAGGTGGAAATGGCAGGCACCGATCTCAAGGGAGCGGACGGACTTGAGCAGACACTCTTCGATGTTGGAGCCGATGCCCATGACCTCGCCCGTGGCCTTCATCTGGGTGCCAAGGGTGTTAGGCGCGGTGGCAAACTTGTCGAAGGGGAAACGGGGAAGCTTAGCAACAACGTAGTCAAGCCGGGGCTCAAAGGCGGCTGTGGTGTTGGCAATGGCAATATCTTCCAGAGCCATACCCACGGCGATCTTTGCGGTCACGCGGGCGATGGGATAGCCGCTGGCCTTGGAGGCAAGAGCGGAAGAACGGGAAACGCGGGGGTTGACCTCGATGAGGTAATACTTGCTGGAATTGGGGTCAAGGGCAAACTGAACGTTGCAGCCGCCTTCGATCTTAAGTTCGCGGATGATCTTTATTGCGCTGTCGTTGAGCATCTTGAGATCATGCTCGGAAAGGGTCATGATAGGGGCGACAACAAGGGAGTCACCTGTGTGAACGCCGACGGGGTCGATGTTTTCCATGCCGCAGATGGTGATTGCGTTGTCGTTTGAGTCGCGCATGACCTCAAACTCGATCTCCTTATAGCCCTTGACGCTCTTTTCAACGAGAACCTGATGGACGGGAGAGAGCTTGAAGGCGTTATTGCCGATATCGACAAGCTCAGCCTCGTTGTTGGCAAAACCGCCGCCGGTGCCGCCAAGGGTGAATGCGGGGCGGAGAACAACGGGGTAACCGATGCGCTCTGCAGCAACGCGGGCTTCGTCGATGCTGTAGGTTATCTCAGAGGGAATGGTGGGCTCACCGATGGACTGGCAAAGCTCCTTGAAGAGCTCACGGTCTTCGGCTCGCTCGATGCTTTCGCTGCTGGTGCCAAGAAGCTGAACTCCGCATTCTTTGAGAACGCCCTTCTTTTCCAGCTGCATTGCCAGGTTAAGACCGGTCTGTCCGCCGATGCCGGGAACGATAGCGTCGGGACGCTCGTATCTGAGGATCTTGGCAATATACTCCAGAGTAAGGGGCTCCATGTAGACCTTGTCCGCAATGGAAGTGTCAGTCATGATGGTGGCGGGGTTGGAGTTGCAGAGCACGACTTCATAGCCCTCTTCCTTAAGGGCAAGACAGGCCTGAGTGCCTGCATAGTCAAATTCGGCGGCCTGACCGATAACGATGGGGCCGGAACCGATGATGAGAATCTTCTTTAAGTCAGTTCTTTTTGCCATGTGTGATTAATCCTCCCTGATTAAACGGTGAAATATTCAAAAGAGATGTGTCGGTTTCATAAAAACTCCCGGCAACCGACGGAGTAAAAAACGACCGCCGATCTACCGGGACGAAATATCCGGAACAGAATAAAAAGAGGAAACAAAAGAGACAGCTGTGCATGTTTTGCTGTACACGGCCAAAATAGTCACTTTCCGTTTCCTCCCGTATGATAAAATAAATAAAAGCCCTGCAAACGATGCAAGGCAAACACACAAAAAACAGACACAGTAGACCCCTGCATCAATTCAAAATATGAGCTCAACCTTGCCGACCTCTCAGGATCGTCCGTTAAAGATCTTCTTCGTAAAATTATACCACTCCCCTCCTGTTTTGTCAACATATAGAGACAAATTAATTGCCCATCCCCCAAGTTCTGTATACACAAACGAATTTGGCTTTTTCACTTGACGATTAGTTTAGATATATGATATAATCAGCCTGAAAGAAAACAACGGAGGATAAACCTGTGAACAGCGATATCATCATCAGAACAATAGAGTCCAACGACGCAGACCTTGTGAACGAATTTTTCGACCAGATGGGTCCCGAAAGCAGAAGCTTTGTTAACCGCGGAAACCACAACCGCAACGGTATTCTCAGATACGTCAACGGAGCAAGAGACAACACCATTTGCTGGATGGCCGAAAAGGACGGCAAAATGGTGGGCCTCGTTTGGCTTTGGGATCTGGACAAGCGCATTCCCTGGCTTGGCATTGCCGTGGGCGAAAACATTAAGGGCAAGAACCTTGGGGGCAGACTTCTCGGCCACGCCGAAAGCTACGCTTCCGAAAACGGCTACGGCGGCATCTTCCTTACCACCCACACCGCAAACCTCCGCGGCCAGGTCGCCTACGAAAAAGCAGGCTACGAAAAGCTGGGCCTCCACATGGGAAGCATGGAATTCCTCTACATCCGCCGCTTCGACAGATAACTCCCCGGCCCCAAAAGCAAATCATACTAAAAAAACGCTCATGTACCGGTTTTGGAACGTGAGCGTTTCATTTTATGTGATCCACCCCACTCAACTCCCGTCCCCAAGGACTGATTCAGCAAAAGAAAAAACCTTTTGTCCGCAGACAAAAGGTTTTTTCTTTTTATCCGAGTGGCGGGACTTGAACCCACGGCCTCTTGAACCCCATTCAAGCGCGCTACCAAAACTGCGCTACACCCGGAAGCTGACAGGCGATATTATACTACACTTCCGAAAAAAATGCAAGCCCTTTTTTCGATTTTTTTAAAAAATTTTTTGCCCCTCCTGTGAGCCGGGATATCTCCGGACATCCCGGCTCACAGGAAAGTTAGCTATTATTTGTTTCTTATGGCATCTATAGGCTTTTTAGAGGCAATTCGTTGCACAGGCACAAAGCTTGCCGCAGCGGCAACTGCAAGGCAGACCACCCCGAGCAAGAGCACCTGCCGCACTCCGAAGTGAAGCACAGTCACAAGAACACCGGTTGACCGGCGGATGGCATAGTTTACAACAACCGTAATAACACCGGAGAGCACGGCGGAGAACAGGAAATTCACCGACGCTATAATAAAGCTTTCGGAGAAGAAAATGCGGAACACGTCTGCCGAGCGCGAGCCGATGGCGCGGAGAATGCCTATCTCCTGCTTTTTATAGGAAATACTCGTGGCAATAAAGTTTGCAAGAAGCAGCGCGGCAAACAGGGCAAAGCCAATGCCAACGTAGAGGAAGACCTTTGAGAGAACGTCAAGCACGCCGTTTACAACGTCCAGCTCGTAAACAGCCGGGTTCTGAAGGTTATGCTGAACACCGTCCTCCCCATCGTAGCAATAGGTGACAAGCTTCGTAACCTCAGCCTTGTCCCGAGGCATATTTCCAACGGCAAACTCGTAAAGACCGCGGTATTCGTGTACAAGGTTATAATACTCCTTAGGAAGAACTGCCGTGCCGCTATACCCCGGGGCTTTTGCAGAGTCGATATAGCCGACGATACGCCATCCGTCCTCGTCTATGTCTCCCTCCAGCTTATCGGAGTGACCGAGAACTCTCAGCTCTCCCACCATTCCAAGGAACTCTTTGGTGTCGGAGGCGTATTTTGAAGCGTCAACGCCGTTAATCTCACCCCAGCAGCTAAAGCTGTCGTCCGCGATAATAAGCTCCTTTTCGCCAAGTGTCCCTCTCTCACCGTCCAGCCATACGATGCTCTCAGAGGGAACCGCTTCAAGCAGACCCACGTATTTTGGGCTTACTTCAAAAGAGAAATCCTTTGCCGCCGCCGACTTTGACAGCTCCTCTGCCAAAAACCACATATATCCGCAGTTCATCTCAGAGACGTCGGCAAGAGTGTCACGGTAGGAGTCTATAAAGCCCTCGCCCACCATGGCAACACAGGCATGGCTGTAATTGCGGTCGTAGACAAATTCGCTGAAGAGAAGGTAGTCAACAAGCTCCGAAGCGGCGCTTGCCTCATCGTTTTCATCGGGAGCTTCGGCGAGGGGAAGATATCTGTCAAGATCGAAATGGGTGTCCACAACGCCGGACACGGTAAAGTCTCTTCCCCCAAGCACGAGAGTTTTGCCCACCATGTCATCCGGAGAGTCAATTCTCTCAAACTTGGCCGCACCCTTTTCGGAATACCCTGCTCTTAAGAAGAACTGGTACATATAAGCGGAGATGGCAATTTCGTTTTTGTCTCCGGAGGGAAGCTTTCCCGCAACAAGGTCGTAGCCGAAGCCTTCAAGCTCAGCTTCGCCAAGCTCACTAAAGCCTCTAAACGAACGGGGGAAAACGTCGTAATCGGAGTTTGTAAGGCTCACAGAGTTGTCGTAATGTCCGTACAGGTCAAGTGATACCCCGGGAACGAAAACGCCGTTGAGATGCACTCCCGCCCCCTCTTCAAAGGCCTGCAGGTCTTCGGGGTCAAGGTGATAGCTGTATTTATCCCAGAATTCCCGGCCAAGTACGTTGTCCATACGAACGGCTTTTGTAACGGAAGCGTAGTTGATGCGCGAGTCGACGATGGAATCAACACACGCCCGAACGTGGCGGTAGGATCCAAAGGTATCCGCAAGGGCAAACAGAGTGAATGCCACAGTGGACAGCAGCACCGTCATAACAAGGCGGAATTTTTTGTAACGCAGGCCGCTGGCGCCGATCTTAAAGGCGCTTTTCATGGGCAGACGGGATTTTATCAGCTCAAATTTTCCGTTCCCCGAGGGCCTTACAGCGGCCGTATCCGTGGGCACGAATTTACCCTCCCGCTTTTCAACGGAAAGGGTCACGCCCTTCTCCCAGGCGTCGATATAGCGGTTTATGGCAAGACGGTCCTCTTCGGTGAGGTGGTAGCCTCCGGGCACGGAAATAACGCCCTCTCCGTACTCAAGACTGCTGCTCTCAAGCCCCTCTCCGGAGCTGACCACGTCGCGTATGACCCGGCCGTCCGAAAGCTCGATTATCCTGTCCGCATATTTTTCTGCAAACTCCCTGTCGTGGGAAACGACGATGACCAGCTTGTTCTCCGAAAGACGCTTTAAGGTCTCAAGCACCGCTCTGCCGGTTGAAGAGTCAAGAGCTCCCGTGGGCTCGTCGGCCATGATTATCTCCGGATTTTTGACCAGCGCCCTTGCTATGGCTACACGCTGAAGCTGACCGCCGGAAAGCTCGTTTGGACGTCTTGCGCCGAAGCCCGAAAGATCCACCTGGTCAAGAATGCTGTTTATCTCCCCGTCGGTGGCCTTTTTCCCCTGAAGCTCCAGAGCCAGAGCGATGTTTGCGCCAACGGAAAACTCCTCTAAAACGTTATACTCCTGGAAAATAAACCCCACGTAGGTGTTTCTGTATGAATCGAAATCCCGCTGTGCAAAGTTTTTGGACGATACACCTTTGATTATCATCTCGCCCCGGTCATAGCTGTCAAGTCCGCCCAAAAGGTTAAGCAGGGTCGACTTTCCGGAGCCCGATTTGCCCAGCAAAAAGACCATGCCCTTTTCCGGAAACCCAAGACTTACTCTGTCCAGCGCTTTGACCGGCACGCCTTTTTTGGGATGGTATATCTTACTCAGTTCTTTTATTTCCAACATAGACTGAATCTCCCATAGTTTTAGATACGGATCGAATGCAAAAAAAATTATACCACAGACCGAAGTCTGTGGCAACAGTAAATATTTAATAGGTTCTTAATTATATCTTAATCGACCGGATTCAGAACAGGTCAACGTTTTCCATACAGGGCTTCAGCTCGCCCTTTTCGATGCGGCGTACTACGTCAACGATCTTGTCGTTCACAGGAGTTGCAACCCCGCACTTTCTGCCCCAGAGGCAAACCACGCCGTTGATGGAGTCAATCTCACAGGGCTTGCCTTTTTTGATATCCTGGAGCATGGAGGGCTCGATATTGCGGTGCTTTTTCATGGCAACGGGCATGATAAGGGATGCAAATCCGCGTTTGACCGGGTTTTTCCAGTAAAAGAACTTTGTGATGTCCTTTCCCTGAACAGGAGCAAACACGGCACCGGTGGCGCGGCCCACGTCAACACACTCTTTTATACAGTCCAGAGCGATCCTGCGAACAGCGCGCTTTTCGGAAACGTCACCGAAAACACCTCCCACAACGGTTCCAAGACCGGAGAAGGTGGCATTGATAAGAAGCTTTGACCATCTTGCGCCCATAAGGTCCTTTTCCTCGTGTACGGGGCACATAAGCTCAAGAAGCTCCTTTACCTCTGCAAATTTTTCGTCGGAAATTCCCTTCATCTTTCCCATATGGAAGGAAAGGCTGTCCGGGTCGCTGGTGAGAACGCATTCGCCGGGTGCGGAGAGGGTGGCTCCCCACTCGACCACACAGCCCATAGTGCGCTCTTCACCGATTATCTTTGCAATACCGGGCTCGGGAAGTCCGTTCTGAAGAGTGACCATAACGCCGTCGGCGGCAAGGTGGGGCTTTAAAAACTCAACGACGCTATCGTTGTGCTGTTGCTTGGTCATAAGCAGAATAACGTCGTACTCCCCCGTCATCTCGTCAGGGAAATACGCCCTGACGGGAACGGTCATGTCCACAGTACCCGTTATTCTTGCGCCCTTTTGGCGCAGAGCCTCAACGTGGGCGCGGTTGCGGTTGATAAGGTCTATCTCACCGCCGTTTTTAGTGATATATGCCCCCAGAACAGTCCCCAGAGACCCGGCGCCGTATATCGCATATCGCTTCATGTGTCATATTCTCCCTTTGTAATCCCTGAATTTCAAAAATGCATCGAATATGGCGGCGCAGTTTTGAATGGGAACGTCGTAATTCAGCTCAATGTTTATGCAAAGTCCGCCCTGGGGCAGATAAAGGCTCTCAATGCATTCCCCAACGTGGTCAAACAGCTCCGACCTTGTTGCAAAGGGGAACAGCTGGCGGTCGAGGTCAAGATTGATGGGAATGATCCGTTCTTTGCGGCATACGCGCACAAGATTGTCCAGCCCGTTGGCCCGGAACTGGGGATTTATCATGTCCACCCCACATTCCACAAGATCCGGCATGATCTCGTGAATGCATCCGTCCGTGTGCATATAGATAAGCGTCTCGGGGTTAGAGTTCTTAACCATGCCGTAAAGTTTGGCAAAGCAGGGCTTCATGTATTTTCTCCACCGCTCTGCGCCGATGGCAAGGCCGGTCTGCATGCCAAGATCGTCTCCAAAGGAGAATACGTCGCCGGAATAAGGCAGATGGCACTTTACCTGGCGGCAGTTGTATTCCAGCACCTTGTCGATAAGGGTCTGTATCTCTTCGCCCTCCATGGCAAACATGAGCATGGCGTTTTCAAATCCGCAGAGGTCAAGCAACCTGAGATACATAAATCCGTGGGGCAGGTTTCCGTCAAGGTTCTCCGGAATCTTAAGGTCGAAAACGTCTTCGATTTCTTTAACGGGATGTCCGGTGACGATCGCATCCATTCCGTCGTTTACGTTTGACCACACGCAACCCCATTCGTCCACGTGAGATCCCGCGTTATACCGGCCGACGACGAAATCACTTTTGCGTTCGTGCTTTTCTATCTCATCTTCAGGGAAGAGCACGTGGTATTCCCGAACGAGCCGCTCTGTCTCTTCACGGTTGCGAAGCCACATTGCGGGAAGAAAGCTGATGGACACAGGGATTCTTTCGGGGTATTCAAGCTTGATTGCTTTGATAAAATCAGGATTTGACAAGTAAAACCCTCCCGTCAACAGATATCCTTAAAACCTCTCTTGAAGTATATCATAAACGGGCGGCAGTGTCAATAAATCAAATTATCCGGGCTCCCGTTCTTTATATTGATTATCCGTCCGGGTTGTGCTATAATCAAATACGACAATGATTCACGGAGGAATAGAACAATGTGTGAAAACAGGTTTTACATCTGCAGACATTGCGGCAATATTATCGGACTTATTAACGACTCCGGTGTGCCAATGATGTGCTGCGGAGAAAAAATGCAGCTTCTCGTTCCCGGCACCCAAGAGGCCAGCACCGAAAAGCACGTTCCCGTGGTTGCCGTTGAGGGCAACACGGTATACGTTACCGTGGGCGAAGTAGCTCACCCCATGACTCCCGAGCACAGCATTCTCTGGGTCTATCTTCAGACCGACCGCGGCGGACAGCGCAAATGCCTGGTCCCCGGCTCAGAGCCCACCGTAAGCTTCGCCCTTTCCGACGAGACTCCTCTGGCCGTATACGCCTACTGCAACCTCCACGGCCTCTGGATGGCCGAAGTAAAAGAGCCCCTCGTCTGTCCCCTGCGCCCCATCGACACGAAGTCCAAAGAGAATTACACCGTCTGTTTCTGCAACAACGTAAGCTATTTTGATATTCTCGACGCAATTCACAGCTCCGATAAGCTCGAGAAGCTCCTCGACGTTTTCGAGAACGTGAAAAACACCACCCACTGCACCACCGGCTGCGGCGGATGC
>SVLY01000063.1 GCA_015067715.1 Oscillospiraceae bacterium | reverse complement strand
CTTCGTAAATGTGAAATATTCGCTGACGCGAATGTGGGCAAATTCGTCTCAAATCGCCCTACCGCAATTATTCATTATTCATCAGCGAAGCGGCTTCATTATTCAATATTCATTCGTTCCCATGTGTCATCCCGCTTACCTTCCGGCAACACCGTTTCACACATTCATCGCAGCAAAAAGCCCCCCCCTTGCCGGGTGAGGGGTAGGGGGGATTCCGTAAGCCTTCCCCGGCAACACCGTGCTAGAGGCCCCCTCCGTGCCCCTTCCGCCCCTTCGGGGCACCTCCCCCGAGAGGGGGAGGTTTATTTGGGGCGATTGTTAAATCGCCCTACCGCAATTATTCATCAGCGAAGCGTCTTCATTATTCAATATTCATTCGTTCCCATGTATCATCCCGGTTGCCTCTCTCGGCAATATTGTGCCGATGGCAACGTTTGCGGGCGTTCACAGAACGCCCCTACTCATGTAAAGATAGGATAGTGCTAAAAATAAAAGCACGCACCCAAGGCTCCCTCTCCGAGGGAGCTGGATCGGCCAAAGGCCGAGACTGAGGGAGTGAATGCACCGGCGTATCATCCCGTTTTGCCTTTCCCGGCGACATTGTGCCAAAGACGACCTTTTCCGGACGCCCCGGGAGGGGCGTCCCTACGGGCAAACAGATAAACCGCACACCGTAGGGCGGGGGCTTGCTCCCGTCGAAACGTTTGGGGATTCCCTACAGGCAGAAAGGTTGACCGCGAGCCGTAGGTGCGAACTGCGTTCGCCTGTTTTGCGTATGCCTGTAAAGATAGGATAGTGCTAAAAATAAAAGCACGCACCCAAGGCTCCCTCTCCGAGGGAGCTGGATCGGCCAAAGGCCGAGACTGAGGGAGTGAATGCACCGGCGTATCATCCCGTTTGCCATCCCGGCGACACCGTGCCGATGGCAACGTTTTCTGTTTCACACATTCATCGCAGCAAAAAGCCCCCCTTGTCTAAAGGGGGGAAGGGGGGATTCCGTAAATTTTCCTTATCCGCCCCCCTTGCCGGGTGAGGGGAAGGGGGGATTCCGTAAGCCTTCCCCGGCAACATTGTGCCGAAGGCGACGTTTTCCGGACGCCCCGGGAGGGGCGTCCCTACGGGCACGAAGACCAACCTCGTACCGTAGGGCGGGGGCTTGCTCCCGCCGAAATGCTGTGAAGGCGCACGGTTTACAAACTGTGTAAGGACATGGTATACGCCCAAAGGCTTCCCCTCGCAGGGGAAGCTGGATCGCCGCAGGCGAGACTGATGAGGTGAAGTTTGTCAGTGCGTTATTGTCCGACATCGTGCCGAAGGCAGCCTCCATCTCATCCGCCCCTTCGGGGCACCTGGCGGCGAAGGCCGAAGGACTTCACCGCGCCCTACAAAGGGGAAGGCTTTTTGCTGTAAAGATAGGATAGTGCTAATAATAAAAGCACGTACCCAAGGCTCCCTCTCCGAGGGAGCTGGATCGGCCAAAGGCCGAGACTGAGGGAGTGAATGCACCGGCGTATCATCACGTTTGCCTTTTCCGGCAACACCGTGCCGACGGCAACGTTTGCGGGCGTTCACAGAACGCCCCTACGGGCGCAATGCGCTGTTGTTCGACACCGTGCCAAAGGCAGCCTCCGTGCCCCCTCCGCCCCTGCGGGGCACCTCCCCCGAGAGGGGGAGGTTTATATGGGTCGATTTGTGAATCGACTCTACCGCATTCAATATTCATTCGTTCCAACGCATCATCCCATATGCCCTTTCCCGGCAATACTGTTTCACACATTCATCGCAGCAAAAAGCCCCCCTTGTCTAAAGGGGGGAAGGGGGGATTCCGTAAATTTTCCTTATCCGCCCCCCTTGCCGGGTGAGGGGTAGGGGGGATTCCGTAAGCCTTCCTGGCAACATCGTGCCGATGGCAACGTTTGCGGGAGGCTGATAGCCTCCCCTACTTCCCGTGCCCCGCCCTCTACCGGAGTTCGACATTGTCTTCGGTTTGGAGCATGGCTTTATTTTCGGAAGCTTACTTTTGTCCTGGCCTCTACGGTATTACTCAGCAGGACGCAGAGCTCTGCCATTTTTTCGTCAGTCTGAGGGGATCCGAAGTCGGTGTATTCCCGGGAAAGCTGGGCGTATTTTGAGGCGGCGAGGTTGTTGTAGCGCAAAAGCTCTATTCCGTGGAGGTTAGATGCTATGGGAAGAAGGGCTTTGCCCAAAAGGATGATATCTTCATTCCCGTCGTTCACTTCGGGAATCAGCGGCGTGCGGACTGTGAGTCTGTCCGGGGCGGTGGAGGCGAGCTTTGTGAGGTTTTCCAGAATGAGCTCGTTTCCCTGTCCGGTGAAGCGTTTGTGTTTTGCGCTTGAGGCCATTTTGAAATCGCCGTAAAACTCGTCGCAAAAGGGCAGGAGCTTTTCAACGTTCTCCCAGGGCAGGCAGAATGCGCTTTCGGCCAGTGTGGAAATGCCTGCGTCTTTGCAGAGGGTGAGAAGTGCGGTGCAAAATTCCGGGTAAAGAAGACACTCTCCGCCGGAAAGGGTGATCCCGCCGCCGGTTGCCCGGTAATAGGGCAGGTCTTTTTTTATCTGGGCAAAAACCTCTTCTGCGGTCATCTCCTTGTGGGAGAGTGAAAGTGCGTTCGAGGGACAGTTTTGGGTGCATTTGCCACAGCTTTTGCAACCCTCCCGGCTGAAAACCGCGCTGTCCGTTCCGGCGGAGTGGTGCTCAGGGCAAAGGGCTATACACCTTCCGCAACAGATGCATTTGGTGGGCGCGTAGAGCACCTCCGGTGAAAAGGCGTGGGTCTCGGGGTTGTGGCACCAGGCACAGCGCAGGTTACAGCCCTTGAAATATACCACGGTGCGAACTCCCGGACCGTCGTGGAGGGAGGTGCGGGAGATATTCGTTATTTTTGCCGTCAGAGGCATGTGTGCTTCGTCCTTCCGATAATGTGGTTCTGAAGCTCGGGGGAAAGCAGGTTGAACTTCTGGCTGAAGCCGGAAACGCGAACAGCCAGATTATTGTGGCGTTCGGGATGTTTCTGGGCATCAATGAGGGTCTCGGCATCGGTTATGTTGAACTGAACGTTGCAAAGTCCGTTTTTGCTGGCGGCGATGAAGATATCCGTTAGAATATCAATGTTTTCGTCGCAGAAAAGTTTGGGGTCAGCCTCTACGATGGCAGAGGTGGTTCCGGGCGCTCTGTCTGAGGGTAGCTTTGAAATTGAGTTGAAAATGGCGGTAAGGCCGTTAAAATCCCTTCCCTGCATGGCTGAACAGCTGTAGGCGATAGGTTCGCCCGCACGGCGGCCGTCGGGAGAGGCGGCGCTGTGGTTGCCGTGGTCGATCATCCAGAGGTAGGTGAAGGGCTGGGCGTGGAAGGAGAGCGCGTATTTTTCGCTTAGCTCGTCCAGAACCCGGCATGAGTACAGGGTCACATCGGCGGCAATGCTGTCCACGCTGTCATCGTCGTTGCCGTATTTGGGAACCTTGTTGATAAACTCTGCCCGAACGGCCTCGTCGGGATAATTCGTCTCAAGAATGGCTTTGAGCTCTCCGAGGGTGTATGTTTTGTCCTCGTAGACGTATTTTCTGATCACGGCAAGGGAGTCTGCAAGATTGGGAATGCCGCAGAGCATTATCTGGTAATAGTCGTATTTTGCACCGGCGTCGTTAAAGTCCCGGCCGGATTCAACACAGCCCTCTGTCAGCAGGGATTTATAGGGTCTGGGCGCCGTTTTAACGGATAAGTCACGCAGACGTCTTACCTTTCCGCAGGAGAGGTCCAGCAGACGGCGGATCTGGGTGAGCACGGCGGCGTAAAAATCTTCGTAGGTGGCAATGGCTTCAAGTCCGCCGGTGGGCAGTCCGGGGGCAAATTCCGGGTGAGCCATGCTGTGGCCGTTGGCAAGAACGTATTCAACGGCCTTGAGCAGGTTTACCTCGCCGGTCACGGCGTGGGGATTGCTTTTCCCGGGGATGACTGTCTCAACACAGCCGATCTGGGTATAGTCACAGGCATCGTCGTGGGAGATGCCCTTTGACTTAAGTGCCGGAATCATAACTTCGTCGTTGAAGAAAAAGGGAACGCCCTTCTGAACGTGACCGACCACCTCAAGGGCGCGGCGAATGAAGTTCCGGGGTGTGCTTGCAGAATACCTTACGGATAGACAGCGGATGAAGTTCAGCTGCTCGGTTGCGTCCAGCATCATGTAGGAAAGCTCGTTGACGGCGCTGGTTCCGTCGGGATTCGTACCGCCCACGGCGGACTGCTGAACGTCGTAGTCCCGGTAGAGCTTCAGCCACAGACAGCAGATCAGCTCAAAGGCCTGTTCCCGGGTGAGAACGCCTTTTTCGATATCCGCAGAGTAGTAGGGGAAGAGTATTTGGTCAAGCCTGCCGATGGAATTGGCGTTGATATTGTCTTCCCAGGTATTGATGATATGGGCAAACCAAAGCGCCTGAACAGCCTCGGAAAAGCTTCTGGCAGGGTTTCGGGGAACGTTTGAGCATACGGAGATAATGTGCTCAAGGTCTGCTTTGCCGTATTCGGTATCGTTTTTGTCAAGCAGCTCTCTGGCCTTTGCGGCGTATTTTTCGCCGAAGGTAAGTGCAGCGGTGCATATCTCTTCCATCGCAGAATACATGGGACAGGGGCCGTTTTTCTCTTTTGCGGAGCGAACTTCTTCCAAAAGCCCGGAAAAGCCCTTTTTAAGCACCTGCTCGTAACCGAGCACCGTGTGGTTACTGTCTATACAGCGGCCAACCGCAGACCATTCGATATCGCTCTGCTCTTCTGCCGGGGAGAGGGTCACCCTGGGAGACAGGTTTGGAATAAGCGCGGAATTGTTTCCTGGAACGAAGAAAAGCTCAATATCCTCAGGGGATATTCCGTTTTCCGCCATAACAGCCCGGGAGGTCTCGCTTCCGTCGGGCACGTAGTATTCGGAAAGTTCTCCTTCGCCGAAATTAAAGCCAACGATCAGCTCGCCGGGAATTATCACCGGGGTGAATTTATTCAGCGTGTTGGAAAGACCTGCGGCAATGGCCTCGGTTGGGGTCCTGCCCGATCTTTCTGCCATCGCCTTGCCCATGTTGAAGTATACGTTTCTTTGGGCATAGTAATATTTCATGTATTCCTTTTTATTTACTGCTTCCTCGCGTAGGCGGGTGCATCTTTCAGATAGAAGGAACATAGAAACATCTCCTTATCAGTTGCCTGTTACAGGTGGGAACGTTTGAAAAAATTTCTTGTTGCCGGGGATCAATGGCGTTCGAGGGCGGAAAGGTCTAAGGCAATGGCTTTGCCGCCGATCATAACGGTGACTTTACCGTCTTTGACTTTTGAGACAACGGGAAGGGGATCGCCGTTTTTTACGGGGATAAGCAACGTGGTAAATCTGAAGTCTTTCACACCGCAGACTTTTCTTGAAACCGTTATCGCCTCGTGAAGGTTTTCTTCGTTTCTGCCGTTATACCAGCCCTGCATTGCGGGTTCAGTAGCGGCAGAAACGGTGTTGAGCTGAACGGGAGCATTTTCGCCGTCAAACGGGAGAATAACGATCTCATATTCTTTTCGAAAATCAGATATCAGCGCGTTATTATGGCCGGGAACGGGTTTGACTCTTGTTGTGTCCAGATGGAAGAGCACCTCATAGTCGTGACGGTTTCCGTCGGCAGAGGTCAGCGTATCGGAAACGCAGAATACGTCAGGCTTTGAAAAGCGGACTTCTCTTTTGTGGATGGCGGGGTAATTGTCGGTTGAGCCGAACGATCCGCTGTAGGTTGCGGCGGCATAGTCGAAATCCTCGTTGCTCACCCAGCCGACTTCTGCAGGTTCGCTGTAGGCAAGAGGTGTTTTACGGGTCTGTCCCATTCCGTCTACGAGAACGGTATTGTGGCTGAAAGCTGAGAGCCCGTATTCCCGGGCGGGTGAGATCTCATATTGTCCGCCGCCGTCGTCGTAGATAAGTTCCTGGTCTCCCTTATAAATGTTGATGTTCAGCATATCCTGGTGCATGTGATTGGTGCCAAGCGGGCCAACGTCAAAGCACATATATGTGGCGTCAGCTTCCCAATTGGAGCGCATGGCAATAAGACCTGCATAAGGGAGAAATGCAGACGCCGTATTGCCAAGGGGTGGGTGACCTTCGGTGCGGCAGGAATTTACAAAGCGCAATTCCGGGGAAGGACCAAATAACTTTTCTGCCGCCAGGGTGAAATGAACGGTATTAATTGTATGGCAATCGTTGGTTCTGGGCTGAGTAAAGCCGGGGGTGGAAAGCAAAACTGCCGAGTGAACCGTTTTTTTCAGAAGTTCAGCAAAACTTGACGGAATCTCCTGTTCAAATCCGAAACAAAGGGCAATGCTGTAAAAGTTCGATGCGCAGTCAACAATGACTCCGTGATAGTCGGGGGAAAGCTCGTTGTGCATTCCGTCCGGAAGAAGCTGAGCCTCAAGCTCGGATATAAGCCGGTGTGCCGCAAGTTTTCTGTTTTCTTTTGCATCGGAAAGCTGGGGGAAAAGACAGGAGAAGGTGTAGATTCCGTTCGACTCCATCATGAGCCAGTTTTGTCCGGTGGGGTTGTTTGCCAGGTGAACGGCCTGCCTGTGCATTGAGGCGATCATAAGCAGCAGGACAGTATCGGAAACGGAGGGGGATCTTTTGAACCCGTCGAAGGCGGCCGGCCAGCTTCCGAAAAGCCTGATCCCACATTCAATGGTTCTCCAGGCACTTCCGGGACCGTTCCAGTTCTCGGTAATATCGGTTTGAGCGATCCAACCGAGAAGCCGCGAGCAGAAGGCACGGGCGTATTTTTCATCGCCAGTAGCACGGTATGCTCTGGCTATGGCATACCCGTGAGAATGTCGGTTGAATTGCCAAAGCCATTCGTGGTTAAGGGGGGGCCGGGTTTCGGTGGGGTTAAAAAGGTGATCCACTTCGCCGTTTTCAAAAACCCAATCAACGTTGACTTCGCATACCCGGCCTTCAACGTAATCGTCGGCCGTTTGTTTGTCGAAATGGCCGTTTGCAGAAATTCCGGGAATAGTAAAGTCGGGCATGCTGCGGAAATGTTTTGCACAGGCAGAAATTGCGGCGACATAGTCCTCTTGTTTCAGGGCAAGGCAATAATCGTTGCCTATTGCTTCGGGAATGAGAGTATCAAATAATTCTTCAAGATGCCGGGTGAATTTTCGTGCCGCAGATAGGTTTGGCGCAAGGGGCAGAACGATATTTTCCAAACAGTTCTTTCTATCCATTTGCTTGTCCTTTTAACAGTTTTTGTGCAGACAGTTCAGTGAATACATCAAAAACAGCAGGACCCGTCCCATTTGGACGGGCTTGCGGTGGAGTTGTTTATCTAATTATATCACATCGTTTTATTTGAGACAATATTTTTCCGGTAAGAAAAGACCGTGAACGTGAATGGGGCGTCGGGACTGTTCACAGTCCTTTTCGGGTGTGACGGGGTGTTATTCCGTGACTTCAATATCGCTGTGAAGTCAACAAAAAGAGTCTTCTCTTTTTAGTTCGATCTTCATCTTGGTGCGCTTATTCCATGGACGAGCCGATTGCGTAAACGTGGGCGTCGCTGAGCTCGAGGACGATCCTGCCGACGGTGTTTTCAAGGCCGGCAAAGCGGACGCGGGCGGAAATGTAGTTTCCGAAAAGCTCGTCGGACTCGAAACGGAGATTGCCGTTTTCGTCCAGAACCTTTACCCTAACGTTTCCGCAGGCGGAGGTTGCAAAGTTAAGATGGATAAAGTCCTGCTCAAAGTGAACGGGCTTTGTGACTATCTTTCCGCCGCGGTCGTCGGCGAAAAGTGACATAAGGCGGAATTTTGGCACGGAGTACGCCCAGATGCCCCCATCATCCCACTCGTAGTTTTTCGTGACGTAGAACATCCAGCGTTCACCCACGGTGGCAATTCCGGGGCCGGTTATGAAACAGCGCTGGGTCCACTCGTGGCTGTAGAGGCCGCCGGAGATCCAGGGCTCGTGGGCGGTGCGGTTCCAGAAGAGTCCGTCGCGGGAGGTCATGAGCACGCTGTCGGAAACGCCCATGCTTCCCTTGGGGTGTCCGTCCCCAATGATGCGACTGTTGTTAAAGCGCATGGGTATGGACACAAGAATATGCTCCGCTCCGGGGAGGGGACGGGTGGCGTTGGTATAGAGCTCGTTTACGGAGTCAACGTCGTAGGTGTTTTCAATGGGGGTGCTCCAATGGATGAAATCCGTTGAAACACAGCTCTGGATCGCGCGGTAGTCCTTTCGGGGAGCCTTGTGGAAAATGCGGTTGTAGCACCGGTAGAGTCCGGCGTGGGGATCCCAAAAGGCGGTGTTCATGCTGTCGAAGTCACCCTTGGTGATAACTGCGTGACCCACGGGGTCGGTCCAGTGAATTCCGTCCGGGCTGACGAACACGTAAATTCCGCCAAGCTCCTTAATTCCGCCCACAGCCTTATAGCGCCGGTCTTCGGGGCAGTCGGGGTTTGTATCGTAAAAAGGTGCGAAATTGTGGCAGAAGGTGTCCATGCGGACAATGTTGTTTTCTTTTATGCCAAAATAATCTGTTTCGTTTATCTCTGCCCGGGTGAAATTGAGCCCGTCGCGGCTCTGGGCAAGGCAGAGCGTCTGGGCGTCGCTGGTGTCTGCGGGGAGGTTTGCGGGAAAACCGCGGTAATAGAGCTTTATGCCATCTTCGGTTTGGATCACTGTGCCGGCAAGGCTTCCCGGATTTTCCCAGGGTTCGTCAAAGCCTATCACCTTGCCGAGATTTTCCGGCTTGTTAAGGCGGAAGCTTACGTTTTCAAGGCTTTCGATAAGCCAGGAGTCCACAAAGGGCTCGGGACGGTTTCCGAATTTCAACATGGGTGTTCACCTCTGTTTTCTTGTATTGGGATACACGGTTTAAGTATACCACACCCCGGGGGCTTGTCAACTGTTTTTGTTGACAATTTGGGTCTTCCGTGATAAAATCAAAAAAAACGAAGCTTCTGGGAGGTGTGCCGCCGTGGAAAGGCTTGCCACATTGAGGAAGAAAGTATTCGAAAGCGACAACCGCGCCTGCTTTATTGAGCGTGAACGGGCTCTGTCTGAGCTCGCACTTGAATTTGATGGCTATACCGGAGAGGACAGGTACGCCCGTATTCTGTCGGAGCTTTTGGACAGGGTCTCCACACCCCTTGAGCCCGAGGATATCTTTGCCGGCAGAGCGGTTGAAGCGCTCCCGGAGGAGGGCATGAGCGTGCCGAGCTTTTTGCTCTGCTCCACGGGGCACATGAGCTTCAACTATGAAAAGCTGTTAAAGCTTGGCCTTCGGGGCATGGTGGACGGGATTTGCCGCTCTGCCAAAGCTCTTGGGGACGAAGAATCTCTCAGCTTTGCCCGTAACGCCAAAACCGTTGCGGACGCCGTGGAGCGCTTTGCGGCGCGGTATGCCCAAAGTGCCCGGCTTGCGGGAAAAGAGGAGATGGCAAAAGCCCTTAGCGCCGTTCCCATGGGGCCGGCCTACGATTTTTACTCCGCGCTGCAGTCTGTGTGGCTGATGCATTTTATCGCCAGCGCCTTGGTGGGCTCCCGGGACTACGCCTTCGGGCGGTTCGATCAATTCATGCTTCCGTTTTTCCAGGCTGACCTTGCCCGGGGAAAGACCGAAGAAGAGCTCACGGTCTTGCTTGCGGGGTTTTTTATCAAGACAAATGAGATATGCGGCCGAACCACCCATAACTATATGTCAAAGCCCGTGCTCTGTCAGGCCTCGAAGCAATACGTGAATATCGGCGGAAAAAGTCCCAACGTCCTCTCCCGGGCGGTGCTGGATGCGGCGTGCATTAACTCCATGGCACAACCCCAAATAGTCGTGCTTCTAAGCCCCGGAGCGGACGAGGGGTTTACGGACAAGGTCTTTGAGAGCCTTTCGGTTCTCACGGACAAGATGAATATTTACAACTACGGGCAGATAGTCTCTGCCGCGGTGAAAAGGGGCATTCCCCTTGAGGTGGCAGAGGATTTCACCTATTCTGCCTGCTGTACCTATGATCTCAACTGGCACTCCTACCGCATGGAGTATTACGTCCCCGTGCTTGCGATATTTGACGAGGCACTCCACGCCGGGGAGTTCGGATGCTTAGCTGAGCTTCTTTCCTGCTTTGAGCAAAAAATGCGTGCTCACCTTTCGGATTTTGTGGATGGGAGAAAACAGGGCTACGGAGGAGACACCGCAAGAAGGGAATACGTGCTGGACGGCATAATGCTCTCAGACAGCGCGGCCAATTGCCGATATCCCTGTCAGTGCTCTTCGAAGTACAATGTTCTGAACCTTTTCTTTCCGGGGATCGCCACCCTTGGGGACTCCCTTTACGTTCTGCAAAAGCTGGTCTTTGAAGAAAAGAGAATGTCTTATTCCGCTTTTGTAGAAATGCTGAAGGCCGATTTTGCCGGGAACGACGGGATGCTTGCCCGGATAGGTTCAATGACCTTTTTTGGCAACGACGGCGAGGCGGACGAATATGCGGCTATGGCAGGCAGGCTTTTGCTGGACGTTGCGGAGGGACTTGATACGCCGGAGAATTTCTTTGTTATGCCGGGTTTTTACTCGCTGGAGCGTGAAAATACCGGTTGCGGCGACGTTGGAGCTCTGCCAAACGGGAAGAAAGCCGGAATGCCCTTCAGCGAAAACCAGTCCCCAACCTACGGGGCGGACAAAAACGGCATAACCGCCCTTTTAAAAAGCGTTTCAAAGCTTCCCTTTGACCGCGCCTTTGGCGGCGGGCTGAACCTGACGTTTTCCAAAGCTGTCTCCCCGGAGATACTCCGGAGTCTGGTTGCGGCGTATTTTGACCTTGGGGGTCAGCACGTTGGCGTGACCGTTCTGGACAAAGACACTCTTCGGGATGCCATGGCTCACCCGGAAAAATACCAAAGTCTGACCGTCCGGCTCTACGGCTTCAGCGAATATTTCGTCAGCCTGCCTCCCTGGCAGCAGCTTGCGGTGCTGAACAGAACGGAATACTGAAAATAAATGGAGGATATGGCCGTGAAGAATATCTGCATTGAAAATCTTGGTATTGCCGCCGCGCGGGAAAAGGTGCGGCAGCTTATAAGCTCCGGCTTTGAGGGGGAGATAAAGGTCATCCTCCCAAAAGAACGCTACAGCCCCCGGGAGCTTGTTTTCGACAGGAGCGATTGCCCAGAGGCTTGCCGCGTTGAGTACGTTTTTCACCCCGGTTCCGTTGCTGACGGCGGCATCACTCTTTCCCGGGAGAACTGGCTTAAGCCCTCGGGGGCGGCGGCGGAGCTTTTCCGGGAAGAGGTTCGGGACAAAATATACATGGCGGACCTTTCGGCTTTCGGTTTTTCAAAGGAAAGCTGGGGAGAGGTTCAGGCCGTCGGCGCATATCACACGGCGGCAAAATACCCGGATACGCCGAAAGGGCTTAACCCTCAGGTGTTCTGCGGAGATCTGCGGATGAGCTGCGCCCGCTACCCAAACGAGGGCTATGCGAAAATTGAGGCCGTTATGGACGTGGGTGAGGTGAGCGAGTTTCCTTCCCAGAACTATTTTTCGGACTGGAAGGACAAGGTCTCTCCCCGGGGCGGCTGTTACATAATGGATCCTGCCATGGCACAGCGTGTGTCCCAGTGGAAGAGCAAAAAGAACGCGTGGCTATTTGGCTATCTTTTCCATGACTGGGCAGATTCATCCACGCCGGTTGAGCTCAATTCCGTAAACCGACAGATATTCCCAAAATTCGTATCGCTCTACGGATGCCGGAGCGGTGCAAAATATTATTTCTACAACGTGCCCGAGGAGCTTGATGCGCCGGGTGAGTGGTATCTGGACAGGGATGAAGCTAAGCTCTTTTTCTGCCCGGGAGAGGGGGACGAGATATCCTTCGCCTGCGGAGATGAGCCCATACTTACCTGCAGAGATACACAGAATCTCACGTTTACCGGGCTGACCCTGCAAAACACCGCCGGAGACGGTATTTTCTGCCGGGGAAAGTCCATGACCTTTAAAAACCTTAAGATCACAAAAACCAGCGGTACCGGTGCGGTCTGCATCGGTGAGAATATCTCCGTTGAAAACTGCGAGGTCAGTCTTTGCGGAAAGGGCGGCGTGTACGTCACGGGCGGGGAGAGGGAAACTCTTTTCCCGGGAAACAACTCTGTCACCGGATGCTACATCCACGATTTTGCTCAGGTTCAGCGCACCTATTGTCCCGGAGCGGGGCTTTACGGCGTTGGAAACAAATGCATCGGCAACGAGATCTGCCGCGCTCCTCACATGGCGGTGGGATATTCCGGAAACTGCCACCTTATTGAAGACAACTATATCCACAACACCGTAACGGACTCCAGTGATGCCGGAGCTATCTACAGCGGACGGGACTGGACGGCTCACGGAACAGTCATACGAAACAATCTTATCCGGGATATCGGAAGCGACGAGTTCAAGCCTGCGGGCATTTACTGGGACGACGGTCTTTCCGGGCAGACGGCAACGGGAAACGTGCTGATCAACGTGGGCGCCCAAGGCTTTTTGGTGGGCGGAGGAAGAGAAAACACCGTCAGGGACAACCTTCTTGTGAACTGCGGCTGTCCCATGCTTTTGGACGACCGCAACCGCGACGGATTTGTTCACGGAGGCTGGGCAAAGCACTGCGTTATCACAAAAGAGGGCTTCATGTGGAAATCTCTTGAGAACGTGCCCTATACTTCCGGCGTCTGGGCGGAGCGCTTCCCAAAGCTTGCCGCACTTGTGACCGATTTCTCCCGGCCGGACGATGCGGATTTTGCGCCCAACCCCTCTTATTCCGTTTTTGAGGACAATATTGTTATAGGCGGAGGCGAAAGCTATATTGCAGACTCCGTTTACACCTACAGCACCGTGGGAGAAAACCCGGTATATTCCTCCTGGGAAGAAGCCGGCGGGGTTGTGAAGCGCTTTGAGCCGGTGCTGGAAATGCAGAAAAAACGGGGATAGCGCCTGGGGTATATCCCGGCTGCCTTTTTTGGGGCCCCCTTCGCCCCTATCGGGGCACCTCCCCCGAAGGGGGGAGGTTTTGCATTGTGCCTGTGAAGAAGGCAACAGACAAAAGCACCCGAAAGCAATGTCTTTCGGGTGCTTTTTACAGGAGGACTGTTTATTTCAGAATTCTGCCGTCTGCGGAGATGGTTACCACAAGCTTTGGAATAAGCTTTCCGCTGGCTTTGATGGCTCTGTTGACGGCGTTTTCCAGACCGCCGCAGCAGGGCACCTCCATGCGGGTGACGGTGATGCTTTTGATATCGTTATAGGCGAGAATTGCGGTGAGTTTTTCGGCGTAGTCGCCTTCGTCGAGCTTGGGACAGCCGATCAAGGTCACTCTGCCCCGGATAAAATCATTGTGGAAATTGCCGTAGGCGTAGGCCGTGCAGTCTGCGGCAATAAGCAGGTCGGCGCCGTTGAAAAAAGAGGCTCCGGGGGAGACCAGCTTTATCTGTATCGGCCACTGAGAGAGCTGGCCGGAAACGGGAGCTGAAGAGGGCTTTTCCGGTGCGGGAGTGAGCTTTGCCGCCTTAACACCGGGGCAGGTAAAACAGGGCTTTGCCTTTTGAGCTTTCGATGCGGCAACGGCCGCTTCGTCATATGCAGGGGCTTCGCGCTCTTCAAAGCTGATTGCGTCCACGGGACAGGCGGGCAGGCAGTCGCCAAGACCGTCGCAATAGTCTTCGCGGGTGAGAACGGCCTTGCCGTTTACCATTTCAATTGCTCCCTCGTGGCAGGCCGCGGCGCAGGCGCCGCACCCGTTGCATTTTTCGCTGTCTATCCTGATTATCTTTCTTACCACGTTACTGTCCGCTCCTTTTTCCTGATCACGGCTTTATTATATACTGTTTTGATCTTTTGTTCTGTTGTATTTCCAACGGAACGAAAAATTTTTTTGGCTTTTTCCCTTTGTTGCTTTTTGTGACGGCGGATGATATAATACAACAAGACGCCCCATGAATATTTTTTGAAGGACAGAAAAATGACAGCAGAAAGATTCCATTTTAAAAAGGCCCTTCCCATCTGGAAAAAGGGAGATACAAAGCTTATGAACCAGGCTCTGAGCTTCAGAGCCACAGTTGTCTGCCCTGACCGGAGTGAGATATTTCTCGCCGGCAGCAGTTCGTACACTCTTTGGGTGAACGAAAAGCTCATTGCCCACGGACCTGCCAGAACGGCTCCGGACTTTTACAAGGTGGATAAGGTCTGCCTTGAGGCCGGGGAGAATTCAGTTGAGGTCTGTGTTTCCGGTTACAACTGCAAGGCGTTTTCCTACGTCGACGTGCCCTCGTTCCTCTGCGCTGAGGTCGTCTGCGGCGGCAGGGTACTGGCCGCTACGGGGTATGATTTTACCTGCGCCGAGCTTTTGCAGCGAATCCGCAAAATGCCCCGGTATACCTACCAGAGAACCTTTGCCGAAGGCTATGATATGACAAGACCCCGGTACGGTGAAACGGCAGAGACCGAGATCTGTGGAGATAAGTTCTTTATTTCCCGCGACGTTCCTGCCGGGGACTACCCCCGGATAGTTCCCCTGTGTGCTTTTGCCAGGGGAAGCGTGACCCTGGAAGAAAAGGAAAAATATTTCCGGGACAGATGCATCGACCTTGCCAACGACCCGGATTCTGAGTACGGAGCTTATTCTGACGGCGAGGTGGAGTGCCACGTTGAAAGGCTCACCCAGCAGACGGTATTTTCTGTTCCGGAGGCAATATCCCTTGACGCCCGGGAGCTTGATATTCCGGAAAACGGCTACGTTGACGTGGTTTTTGACAAAAACTACGCCGGGTTGATCTCTCTGGAGGCGGAGAGCGTGGGAGATGCCACGCTGTACGTCATCTTTGACGAGATCCTCACCAACGGTATTCCCGACCCCATGCGCCTGAACTCCAACAGCCTCATCCCCGTAAAGCTCAACGGAAAAGGCTCGCTCACCACCGCCGAGCCCTACGTTATGAAATACGCCCGCATCTTCGCAATCGGCGGCAGTGTGCGAGTGAGCAATTTCTCCCTTGTGGAGATAGCCTTCCCCGGAACCGCTGTTGAGAGGAGCTTCGTCCCTGCCGACGGGGAGCTTGCCAAAATCTACGATGCGGCCATCCACACCTTCCGCACCAACGTTGTGGATATTTACATGGACTGCGCCTCCCGGGAGAGAGCGGGCTGGCTGTGCGACGCGTTTTTCATGGGGCGGAGCGAATATCTGTTCACGGGAAAGAGCGTGGTGGAAAAGGCCTTTTTGAAGAACTTCCTTCTGAAAGACCGCTACGAATACGTCCCCGAGGGTATGCTTCCCATGTGCTACCCCTCTTCCCAATACAAGGACGAGACCTTTATTCCCAACTGGGCAATGTGGTACGCCCTTGAGCTCTACGAGTATCTTGAAAGAAGCGGCGATGGGGAGCTTGCGGACAGCGCAAAGGGGCATATGTACGCCCTGCTGAACTATTTCCGCAGGTTTGAAAACGAGTTTGGCCTTTTGGAAAAGCTTGAGGGCTGGGTGTTCGTGGAATGGTCAAGGGCAAACTCCCTTACCCAGGAGGTGAATTTCCCCAGCAATATGCTCTATTCCGCCTTTAAGGCCGTTCTGGGCAAGCTCTACGGGGACGAGGGGCTTATGGCCGAGGCAAAAGCCCTGCGCGAGACCGTCAACTCCATGGCAATGACCGAAAGCGGCTTCTACTGCGACAATGCCTTCCGCCGGAACGGCAGGCTTGAGCTCTCCGGAGAGTGCACCGAGGTCTGCCAGTATTACGCCTTCTGGATGGGCTGTGCCACGCCGGAGACCCACGGTGAGCTCTGGCGCAGGATTGTTGAGAGCTTCGGCTCAAACCGCAAGCCGGGGCTCTACGACGAGATCCACCCGGCAAACGCCTTTATCGGCAACTATCTGCGCCTCGATTTGCTTATGAGGTATGGTTGCACAGATCTGCTTCGGGAGGATATCAAGGCATTCTTTACGCCTATGGCCGCTTCGACGGGCTCTCTCTGGGAGCATATGGATACCCAGGCCAGCTGCAGCCACGGCTTTGCCTCCTGTGCGGCATACTGGATAGAAAAGCTTGAAAACCGCTGAAAAAAACCGCCCCTTCCGCAGAGATTTGCGGAAGGGCTACTTCTTATAAGGATGTTTATAAAAAACACCGACAGCTTTTTAAAATTTGTCGGTGTTTTTTTGTTCAATATATTGGGATTTGTCAATTTCTTTTTTGTAAAGTCCAAAAATAATATCGTTCTTTCCAATGTGTTTCATAGAATAAAAAAACATATAAATATCGGTATAACTTCCGAAAGAAGATAATA
>SVLY01000062.1 GCA_015067715.1 Oscillospiraceae bacterium | reverse complement strand
CGTGGGCGAGGACCTTGTGGGGCGCTACCCCTACATGGGCGACCTTCACATCCACACCAGATATTCCGACGGACGGGAGGACCCCGCCTTTGTTGCCGCAAACTACCGCAAGGCAGGCTACGACTTTATCGCCATCACCGACCACGGCAGATACTATCCCTCTCTTTACGCTATTGAGGCCTATAAGGACGCAAAGCTTGGGCTCAACCTCGTGCCCGGCGAAGAGGTCCACCTGCCCGAAAACGACGTTCACATCGTGAACTTCGGCGGAAAATGGAGCGTAAACGGTCTCCACACCGGATCAAACCAGTATAAGGAGGCCGGAGATGCCCTTGAGCTTCGCACGGTCGACCCGGAAAACTGCCCTGAGGTTATGTCTGTTGAGGAGTACACCCGACAGGTAGAAGAGATCGCCGCAAATACCGAATATCCCCGGGACGTTCCGCCCTTTGTGGCCGCATCCTGCAGCTGGGGCTTTAAGCGCATTCAGGAGGCCGGCGGTCTGGCCATTTTTGCCCACCCCTATTGGATAAACAACACCTTCCACGTCTCCGAGGCGCTTACGGACTACCTCTTTGACCAAAACGAGTTCGACGCCTTTGAGGTGCTGGGCGGTGAGGCATATCTTGACCAGAACGAGTTCCAGGTCATGCACTATAACGAAGCCCGCATCCGCGGAAAGCGCTTCCCCGTTGTGGGCAGCAGTGACAGCCACGGAACGGTAAACAACCCCAAGTGGCGCCTGGGTCAGACCATTGTCTTTGCCCCGGAGAACACCAGAGAGACTCTCGTTGACTCCGTCAGGGGCTTTTACACCGTTGCCGTGGGCAACGTCAGCCCCCAGTACCATCTGGCAGGTGAGCTGAGATTCGTGCGCTACGGCAGATTCCTTATGGACAACTATTTCCCCCTCCACGACGAGCTCTGTATCGAAGAGGGCCGCATGATGAGGGAATTTATCAACGGCAGAGCCGGCGCCGAAGAGCTTTCTGCTCTGGCAGACAGAACGGCAAAGCTTGCAGAGAAGTATTTCTGCTTTTAAGCTCTGAGTAAAATAAAGAAAACTGCGGAGCCGGATGATGCTCCGCAGTTTTCAAATCGGCGCGGAAAGGGGCGAAGACGGGCGTGAAGAACAAAAAACTGAAAAAAAGCCTGCCCCGGGACATGGCGTACGTCGCCGTGGGCGCCGTGCTTATCGCCATCTGCTCCTGGATAGCCTTTCCGGGACCGGTGCCCTTTACTCTGCAGACCTTTGGAGTGATGTTCGTTCTGGGGCTTTTGAAAGGCCGCAGGGGCACTTTTGCTGTGCTGGTGTACTTGCTTATGGGGGCGGTGGGTCTGCCTGTTTTCTCGGGCTTCTCCGGGGGCGTAGGCGTGCTTGCCGGGGCAACGGGCGGATATATCCTGGGGTTTTTCTTCGGCGCATGCGTCTATTGGCTGGTGACCGCTGTTTTCGGAGAGGGGCTTGCCGTGCGGGCTGTTGCCTCTGCCGGAGCGCTTGGTGTCTGCTATGCCTTTGGAACGGTCTGGTACGTGTTCGTGTTTGCAGGGGAAGGCGCGGGAAGCCTTGCTTCGGCCCTTGGGCTTTGCGTTGTGCCCTTCATCCTGCCGGATATTCTGAAGACCGCCGGGGCGTTCGTGCTTTCCCGGGGCGTTGAGAAAAGGATAATGAAAAGATACTGAAAGCTGTGTAAAAAAAGGGAGGAAATGCTGTGTCCGTATACTATATTGACCCCATAAGGGGCGAGGGGGACGGAAGCTGTCCCGAAAAGGCCGCCCGGGACTACCGCGCGCTTAAGCCCGTTCCCGGGGACAGCGTGCTGTTCCGCCGGGGAAGTCTTATCCGCGACAGCCTTGACACCGTGGAAGGAGTAACCTACGGCGCCTGGGGAGAGGGAGACAGGCCGGTCTTTTCGGCAGGCGTTGACCTTTCCGCTCCTGAGTGCTGGACGGAGGAGGGCGGCGGTGTGTGGAGCTGTGACGCACCCCTTCCCGGAGACGTGGGAAATCTTATTTTTAACGGTAACGAGTGCACCGCCACACTGAGATGGGAAAAGAAGGATCTCGCCTCGGTGGGGGATTTTTACGACGAGGCCTTTGGCTGCGGGGCAAACCGCCCGGCGGGAGCAAAGCTCATGCTCTTTTCCGGGGACAATCCGGGAAGGGTGTTTTCCTCCGTTGAGGCGGCGGTCTATGGGAAATATTGCGTTTCTCGCCCAAGGGACAACGTCACCTATTGCGACCTTGAGTTTGCCAACAGCGGCGTTCACGGAATGCAGGGAAGCTGTGTGGGGGTTAAGATACGCCGCTGCGCCTTCCGGCGGATAGGCGGATGCGTGTGGAGCCACGGGCAGAGGATACGCTTTGGTAACGGCGTTGAGTTCTGGAATCTTGGAGACGGGATAACCGTTGAGGACTGTGAGTTTGAAAACATCTACGACTCATGTATCACCCATCAGGGCGACGGGGATATCAGAACGGCGCGGAGCTTTATCTGCCGCAGAAACGTTTTCGACACCTACGGCATGGCGGCATTTGAGTATCGGGACCGTCTGCCCATAGATTCTTCTTTTGAGGAGAATATCTGCCGCAACGCAGGCTGTGGCTTTGCAATGCTGGGCGAGACTCTTCCCCGTCGGTCGGAGATATGGCCCCAGCCCATGGGGCACCATATTTTCCTCTGGCGCATAGAGGGAGCAGAGGATGGGTGCGGCGTCAGGATCTGCCGTAACCGCTTTGAAAACGCCCCTGTGGGCTCAGCGGTGTACTCCATAATCTCGGCTGAGGCCGAAGAAAAGCTGTTTTTCTCTGAAAACGAATACCTGGGCGAAAGCACGGTGTTTTTCGGGGGAAGGAAATGGGAAAACGGCTCTGACTGGGAGAAGACAAAGAAATAGTCTGTTGAACATAAAAAAAGCACACGGTAAGCCAGGCTTACCGTGTGCTTTTTGACTTATAAGGTCATTTCAGAAGGACTCTTATGAAATGATTGAGGAGAAATCGGGATTACTGACCAAAGATGGCGTCGATCTGACGCTGGAAAGCAGTGTCCTGCTCAGCGACGACCTCGGCAACGGTGCCGTTACCGGTGACGATGGGGAAGTAAACGTTGTTGCGGTACCACTGCTGCAGCTCGTCCCAGGAGGCCCAGCTGTAGTCAGTGACGGTGGTGGCGTTTGCGCCCCAGATGTAATCCTTGACCATTTCAACGGACTCTTCGTTGCCGGCAGCGTTCTCGGTGAGGAAGGTATCCCAGACCTTTTCGGTGTCGGTGAAGGCCTCGCCCATCTTCTGGAGAACCACAGCGTTCTGAGCGAACTCGCTGTTGCCCTTGTAGAGGAACATGGACTTAACGCCGCCAAGGACGTTGGTGTAGGTCTCGGCATCGGCGTGCTTGGGGATCGGGATGATGCCGTAGTTCAGGTCAGCGCCGTCAAAGTAGTTGCCGGGAGCGGTGTTCCACTGCTCGCCCCACTGCATGGCGACTTCGCCGGCAATGAACTTCTTGTGGATGTCGCCGTAGCCGTTGGTGGTCTCGCAGAAGCCGCTGTTGTAGTAGTTCTGAGCGAACTGGAGAGCTTCCTGAGTTTCAACGCGGCTCAGACCGGAGAGGTACTTGCCGGTAGCCTCGTCGTAGTAAACGGTAGCGCCGCCGGGGATGGTGTAGATCTCCTGGCCGTAGCTGTGCTCGCCGGAGCCCCAGATGTCGATGTTGCCGTCGCCGTCAGTATCCTGGGCGCACTTTTCCTGGAGGTCAAGGAACTTCTCCCAGGTCCAGTCCATATCACGGACGACCTGGAAAATGTCTTCAACGCCGCCGTACTGGTTGAGGTAGTCAAGGTTGACAAACATAGCCCAGCCGAATTCGCAGACGCTGTAGGGGCCGTTCCAGCCAACGCCGTAGATGGTGCCGTTGAGGTTCATAGCGGTGGTGTAGGGCTGGAAGAAGGCGTTCTCGTCGGTGACGTTAAGGCCCATGGCGACCATTTCGTCGGTGTTAAGGGGTGCGGCATAGCCCTGGACAGCAGCGGGGATCCAGTAAAGGGGCTTGCCCTGGGTGATGTCGCCCAGCTCGTCAACGTCGCCGCTCATGAGAAGGGGAAGAGCTTCGCTGAAGTCGTGGGGGCCGGAGAGGAGCTCGAAGGTGATGTTGAGGTCAGCGGCGATGCTGTCGTAAACAGCCTGCCACTCGTCGTGGAAGGCAGATTCGCCGACCTTGGGGGTGATGTCGCCAATGAAAGCAGAAACGATGGTGACGTTTCTGCCGCCCTGGTCGATGCCGGCGGGCTCGGTGGTGGCCTCGGTGGTAGCCTCGGTGGTGGCTTCCGTGGTGGCCTCGGTGGTGGCTTCGGTAGTGGCTTCGGTGGTGGCCTCAGTGGTCTGTTCGGGCTCGGTGTTGCCGCAGGCGGCGAAGAGAGCAACGACCATCACAAGGGCCAGAAGAAGCGCAAGAAGTCTGGTCTTTTTCATGGTTTTTCCTCCATAGAGTTTTATTTCCGGTTTTCCGGAAGGGCGAAGAGTGTGAATTTCGCCATAGGGTTAATATACCATGGAGGAATGGTGTTGTCAATTATGAAAAGGGACATCAAAACCAAAGCTGTGACCGGAAAGCACAAACTGTTTTTTTCGGTTGCAGATCGTCGTTTTTTTTCTCTGTTCTCCGGAGAAAGGCAAAAAGAGCCCCGCAGGAAGTCCTGCGGGGCTCTTTTGAATTAATCAAAACTGATCAGCGGTGCCGATGCTTTGCAAATTACTGAGCAAAGATGGCGTCGATCTGACGCTGGAATGCAGTGTCCTGCTCGCCAACGATCTCAGCGACAGTGCCCTTACCGGTAACGATGGGGAAGTAGACGTTGTCGCGATACCACTGCTGCAGCTCGCCCCAGGAGGCCCAGCTGTAGTCAGTGACGGTGGTGGAGTACTGACCCCAGATGTAGTTCTGAACCATTTCAACGGACTGCTCGTTGCCGGCAGCGTTCTCGGTGAGGAAGGTATCCCAAACCTTATCGGTGTCGGTGAAGGCCTCGCCCAGCTTCTGGAGAACGACAGCGTTCTGAGCGAACTCGCTGTTGTTGGTGAAGAGGAACTTGGACTTAACGCCGCCAAGGACGTTGGTGTAGGTGGTGGCGTTGGAGTGCTTCGGGATCGGGATGATGCCGTAGTTCAGGTCAGCGCCGTCAAAGTAGTTGCCGGGAGCGGTGTTCCACTGCTCGCCCCACTGCATGGCGACTTCGCCGGCAATGAACTTTCTGTGGATATCACCGTAGCCGGTGGAGGTCTCACAGAAACCGCTGTTGAAGTAGTTCTGAGCGAACTGGAGAGCTTCCTGAGTCTCAACGCGGCTCAGACCGGAGAGGTACTTGTCGGAAGCTGCGTCATAGTAAACGGTAGCGCCGCCGGGGATGGTGTAGATCTCCTGGCCGTAGCTGTGCTCGCCGGAGCCCCAGATGTCGATATTGCCGTCGCCGTCAATATCCTGAGCGCACTTTTCCTGGAGGTCAAGGAACTTTTCCCAGGTCCAGTCCATGTCGCGAACGACCTGGAAGATATCGGCAACGCCGCCGTACTGGTTGAGGTAGTCGATGTTAACGAACATAGCCCAGCCAAATTCGCAGACGCTGTAGGGGCCGTTCCAGCCAACGCTGTAGATCCTGCCGTTGAGGTTCATAGCGGTGGTGTAGGGCTGGAAGAAAGCCTTTTCGTCGGTGACGTTAAGGCCCATAGCAACCATCTCGTCGGTGTTCAGCTGAGCAATGTAGCCCTGAACAGCGCCGGGAACCCAGTAGTGAACCTTGCCTTCAACGATGTCGCCGAGGTCGTCCCAGTCAGCAGCCATGATGGTGGGGACAGCGTCAGCATACTCGTGGGCGCCGGAGACAAGCTCGAACTTGACGTTGAGGTCAGCAGCGAGGTTGTCGTAAACGGCCTGCCACTCGTCGTGGAAAGCGGATTCGCCGACCTTGGGGGTCATGTCCGCGATAAAGGCGGAGGCGATGGTGACGGTTCTGCCGCCCTGATCAATGTCAACGGGAGCAGCGGTGGTGGCTTCGGTGGTGGCCTCAGTGGTGGCTTCGGTGGTCTCTTCGGGCTCGGTGTTACCGCAGGCGGCGAAGAGAGCAACGACCATCACAAGAGCCAGAAGAAGCGCGAGAAGTCTGGTCTTTTTCATGGTGATCCTCCATTGAAATATTTTGCCCCGGAGGGCTAATGGAATAGGGTTGCGAACACCGCAGAAGACAGGATTGGAATAAATATTTCAAACTTGTTAATACGATGTTAACATTAATATACCATGTCTTCGGAAGAATGTCAAGAGGGAAAAACAGGTACCGCAAAAAAATTTCAGCCTGCGGTGTGGGTACTGCCGCAGGCTGAAAAACGGATGATTTGCGAAAAATGTCGTATTTTATAAACTTTTCTGGGTGAGTGTTAAAGGGTAACGGGGCTTTTTTGACGGATGCTCTCGTGGGCTTTTGCCATCACGTACTGAACGTAGGCCCCGTCTGCAAAGGACGGATCGCCGGGACGGGAATTGTAAACGTTGTTAACAAATGAGTAAAGGCTGTGGCAATGGGCGCGTATCCAGCCCACCGCGTTTTTCTGAGAGGGGAAACCTGCTGGGGGCGCATAGCGTGCAGTGCACTCGATGGCGGTGAAGCCTCTTTCGCCGCCGTAGACGGCCTCGGGCTTTGTGGCGTCGTAGAACCAGAGGGTGTTGGGCTGCATAAGGTTAAAGCGAAGTGCGCCCTTTGAACCGTGGATCTCGAAGCGGAGCTCGTCGTCGATGCCGGTGCACATTTTTGAAGCCTCGATAACTCCCGTGCCGCCGGAAGGCAGGGTGACCAGAAGGGTTGCGTGGTCTTCCATGGTTATGTCCACCATGTTTCCGTTTTTGTCGGGGCGGCGGGGATAGAGGATTATGCTGTTGGCGTAGAGAGAGGTGAACTTTCCGGTGAGCCAGGTTATAAGGTCGATGGCGTGGGAGCCCATGTCCAGCAGAACTCCCGCGCTTTCCCCCTGCTTCCAGCCAACGGGCTTTTCGGCGTTCAGCGCGCCGGAGTGGAGGTATTCCGTGCGGAAGCAGAGAATATCTCCCAGCCTTCCCTCTTCAATGAGCTCGTGGGCGCGGATGGTGGCAGGGAAAAAGCGGTTCTGAAAGGCAACCTGTGCCGTAAGGCCGGAGCGCTGGGCAATTTCGGTGAGCTCGCGGGCCTCTTCATAGGTGACGGTGAGGGGCTTGTCGCAGTAAACGTGTTTTCCGGCCTCCAGCGCGGCCTTTGCCTGGGCGAAGTGAGCCTCGTTGGGGGTGCATATGTGCACAAGGGAAATACGGTCGTCGTTGAGAATATCCTCGAAATTCGTGGTGGCGTTTTCAAAGCCCAGCCTGTCCCGGGCGTATTCCGCCGCGGCGGGGGAGCGGTTGCATGCGGTGATAAGTCTGGTCTTAAAGGGCAGATCTGCGTAATAATAGGGAAGAGTTCTGTGGGCATAGGCGTGGGTCTTGCCCATAAAGCCCATTCCGACTATTCCGACACCGAATTCTGTCATGTTTTCTTTCCTCCGGGGTGACAGTTTTAGTTGACATTTGGCCTCAAATATTATATCATATAAATGAAAGAATTTCCACTGAAAATGAAAAGGAGAATGCTTATGCTTAAAGGTATACCCTCCGTGCTTTCGCCGGAGCTTCTGAAGATCCTTATGGAGATGGGTCACGGAGATGAGATCGTCATCGGAGACGGCAATTTCCCCGCCGCCGCAAACGCTCAGCGCCTTGTCCGTCTGGACGGTCACGGTGTTCCCGAGATCATGGACGCCATCCTGGGCCTTATGCCCCTTGACAGCTATGTTGACGCTCCCGTGGCGCTTATGGCCACCGGCGAGGGTGACCCCGTTCCCCCCATCTGGGCAGAGTACGAGGCAATTGCCAAAAAGCACGAGCCCGAAAACAACGCCTTCGAGCAGGTGGAGCGCTTTGCGTTCTACGAGCGCGCGAGAAAGGCCTACGCCATCGTTGCCACCGGCGAGAGGGCCATTTACGCAAACGTTATCCTGAAAAAGGGCGTTGTGAAATAAAATTATAAAAGCTTTTCGTGCCGGAGGTGTTTTCTGGTGGGAACTGTATTTAATATCCAAAAATTCTGCGTTAACGACGGGCCCGGCATACGAACCTCCGTCTTTTTAAAGGGCTGTCCCTTAAGGTGCGCCTGGTGCCATAACCCGGAGTCTCAGCGTATCGCCTTTGAGCTTGCCTACGACGGGGATAAATGCCTTGGCTGCGGCAGGTGTGTTTCACTCTGCCCCTCGGGAGCCCACTGGTTTGCCGGGGGAAAGCATGAGCTGGACAGGGAGTTGTGCCTTGGCTGCGGAAGCTGTGTGGGTCCCCTTTGCCCTGCAACGGAGCTTTTCGGAAAAGAGATGTCCGCCGAAGCGGTTATTGCTGAGGTCATGCGGGACAGTATCTTTTACGAGACCTCCGGCGGCGGCATGACCCTTACCGGCGGCGAGCCCATGGCGCAGTTTGACTTCACAATGGAGCTTTTGCGCCTTGGAAAAGAGGCGGGACTTCACATATGCATGGAGACCTGCGGTTTTTCCTCTGCAGAAAAATACGCTCTCTGCGCAGAGTACGTGGATCTTTTCCTCTGGGACTGGAAGCTCACCGACCGTGAGCTCCACAAAATGTACACCGGAGTTTACAACGACACGATAATTGATAACCTGCGGTTGCTGGACTCGATGGGTGCGAAGTTCGTTCTTCGCTGTCCCGTTATTCCGGGCATAAACGATAACGACGGGCATTTTCAGGGTATTGCCCACGTGGCCAACAGCCATTCCGGCGTGACAGCCGTTGAGGTTGAGCCTTATCACCCCCTTGGAAAAGCCAAGAGCGAGCGTTTGGGCAGGGAATATTCCATCGGAGACATAGAGTTTCCGGACAATGCCCGGGCAGAAGAGTGGATAGCCCGTATAGCCTCCTTTACGGACAAGCCTGTCCGTCGGGGCTGAGAAAAAACACAACTACACTATACTTTACATACACAGACAGGGGGGGAATAATAATGAAACTTGGTGTTGACATAGGCGGCACAGAGATCAAGTTCGGCGTGGTGAACGATGGATTTGAGGTCGTGGAAAAATACTCCGTGTCAACTCCCAAAGAGAGCGGAGATGCCGTTGTTGCGGCGATAATTGAAAACTCGGTTGCCCTTGGGAAAAAATATTCTCTGGAAGGCATCGGCATCGGAACTCCCGGCATTCTGGACGCCGCGGCGGGTGTGGTGGTCTATGCCTCCAACCTTCCCTTTGAAAATATCGACATAGTCTCTCCCGTTTCGGCGGCAACGGGGCTCCCCGTTAAGCTGGGTAACGACGCCAGCTGTGCAATGCTGGGCGAGCTTTACGCCGGATACGGCAGGGAATACGACGATATCCTCATGGTAACTTTGGGCACGGGGGTCGGCGGCGGTATCATCATCGGCAAAAAGCCCTATTTCGGGAAAAACGGCAGTGCGGGCGAATTCGGCCACATGGTCGTCGTTGCCAACGGCGAGCCCTGCGGTTGCGGAAGACGTGGCTGTTTCGAGCGCTACGCCTCGGTGAGCGCGCTGATCTCCATAACCGAAAAGGCCATCGCCGAAAACCCGGAAAGCCTTCTTGCAAAATTCGGCGCCGAAAAGGTCAACGGCAGAACCTCCTTTGATGCCATGCGGGCGGGATGTCCCGTTGCGGCAGAGGTGGTGGAGGAATATATCTCGAACATCGCCGTGGGCGTGGAGAGCCTTATTATGATCTTCCAGCCCGAGCTCATCGTTTTCGGCGGAGCCATATCCAACGAGGGCGAGGCCCTTCTTGCCCCCCTTCGCAAAAAAGTCAGCGACAACGTTTTGCTTGCCTGCAGCAGGCTTAAAAACGACGCGGGCTTTATCGGCGCGGCGGCCCAGCTGATAGCAGACTGAACGTGAGACCGGAGCATTTCCTCATGTTAGGGAAATGCTCCGATTTTTTTGTTGCATTGAAATTGCGGGAATGATATAATGAAGCTGAAGATACCGTATATAAAACGGAGGGATCGCCAGTGAGCTCCTTTGATAGTCTTAAAAAATCTGTTTTTGCCCCGGCGGAGGGCTGTGTTTACGCAGTTGCTCTCTGGAAGGGAGCGGGATTTGCCGCAGACCTGAATGTCCCCATCCCCCTTGCCCGTGCAAACGCCACGGCGGAGATATTCCGCTCCTGCCCAAAGCACGTCTACCGGGACGACCTCGTGCCGGGATCCCTCCGGGGAGCGTTTTTGCCGGAAGGCGCCCCGGAGCTTGGGGGACTCTCCCGGGCGAAAAGCCTTTGCGACAGCTTTGGGGACACAGGCTTCTGGACGAACCGCGACCATTTTGCCCCTTCATGGAAAAGACTTCTTGAGGGCGGCATCGGAGGGATCCTCGCGGATATTGAAAACAGCGAAAAGGTCCACGCCGGTGACGGAGAAAAGCTTATGTTTCTCGAGGCCTGCCGCAGGGTGATGACCGGTTTTTCCGACCTTGTGGCAGGATATGCCGAAAGCGCCCGTGAGCTTTACGCCCGTACCGGGGAAGAAGAGCTCCGGCTTGCGGCAGAAGCTCTGGACAGGGTCACTTTGGGCGCGCCGGAGAGCTTCCGGCAGGCCTGGCAGATAATGTGGCTTGCCTACAACGCCTTCTGTCTTGAAGAGCGCTATGCAATGGCCTTTGGCAGGCTGGATATGTACCTTGAGCCCTTCTATAACAAAGATATCGCCTCCGGCGCGCTCACCAGGGAGTATGCGACGGAGCTGATCGCCTCGGCTCTGATCAAGATGGGGGAGAAGACCTCGCTCTACAACGGGGACGAGGTCTCCAATATCGCCATCGGCGGCGTCCGCCGGGACGGAAGCGGCGGAGTCTGTGAGCTGAGCCGCGTTATTCTCGACGCCGTCCATAAGTGCAATATCCCGGGCCCCAACCTTTCCGCAAGGCTTTACGAGGGCATTCCCGATGAGTTCGTGGACGAATGCCTTAAGGTCATCGGCACAGGTCTGGGTTACCCGGCCCTTATGAACGACAGGGTGAATATTCCTGCCCTCCGGCGCTACGGCTATACCGAAGAGGATTGCCGGGACTATTGCATGGTGGGCTGTATTGAAAACTTCATCCAGGGCCGTCAGCCCGCGTGGTCGGACGGACGGTATAATTCTCCCAAGTATCTGGAGCTTGCCCTGAACGGGGGCAAATGTATGCTTACCGGGGTTCAGATGGGCCCGGTCACGCCGGATGCTGAAAACATCGGCTCTATGGAAGAGCTTCTTTGTGCCCTCAGAGTGCAGATGGAGTACGGCGCGGCGGAATACGTCGCCCGTTTTCGGAACGAGAGCGAGCGGTATTCTCTTTCCCACTACGTCCAGCCCTTCCTCTCCTGCTTCTGCGACGACTGCATCGGCCGGGGACTGGATATCCGTGCCGGAGGCGCGGTGTACCCCAGTGTCCACGGGGCCGTGGCAATGGGCATCGGCACCTTTGCGGACAGCCTTGCCGCCGTGGAAAAGCTGGTGTTCAACGAAAAATATCTCAGCCTTGGGGAGCTTCGGGACGCTCTGATCAAAAACTTCGAGGGCTGTGAGGAGCTCAGAGCCCGTCTGCTTGCCGCGCCGAAATACGGAAACGACGATGATTTTGCAGACAAATTCGCCGTGCTCTTCGTCCGTCTTCACGAGGAGATATTCTCTCGCTACCGCACCTTTGACGGGGGATATTACTATATTGCCATTGCCTCCAACGTCCAGAACATTCCTGCCGGACGTGAGATCGCCGCAACGCCCGACGGCAGACTCTCCCGTGAGCCTGTGTCCGACGCCGCATCCCCCATGCGGGGCATGGATATGTCCGGCCCGACCGCCTCACTGCTTTCCGTGTCCAAGCCGGACTACACCCTTGTGGCCTGCGGAACGGTGCTCAACCAGAAGTATCCTCCCGAAATGTTCGCCACAAAGGAGAATATCGCCCGGCTCCGCAGCCTTATAACCGCCTATTTCCGCCGGGGCGGTCAGGAGATCCAGATCAACTCCGTGTCCCGGGATATCCTCACCGACGCAATGGAAAATCCGGAAAACTGGAAAAATCTCGTTGTGCGCGTGTCCGGTTTTTCCGCGTTCTACACCCGTCTGGACTCCGCCGTTCAGCACGATATTCTCATGCGGACCGAGCAGAAGGTGTAAGTTCAAAGCAGTTTAATATTTTCGCCGCAGGATCTGCAGAAAAACGCAGACCCTGCGGCGACGGTTTTTATACGGTGCCGGTGACCTGGAGGATGGCTGTGCCGGGAACGGTGGTGTACGCTCCGGTGACGGGATCCTGAGTGAAGGTTGCGGCGGGAACTGTGATGCGGCCGGGGACGGTGGTGAAAAGTCCTGTGGCGGCGTCGTAGGTGTAGTCGGCAGGAGAGGCGAGGGTGACTCCGTTCAGAGTTACGGTGAGGTTTGAAAGAATGGGGTCGAAGGTGTCGGTCACCGAGAGGTTGTCGGTTGTTTCGGCGGCGGTGGCTCCCCGGTTTTCAATGAGGAAGGTGTAGGTGATAGTGCCGTTTTCGGATACGGTGGTGGGGGAGAGGGTCTTGGAGATGGAGAGCTGGGGCTCGGTGTTGCCTGCGAGAGTTGCGCTGGCGGTTATGGGAGCGGTGAGCCCGGCTCCGTTCACCGTGGCGGTGTTTGTGATCTCGGACTCAACGCCCAAGGGGGCAAAGCCGTTGGGGGTGGCCTGGTAGATCAAAAGTGCATTTCCGCCTGCGGGGACGCTGATGCCGCTGAAGACAAGGGGAGGCCCCTGGGTGACGGCGGGCTCGGGCTGGAGTGTGCCGTTGACGTAGTAGTTTACGTTTCCGCTGTAGTCAAGGGGATAGACGGTGGTCGATCCCAGGGCGTATGCACCCAGGTCGTCGGTAACGGTAAGTCCGGTGTAGGGAGCTGTGCCGGAGTTTACCAGCGTGACGATATAGGTCACGGGGTCTCCCGGACGGTAGCCGCTGTCGAGCACGGTTTTTGTGGCGGAGAGCACCTGAATGATCTCGCCGGTAACTATATTTGAATTGGCGACCCCGGCGTTATAGCTGAGGGTGGCCTGGTTTGTGAATGTGGGCATTGTTTTTTTCTCCTTTCGCGCAGGAGGACGAAAAAATCCCCTGCGATCCATTCTATGAACCGCAGGGGAGCATTGTGTTTTTTTTGTGTCTTAGTTTTTCTTGCCGAATTTTCTCTGGAAGAGCTTGACGGTCTCGACAAGGGGAATAATGCAGAAGCCGATGGCGATGGCGATGATATATTCCTTGAAGGAGACTGAGGTAAAGCCGAAGGCTTTTGCAAAAATGCCGATCTCGCAGACGAGGGTGGTTGCAACCAGGCTTACCGCGCCGGCGATGTAGAGCATGAGGTTTACGGACTTCAGGGAGAAAATGCTTCCCCTCTGGGAGCGCATATTGATGCTGTGGAATATTTCTGCCATGGACATGGTAAGGAAGGCCATGGTAACGCCGTCCGCGCTTTCGGCGATGGACCAGCTGCCGGACTCGATAAAGTGTCCCACAAAATAGGAGAAGACCACCAGCCCGGCGACCAGGAAGCCTTGGTAGAGAATGTCGGCCGCCATGCCGCCGGCAAAAACTCCGGCTTTGGCGTCTCTGGGACGGCGCTTCATGATATTGGGCTCGGCCTTTTCCATGCCAAGAGCAAGGGCGGGAAGGCTGTCCGTGACGAGGTTGATCCAAAGCAGGTGGACGGGCTTGAGAATGGTGAAGCCCATAAGCGTGGCGGCGAAGATTGCGATGACCTCGCTCATGTTGGAGCCGAGAAGGAACTGAATTGCCTTGCGGATGTTGTCGTATATCCGGCGGCCTTCTTCAACGGCGCCGACGATGGTGGCGAAATTGTCGTCAGTGAGCACCATGTCCGCAACGTTTTTGGTAACGTCCGTGCCGGTTATGCCCATGCCGACGCCGATGTCTGCGGCTTTGATGGAAGGGGCGTCGTTAACGCCGTCGCCGGTCATGGCGGTGACGTAGCCTGCGCTGCGCCAGGCGTTTACGATCCTGGTTTTGTGCTCGGGCTGAACTCTGGCATAAACGCTGATGTTGGCAAACTCGCGGGCAAATTCCTCGTCGCTCATATCGCTGAGCTCTGCGCCGGCGATGGCTTTGGCTCCGTCGGCGAGGATACCCAGCTCCTTTGCGATGGCGGTTGCGGTGTCAACGTGGTCGCCGGTGATCATAATGGGGCGGATGCCGGCGCTGCGGCACTGCTTGATCGCCTCGGAGACCTCGGGGCGTACGGGGTCGATCATGCCGCAGAGACCCACGAAGCAAAGGCCGCTCTCCAGATATTCGGGCTCGGAAGAGGCGGGCATTTCATCCCAGAGCCTTTCGGCGCAGGCCAGAACCCGGAGAGCCCGGTCGGCCATCTGCTTGTTGGCGGCAAAAATGGCGGCACGGTATTCGTCGGTCATGGGCTTTGGGGTGCCGTTTTCAAGATAGTGGGTGCAGAGGCCGATAACGACGTCCGGTGCGCCCTTGGTGTACTGGACGAAGCCGGACTCGAGGCTGTGCACGGTGGACATCATCTTTCTGCCGGAGTCAAAGGGGGCCTCGGTAACACGGGGGAGCTTTTCCTTGAGCTTCAGCTTTGAAAGCTCAAGCTTGTTTGCCCAGACGACGAGTGCGGCCTCGGTGGGCTCGCCGGTGACGTTTCCTGCCTCGTCGGTCTCGGCGTCACTGCAGAGAGCCATGGCAAGGGCACATTCTTTCTCGTCGGAGCCAAAGTGCTCAACGACGGTCATCTTGTTCTGGGTGAGGGTGCCGGTCTTGTCGGAGCAGATTATCTGGGCGCAGCCGAGGGTCTCAACCGCGGTGAGCCGGCGGATGATGGCGTTGCGCTTTGACATATTGGTAACACCGATGGAGAGGACCACCGTGACCACGGCGGCAAGCCCCTCGGGAATGGCGGCGACGGCCAGGGAAACTGCGATCATAAAGGAGTTGAGAATGGGCTCAAAGGCAAATTCTCCGGCACGGATGAGCTGGACGCCGAAAACCAGGAGACAGATTCCAAGAACGAGCCAGGTGAGCACTTTGGAGAGCTGGCTGAGCTTGATCTGGAGGGGAGTCTGACCCTCTTCGGTGGCAGAGAGCGCTCCGGCGATGCGGCCCATTTCGGTGTTCATGCCGGTTGCGGTGACGACGTAGGCTCCGCGGCCGTAGACGACGGTGCCGCCCATATAGACCATATTGGTGCGGTCGCCAAGGGGAACGTCCTTTTTGTTTTCGGAGAGCATAATTGCGTCGATGAGCTTGTTCACGGGAACGGACTCGCCGGTGAGAGCGGCTTCCTCTATTTTAAGGCTGGCGCTTTCAATGATACGTCCGTCGGCAGGCACGGCATCTCCGGCTTCAAGGAGAACGATGTCGCCGGGGACGATATCCTCGCTGGGGATAACGCTGACATGGCCGTTGCGAAGTACCTTCGAGGTGGCGGCGGACATCTCCTGGAGGGCCTCAATGGCCTTTTCGGCCTTGCTCTCCTGGTAAACGCCCAGCACAGCGTTTATGACGACAACGGCGAGAATGATGATCACGTCCGCAAAGCTCTCGTCCTCGATAACGGCGAGCACGCCGCTGATAAGCGCGGCGGCGAGGAGAATGATCGTCATGGGGTCGGAGAGCTGTTCAAGAAAACGTCTTACGATGGATTTGCCTTTTGCGGCGGCAAGCTTGTTTTTGCCGTGTTCCTCAAGGCGCTTTTGGGCTTCTTCCCCGGAAAGTCCCGCAGAGGTGGTGTTTAGCCCCTGCAAAACTTCGTCAGGCGTCTGGCAGTAGTGCTTCATTTGAATGTATTCCTCCATTAATAAGGTTGAGCTGAAGGGTTTGCAATGCAGAGTGATTATAACACAATGTGGAACGCGATACAACAATAAATATATAATATGTAGTATCGGGGAATATATTAACTCCGAAATGTAAACGGAAGGTAAAGTGGGAGTGAACATTTGTTGAAGTCCGGGTGAGATGGCCTCAGAAAAAAACTGAAATTTTTTTGAAAAAAGGTGTTGACAAATGAACGAGTTTGTAGTATTATATGTGAGCAGCTTCCGAGAGGGGGTTGGCAAGAGAAATATCCTGCACAGAGGGCTCGAAAGTCCGAAAAACTTTTTTCAAAAAACTTGAAAAAAGGTGTTGACAAACGAAACTGAGTGTGGTATAATTTCAGAGTTGTCGCCGCTGGCGAGAACAAGAGAGTACCTTGTAAATTAAACAATGGAAGCTTAAAGCAAAAAGCACCGCAAAAGAGTTTTAGTTTTGCTCGGGAAACTGAGTAAACATTTTAAAGTAACAGAGCTAATCAAAAAGTTCTGGTAAATG
>SVLY01000061.1 GCA_015067715.1 Oscillospiraceae bacterium | reverse complement strand
CGATGAAGACGAATGGAAATATATTTGCTCACACGACAATGTGCTACCTGCAATGTGGGAACCGTTTAGAGGGATTGCCGGAAAATCCGTTTTTGAAAATATAGACGAATTGCTTAATGAATTAAAAGCAGAACCGGAGTATAAGCAATATTTTTGATTGCTACACTACTTTTGCTTGCTTTTACCTCGATCTTGCTCCGTTTGGTTACTCTTTCGCACGAAAAAACCCACATTTGTCTGCGACAAGTGTGGGTTCTTTTCAATGAAATAAATCCCTTGCGGGATTTGTGAAATAACGCTTCGCGTTATGAAATAGCTGACGCTATGAAATACGCTGCGGCGTATGAGGGATTTATTTTATTTCTGTTTGGGTTTTTGTTTACTGAACAACTGAGGCAGTCTGAAACGAATTTCGGGTAACTTTTCCTATATTCTTTCTTACGCGACTTTTTCCATAAAAAGAATCAGAAATATTCAGTTGTTCAGTAAAGTATAGTTTTCTCGTACATGGCTTTTATGAAGGGGTGTATAGGGGAAACAAAAAGTGCCGGGCAAACACATTGCCCGGCACTTTTTTTGCGGTTAGATCATCCAGATCGGAACGATATAATTTTCGGAGTTGATCGCTGATAGCTTGGGGCGCATACAGAGGATGGCGCCGTTGCCGCGAGGAACGGACGCTTTATCCAACAGGTTGAAGGCACTGATCAGCTCGCTGCCGGGATTGACAGAGCGTTTGATCTCTAAAGGATGGAGCATGCCATCACTTTCGATGACCATATCGATTTCGTTGGAGTTGCTGTCGCGATAGTACCACAAGAGGCACTCCTTGGCGTTGTTGTGGTAGGACTTGAGAAGCTCTGCCACAACGTAGTTTTCAAGAATCGCTCCGTTGATCGCACCGTTCATCAAAATCTCGGGCGAGGAGTAACGCGTCAGGTAAGCAACCAAGCCGGTATCAAAGAAATACATCTTCGGAGTTTTCACGGTGCGTTTTAACAGGTTGTTGGAATAGGGACGCAGGAAGAAAATAACATCAGACTTCTCAAGGACCTGCAACCAACGTTTTGCAGTATCATCGGACACGACAACATCCTGTGCGATATCGTGCACGTTCAGCATTTGTCCGGCACGACAAGCGGAAGCGCGAACAAAATCGCGGAACAGAAGCGGATCGGCAAGCTGAACCTGCTCTTTTACATCGCGATCAATATAGGTTTGCAGATAGCTGGAATAAAACACATCTCGATCGGAGAATTTGCCGCTGGCAAGGCCGGGCATGGAGCCCTTCCAGATACGATCATAAATTTCAGCAATATCGGCGGGTGCATTGGTTTTCTCTCGTTCCTTCAGCACACTCAACTCTAAGGTGAACGGAGTGCAATCGCCCGACCCGTAAATCTCATGCTGGGACAGGCTGGACATATGCAAAATTGCAACACGCCCGGCCAAAGACTCCTGCGCCAGCTCCATGAGCTTGAATGCCTGCGAACCGGTGAGCCAATAGGTACCGGGCTCAGCGCCTTTGTCGATCTCCATCTTGATATAGGAGAAAAGCTCAGGAGCGTATTGCACCTCATCAATCATAATCGGTGTGGAGTGTATTTGCAGGAACATAGCAGGATCGCGCTTGGCAAGGCTACGCTCATCCATATCGTCTAACGTCACGTACTCACGATTGTCATCCATGAGCTGACGCAAAACAGTAGTTTTACCCACCTGACGCGGACCGGTGATTAATATACAAGAATACTCTTTAGAAAGAGAAATAATCTTTTCCTCGATATCTCTTTTGATATAAGCCATGATAGGATCTCCTTAGGCTAATATTCGATGCAATCGTATTTTAGCATAAAACAAGGGCTCTGTCAAGGCGATTATACGATCTGATCGTATTTTTGCCTGAACAATAGAAAATATGAAATAAATCCCTTGCGGGATTTGTGAAATAACGCTTCGCGTTATGAAATAGCTGACGCTATGAAATACGCTGCGGCGTATGAGGGATTTATTTCTGTTTGGGTTTTTGTATAGCGCGGAAGGGACTGTGGCTTGAAAACAACTGTCGGCTGTGGTATAATCTGCCTGTAAATACAAAAAAACAGGTGAGCTGACATGGAATACAGAAGGCTTCCCCGCGGGGGAGAAAACGAGGTTTTCGGCGTTCTTGGGCTGGGCTTTGGGGCTATCGGAAAGACTCCGGCAGACGAGATCGAGGCCATCGTTTGCAAGGCGATCGACAACGGCATAAACTTTTTTGATATGTGCACCGCCGGGGCGACCTACGCTCCCTTCGGCCGGGCGATCGCGGGCAGACGGGACAAGGTCTTTATTCAGGTGCACTTTGGCGCCGTCTACGACGAAAACGGAGAATACGGCTGGTGCCGGGATTTTGAGACCATTAAAAAGACCTTCCTCTGGGAGCTCGAGACCATGGGCACGGACTACGTGGACTTTGGCTTTCTCCACTGCGTTGACGAGGACGAAGACCTTGATACCCTCTGCCGTATCGGCGTTGTGGACTACCTCAGGGAGCTTAAAGAAAAGGGCATCGTGCGGCACATAGGCTTTTCCTCCCACACTCCCGCCGTTGCAAACCGCATTCTGGACATGGGAATTGCGGACATGATGATGTTTTCCATCAACCCGGCCTACGACTTTGAAAAGGGCGACGACTACGGCATCGGCACCTCTGGGGAGCGTTTTGAGCTTTTCCGCCGCTGTGCCGGGGAGGGCGTTGGCATTTCGGTTATGAAGCCCTTCTTTGCGGGTCAGCTTCTCTCTGCAGAGCATTCGCCCTTTGGGATAGAGCTGAGCCACAGCCAGTGCATTCAGTACGCCCTCGACCGTCCGGGTGTGCTCGTTGCCCTGCCCGGTGTGCAGACCATGGAGCATCTGGATCAGGTGCTTGAATATCTTCACGCCACAAGGGAAGAAAAGGACTATTCCGTTATCAGCAGTCTCACCCCCCGGGACGTTATGGGCACCTGCGTTTACTGCAACCACTGCCAGCCCTGCCCCGCGGGAATAGATATTGGCCTGGTGAACAAGTATTACGATCTCGCCCTTGCAGGGGACGCCATCGCCGCGAACCACTACACCAAGCTCTCCGTCCGGGCAGATGCCTGTAGTAGCTGCGGTCACTGCGACAGCCGCTGTCCATTTGGGGTAAACCAGATGGCAAAAATGGCCGGGATAGACAAATATTTCTCAAGATAATTCTGATCCCCGTGTTGCCAAGTGCAATACGGGGAGTTTTTTAGCCCTGCGGGATGCGGTTTAGCTTTGCGCCCGGATCCGGGCAAAAAAATCCCCGTGCACGTGCACGGGGATTTTCAGGCGGTCAATAATTGTCTCTGTATTTTTTGCGGATCCAGAAATAGACTATCATCACCCCAAGGCCGCCGACTATGATGAAGAAGGCGATGGTGGTAAAGCCGCTGCCGGAGGCTTTTATCTGGTTGAACAGCTCGCCCATGTGAGTGACGGTCTCCGTGGGAAGGCTTTCAAAGGCCTCGCCCCGGGAGAGGGTTTCGGCATCGGGATAGGCCACGGGGCTGTTTGCGACAGACTCGTCCAGATACTGCTTTGCCTGGCTTATGGGGGTGGAGTAGCCGATGTAGTTCATGTTCTCCCCGGAGATCTCGGGATCGGTGAGGAAATTGATGTACTCTTCCGCAAGCTTTTTGTTCCGGGCGCAGGTGGGAATGCACATACTGTCCACGAAGTGGTTAAAGCCCTCTTCGGGGAAGCAGAACTCAAGGTTGGGATTTGTATCGGCCATGTAGAGGTAGTCCCCTGCGTAATAGGCGCAGATCCAGGCCTCTTCGGTCTCCATAAGGGCGTAGACCTGGTCCATAACGTAGCTCTGGACAAGATCCTTCTGCTGGGCAAGCTTTTCCGCCGCGGCGGCAAGCTCGGCCTCGTCGGTGGTGTTTATGCTGTAGCCCAGCAAAAACTGAGCAATGGCAAAGGCGTCGCGGGGGTTGTCGAACATGAGGATCTTGCCGGCATAGTCCTCGTCCCACATGATCTCCCAGCTCGTTACGGGCTTGGTGACGTATTTGGAGTTATAGATTATGCCAACGGTGCCCCAGGTATAGGGAACGCTGTATTTTCCTTCGGGGTCACAGGGAAGATGCTTATATTCCTCGTCCACGTAGCTGTAGTTGGGGATGTTGGCAAAGTCCAGCTCCTGAACGAGGCCTTCGGAGATGAGCATACCGACCATGTAGTCCGAGGGGATAACAACGTCGTAGCTTACACCGCCGCTTTTCAGCTTGGTGTAGAGCGTCTCGTTTGAGTCGAAGGTGGAGTAGTTCACCTTGATGCCCGTGGCCTCGGTGAAGGCCTTGTTGATGTCAAGGCATCCGTCGGAACCGTCGGAGATATACTGACCCCAGTTGTAAACGTTGATGGTGGCGGTATAGTCCCCGGTGCCGCAGGCGGAAAAAGCCGCGCAGAAGAGCATCACGGTGAGAAGAACAAGCGCGATTTTTTTCATTTTGGGTTACCTTTCGATTACGGATGTGGGCTACCGGCCGTCAAAGGCGCGGTTCTTTCGCTTTTCGTCCCTGGCCTGGAGAAGGTTCATGACGACCATGATCGCAAGAATGCAGAAGAAGGTCACCGTGAACAGGGCGTATATCTTGGACGGAACGGGCTTTTTCGTGTAGTTGTATATTTCGATTGGCAGGGTGGAAAACTGGGGGCCGTAAACGAAATACGAAATAACGAAATCGTCCAGCGACATTGTGAAGGCCGTCATTGCGCCGGTGATAATGCCGGGCATGATCTCAGGGAGAATGGCTTTGAAAAAGGACTGAACGGGGGTGTAGCCAAGGTCCTGAGCCGCTTCGTTAAGACAGGGGTTAAGCTGGCGAAGCTTGGGCATAACGGAAAGGATAACGTAGGGAAGGCTGAAGGTTATGTGGGCGATAAGAAGGGTGCCAAAACCGAGAATGCTCTCGGTCTTTATAACTCTGCCCACGAAGGCAAACAGCAGAGAAAGGGAGATACCCGTGACGATATCCGGGTTGGTCATGGGGATATTGGTCACTTGTAAAACAAGCTTTCTCATGGGCTTGCGCATACGGAAAATGCCGATGGCGGCGGCTGTGCCCAAAACCGTGGCGATAAGCGCAGAGAGCACGGAGACCAGCACGGAATTCAGCATAAGGCGGATAAGGTCGCCGTCCGCAAAAAGCTCCGCATAGTTGTGGAGAGTAAAGCCGCTGAAGATAGAAAGGTTCGTTCCGGCGTTAAAGGAGGCGAAGATCAGCAGCATGACCGGGGCGTAGAGAAAAACGAAAACGCACACGGTAAAAACACGGAGAACGGTCTTCACAGCAGATCCACCTCCCCGTCACCGGTGAACTTGTTCATAATACCCATGCATATGAGCACGATGACCATGAGCACAAGGCTCATCGCCGCGCCCACGTTGAGGTTGTAGGAGGTTTTGAACTGGCTTTCGATAATGTCGCCGATCATTGCCGTTGAGGTGCCGCCCAGCTTTTTGGAAATGTAGAAGGTGGAGACGGCGGGTACGAAGACCATGGTCACGCCGGAGATAATGCCGGGGACGGACATGGGCAGTATGACCTTGGAAAAGACCTTAAAGCCGTTGCAGCCCAGATCCTGGCTGGCCTCGATAAGGCGGGAGTCCATCTTCACAAGAACGCTGTGAAGGGGCATTATCATGTAGGGCAGGTAGTTGTATACCATGCCCAGAATGACCGCCGAGGGACGGCGGATGAGCGAAACGCGGTTGAGCCCCAACGACCAGAGCAGGTTGTTTATAATGCCCTGATCCTCAAGCATTGCCACGAGGGCAAGTGTGCGGAGCAAAAAGCTCATGCACATGGGGAGCATTATGAGCATTATAAGAAAACGCTGGCGGTTTGCGGGGGCTTTTGCAATGACGTAGGCCGTGGGGTAGCCGATAAGCAGGCAGATAAACGCCGAAACGGCCGCAAGGGAAAGGGAGTCGAAAAAGGTGGGCAGATAGGTGGTTATCTCGCCCAGGTTTGAAAGGGTGAACTTCCCGTCGTCCCCGGTGAAGGCAAAGTAGACCACGACCCCAAGGGGCACCACGATGAAAATGACCATCCACACCAGATAGGGTGTGGCGAGAAGCTTAGCCTTGTTCTTCATCGCTGTCCTCCGGGGCGGCGGTGTCCTCGTCGTATTCCTGGCTGAAGGAGGAATAGTCGCCGAACACGCCGGAATATTCGCTCTTTTTCATAATGTGGATGGCGTCGGACTCGATAACGAAGCCAACGGTGCTTCCCAGCTCCTGATAGTCCGTGGACTGAACCAGCCACTTGAAACCGTCCACGTCAACGATGAACTCGTAGTGGACGCCCTTGAAGGTGATGTTTGAGACCGTGCCCTTGATAAGTCCGGGGCGGTAGGGGATAATGTCGATATCCTCGGGGCGGATGACCACGTCAACGGGCTCGTTTGCGCCAAAGCCGCTGTCAAGACAGTCAAACTTTCTGCCGCAGAACTCCACGAGCCTGTCTCTGAGCATAACGCCGTCGATGATGTTGGACTCGCCGATAAAGTCGGCGACGAAGGCGTTCCGGGGCTCGTTGTAAATATCTTCGGGGGTGCCGATCTGCTGGATAAGGCCCTTGTCCATGACAACAACGCGGTCGCTCATGGAGAGAGCCTCTTCCTGGTCGTGGGTGACGTAGAGGAAGGTTATGCCAAGCTGCTGCTGAAGCCTTTTCAGCTCGACCTGCATATCCTTTCTCAGCCTGAGATCAAGCGCGCCCAAAGGCTCGTCCAAAAGAAGCAGACGGGGGCGGCAAACAAGCGCTCTGGCGATGGCAACGCGTTGCTGCTGACCGCCGGAAAGAGCGTTTATGTTTCTCCGCTCGTAGCCCCGAAGATTGACGAGCTCAAGCATATCGAAAATGCGCTGTCTTATCTCTGCCTCAGGGAGCTTCTGAATGCGAAGACCGAAGGCGACGTTTTCAAAAACGTTCAAATGAGGGAAAAGCGCATACTTCTGAAAAATCGTGTTTACCTTGCGTTTGTGCGGAGGCAGATCGTTTATGCGCTTGCCTTCGAAATACACGTCGCCCGATACCGGCGTTTCAAAACCGCCGATTATGCGAAGTGTTGTGGTCTTGCCACAGCCCGAAGGACCCAGCAGCGTGACGAATTCTCCGTCGTTGATGTCAAGGTCGATAGAATGCAATACTGCCTCTCCGTCGTATTCCATGGAGATGCCGGTGAGACGTATCAGCTCTTTGGACATTTATCCTCCCCCTCTTCCCGAGTGTGTAATATTAGCGATACATAGTATATTACCTTTTGCTACAAATGTCAAGGTAATTCGCAAAAATCCGCGAAAAATTTTAATCAGCCCCAATGGTTTACGATTATCCGTTGGGGCTGATGTGAATGCTTTGTTTTTCTTTTGTATACTCGCTTATTCTCCCGATTCCTCACGTGCAACCGGAACGCCAAATTCCGTGGCGTGGGACGAGAAGAAGCACTTTTGGGAAACAGAGGAAAGAATTCCCTCTGTTTTCGGGAAAACCGTTCGCCAGGAGCACAGATTCTGTCCCTTTCGCCCGTCGGCAAAGCGACCGTACTTGGTATCGCCGGTGATGGGAAGCCCCTCTGCGGCAAGCTGAGCCCTTATCTGGTGGGTGCGCCCGGTCGCAAGCTCGCACTCCAAAAGTGTGAATTCTCCCCTTGCGCCCAGCACCCGTACGTGGGTGATGGCGGTGAGACGTCCCTTGCCCGGCGTGGGGTGGACCCGGACGGTGTTGTCGGAGACGTCCTTTTCAAGGTAGCCCCGGAGGGTCTTTTCCTTGAACCCCGGCTTTCCCCGGACGGTGCAGAGATAGTATTTTTTGATCTTTCTGTCCCGGATAAGGGTGTTTAAGTCCCGGAGCGCCTCTGCGTTTTTTGCGGCAAGAACCAGTCCGCAGGTGTTGCGGTCGATCCTGTTTGCAAGGGCGGGTGCAAAGCTTGCCTCGCTTGCAGGGTCCCATTCGCCCCGGTCGAAGAGGAGCTTTTTAATGCGGTTGATAAGGGTGTCCGGGCTGCCGCTGTCGTCGGAGTGGCACAAAAGCCCCGAGGGCTTGTCGGCGATGAGCACGTTTTCGTCCTCGTAGGCAATACTCACCTCGGGCTTCACCAGCCGCCATTCCTCCTCTGCGGGGGGAGGAGTGAGCATTTCGTCGTTGAGGTACATGGCGAGAATATCCCCGGGGGAGAGGTGGTGCTCCGGAGGAACGTGCTTTCCGTTGACCCGGAAGTGCTTTTTTCTTATGAGCCTTGATATAAGCGACGGGGGCAGATGGGGCAGGGCCTTGGAAAGAAAACGGTCCAGGCGCTGTCCTCCGTCGTTTTTTCCGATGGTGAGCTCTCTCATTTTTCGTTTTGGGCGGCAAGGCGGGCTTCTCTCTCCCGCTCGGCCTGGCTCTTGCGGAGGTATTCCGGGGCGAGCTCCTCCGGGCTTACGGGCTCAATTCCCTCTGCGGCAAGAGCAACGCCGGTCGCGCTCTGGAAGACCGTGTTTTCCGGGGCGAGGAAGACCTGGGGGTGTCCCTGGGCGAGAAGTGCGGCGTGGAGTATTTTCGCGCCGTCTCCGCAGACCAGAATGGGCTTTGACCTGTCCGCCGAAGCGGCGGCCTCGGCGGCGGAAATTGCGCTGTCGGGGGAGAGCCTGGTTATATTCCCGTGGCCGTCGCTCTCAAAGGCGGCGGTGTAGACCTGGGCTCTACGGGCGTCCATTGCAGGGCAGATAATACCCCGCCACTCCCTGTGGCAGTGGGCCATGGCAAGGAGGGTGGAAACGCCGATGCATTTTTTCTCTGCACCCCAGGCAAGCCCCTTTACGGTGCCGATGCCGATCCTCAGCCCGGTGAAGGAGCCCGGACCTGCTGCCACGGCAAAGGCGTCCACGTCGGCAGGGGTGAGCCCGGCTTCTCTGAGCACCGTGCCCGCCATGTCCAGCAGGGTGCGTGAATGGGTGAGCCCGTCGTTGCGGCTCATGGATAGTAAAATTTTTCCGTCCTCAGCAAGACAGACCGACGCAGGGCCTGCGGAGGATTCAAATGCAAGAAGCTTCATTTTCGCTCCAATCAAGATTTTCTACGGTTATCGTTCTTTCGCCCTCGCCGCTGCCAAGCACGGTCACCCGCACGGCATCGGTGCCGAACTCCTCAAGGGCATTGTCCGCCCATTCCGCAACGCAGAGCGCGCCGGAGGCAAGGTAGTCGTACCAGCCGATGTCCTCAAGCTCGTCGGCAGAGAGGCGGCAGAGGTCGAAATGGCACATGACAAGCCGGCCGTTTTCCCGGTATTCGTTGACGAGGGCAAAGGTGGGGCTGGTGACTCGGCCGGAATAGCCCAGCTCACGGGCCATTCCCCGGATGAACACGGTCTTTCCTGCGCCCAGCTCGCCGATAAAGCCCACCAGACGGGCTTTCCCAAGGCGGCGGGCAAGCTCTTTTCCCAAAGCCTCCGTCTCTTCGGGGGATCGGGTCACAAATCGGATCACTTCTGTTTTTCCTCCGGTCATCTTGTAAGGAAATAAATATTGGTATCTTCCGAGAAATTGGCAACCGAATAGCTCACCACCGCCACGTCGATGGCGTTTTCCGCGATATAGGCCGAGATGCTGTTTTTGTAATATCTCAGGTCCACAACGTGGATCTCGGAGAAATGCCCGCAGAGATAGGGTATCTCGCTGTTGGCGTAGGAGTCCTTCAAAAGCAAAAGCTTCGGGCCGGTGCTTTTGGTCTTTATCACCGTGAGGGGGTCGTTTCCGCCCAAAAAGACGGTGTACTTGTCCCGCACCCCAAGGTTTTCAAGTTTGTAGAGGCTTCCGGGAGTCCACTGACCCTCGCTGAAGACCGAAACGCTTTGTGCGGCGCTTTCGGGAACGCGCAGGGAAACGGTGTCGCCCCGTCCCGGCTCAAGTCCGCAGGCAGAGGCCGCCGTGCCAAAGAAGCCCTCCGTCTCGCTCCAGACCCCGGGAAGAGCCTGGGGAGTGTAGCCCATGGCAGATACCAGCGCGTCGTAGCCGTAATAGGCGCCGAGGGTGGTCCAGTGGTGGTCGGTTACGTAGTATATCTCCTCGTCGGCGTGAAGGGAAAGGGCGGCGTAGGTATCGGCGTGGATGGCAGAGGGGGTCGCGGCGTAGGCTTCGGCGATTATCTCTGCCTGGGACGCGGTGCGTCCGGTGTTGGGGAGCCTGTCTGCCCAGAGCTCAACGGCGCCGGGAACGAGGGTGAAATACACCGGGATCTCCGCGTTTGCGGCAAACTGTTCAACGCATTCTGCGTTTGCGGCAAACCGGGCAGGGTCGGGAGCGGGAAACTCGCTTACCAGAAGCCTGTCCTTGCCGATGAGCACGCCGTTTATGTGGTTCTTGCCTAAAAGTCTTTCGCACTTTGCCTTAAGACCCACCCAGAAGTCCCGGGCAAAGAACTGGTCGGTTATATAGGTCTCGAAATCTGCGGTGAAATCTCCGGAGAAAAGGGCCTTGAAGGTGAATTCCGGAGAGACGGCGAGCTTTCGGTTTTCCTTTTCGGAAAAGTCCCTGTCCGGCACGATGAGGTTTGCGGCGAAAACGGTCACCACAAACAGCAGCAGTACCAGAGCGGGAAGAAATCTTTTAGCGGTTTTCATTTAAGATAATTCCTCCCTTACGGTCTTCAGAATCGGAAATAGAGGAAGGGGTTGTAGGTGCTGTCCACAAGATAAGCCGTGCAGACGATGAGCCCCACAACGATGAGCCCCGGAGTTGTCCACACCCGTATCCGAGGGGGAATTCGGTTGTAGAGGTTTTTGAGCAGGGGCGTGGATGCCAGACAGAGCACCACAAGCAACGCGCCGTAGGTGCGGAGGTCGTGGAGGAAGGCCATGTCCGCAAAGGGTGCTCCCCGGAGGCCGAACATAAGCCCCAGATAGCCCAGCAGGCGTGGGGTGTCCTCGATGGCGAAAATGCACCAGCTTATGGCAACCAGGAACAGGGTGTAGACCCTGCCCACCCAGGAGGGAGCTTTTTGCAGGGGCTTGAGCAGGAATGCCTTTTCGATCATCAGAAGCACGGCGAAATAAATGCCCCAGAGCAGGTAGTTCCAGCTTGCGCCGTGCCAGAAGCCCGTGAGAGCCCAGACGATGAAGATATTGCGGTAGTGCTTGAAGGGGGAACAGCGGTTGCCTCCAAGAGGTATGTAGACGTAGTCCCTGAACCAAACCGAAAGTGAGATATGCCATCTGCGCCAGAAATCCGTGATGCTTTTGGCGATATAGGGGTAGTTGAAGTTCTCGAGGAACTCAAAGCCCAGCATTTTTCCAAGGCCGATGGCCATATCCGAATAACCGGAAAAGTCGAAATAGATCTGGAAGGAGAAGGCCAGCACGCCCAGGATCGCGCTCATCACCGAGAGCTCTCCCAGATCCGTTGCGGCAACGCTGTCCCAAAGGCGGCCTATGCCGTTGGCAAGGAGCACCTTTTTGCAGAGACCCACGGTGAAGCGGGATGCGCCGGAGGAAAATTTTCCCCAGGAGTGGCGGCGGGATTTCAGCTGATCGTCAACGTCCTTGTAGCGGATGATGGGGCCGGCAATAAGCTGGGGAAAGAGCGTGACGAAGGCGCCGAAGGTGACGTAGTTTTTCTGAACGTTTCCGTCCCGTCTCCACACGTCGATGGGGTAGGACATGGCCTGGAAGGTGTAAAACGAAATTCCGATGGGAAGCTCAAGTCCCAGCTTTGGAACGGTGAGCCCCGGGATCTTCGAGAGGTTGGCTGCGAAAAAGTCGTAATACTTAAAGAAAAACAGCCCCGCAAGGTTCAGCGCAACGGTAAGCCCTAAGATAAGCCTGACCTTTTTGGTCTCGCTTCGGTATTTTTCAACCAGCAGACCGGCGATGTAGTTCAGCGTTATAGATGCCAGCATGAGGAAAACGTAGACCGGCTCTCCCCAGCCGTAGAAGATAAGGCTCACCGCAAGCAGCACGGCGTTCCGCGCCTTTAAGGGCACGAAATAGTACACCGCCAGAGTCACGGGGAGGTAGATGAACATAAAAAGGATGCTGGAAAAGATCATTCGGTTCTCCATTCTGTGGTGCCGGAGTAGGGCATTCTGCGGTTGGGGCAGTCCGTTCTGGGGCAAAGCTCACAGTTTTCGTATTCGCGGGAGGAGGAAAAGAATATGCCGGAGCCGCTTTTTGCGGGGAGCATGAGCATTGAGGGGGTGAGCTCAACTCCGATCTCCTCTGCGCCGCCGGAAAGCATGGCAAAAAGATCGGTCTGACCCTCTATTGGCCAGTGGGAAAGTGAGCCGGGGTTGAGAGACGTGACGTGGGGCGCGCCGGGGAAAAACCGGGATCTGACCTGCTCGGACAGGGCCTTCATGGCCTCGCGCAAAAGCAGAAGCATGAGCCCGTCTGCCCACCAGGAGTGCATGGGGTCGGAGAGGGTCTCTGCCCAGACGCGTACCTCTGCGCCGCAGGTGCCAACGTAGGGCACGCATATGCCCCCGGCGGAGAGCTTTTGGGCTATAAATTCGTTTTCCAGCGTCACGTGGCCGATGCTTACCCGGCTTCCGCTGACGTCTGTGGGAAGACAGGCGCAAACGGCCTTTGGCCGGGCAACGGCAAGGCCGGCCCGGAAGACCTCAAGCGCCTCTTTGGCAAGCTCCGGGTCGTCCTCGGGGTCTATGCTTACGGATGAGAAAAAATCGTTTTCGGAGACGGAGAAGGGGAAGCTGTGTAAAATGAGCTTTTCCATGGTCTGTGACCGCCTTTCAGAGGTTATTTGAAAGAAATTCTTCGATCTCTTCCCTGGTGGCCATGGAGACGGAGGCTCCTGCCCGGGTGACGGATATGGCCGATGCCGCTGTTGCGAAGGTCAGCGCGGATCTAAGGTCTGCCCCGAAGGCAAGCCTTGCCGCAAATGCTCCGCAGAACTGGTCCCCGGCGGCGGTGGTGTCCACGGCTTTAACGGAGAATGCCGGAACGGTGAACTCCTCCCCGCTTTCGGTGACGGCGGCGCAGCCCCGTCTGCCAAGGGTTATAACGGCGTTTTTTGCGCCCAGCGCCCGCAGGGCTCTGCCTGCGGCAAAGGCTTCGGCCTCGGTGGAGACGGAAATGCCCGTGAGAGCTTGGGCTTCGGTCTCGTTTGGGATGATGTAGTCGCAGAGTGCGATGAGCTCAGAGGGGATCTCCCGGGCGGGAGCGGGGTTAAGAATGACCGTGGCGCCGTTTTCCGCGGCGATATGGGCGGCGGTGAGGCTTGCGGATACGGGGGACTCGAGCTGGAGCAGGAGCACTCTGCACCCAAGGAGCTTATCCGAGTTTTTTGCCACGTCTTCGGGACAGAGAGCTCCGTTGGCTCCGGCAACCACGACGATGCGGTTGTCCCCGGTGGAGGTGTCCACGATGATGGTGGCAGAGCCCGTCTGACGGGAGGGGTCGCGGATGACCCCGTCGGTGGAGATGCCCTCGGCGGCGTAGTGGTCTTCAAGAACCGTGGCGAGGCTGTCACAGCCCATGCGGCAGATCATTGCGGTGTCCGCTCCGGCGCGGGAGAGGGCGGTGGCCTGGTTTGAGCCCTTTCCGCCCGGGCCGATGACCAGCCTTTCTCCGGAGACGGTCTGGCCGTTCACGGGGACTGTGGCGGTGTAGACGGTGAGGTCGGCGTTACAGCTGCCGACAACTGCGGCGCGTGGCTTCATTTTGCACCTCCGGGAAGAGCTGAAAGATCAACGGAAGCTCCGTTTGAAAGGTTGAGAGTATCGCTTTCGGGAACGAGGATAAAGGCGGTGGTGCCGCGGAAGATATCGAACTCGGTATGGTCGGCGGCAAGCGTGTCGGCGGTGATGAGTCCGGTATAGCCCACTCTGCAGGTGTCGGGAGAATAACCGGCTTCCATTCTTTCGGCGTTGGTGGTGCCGAAATAGGAGAGGCCGAAGCCTCCGGTCTCGCCGTTTTCGTAGGTGGGGTCGGCGTGGTAATACTTACCGTCCAGACTGAACGTCACCCATTCGTGGGCGGCGCTTCCGTCGGAGGAGAGCCCGCCGCAAACTATGGCGTCTATCCCGGCCTGGCGGAATAGATAGGCGCAAGCCCCGGCAAAGCTGTGGGCAATGCCACGGCGGTTGACTATGGCTCCGTGGGCGGAAACGTCGGCAGCGGAGAGGTCGTAGCTGACGGCAGAGGAAAAGCTGCGGTAGACTGCAATTGCCCGTTCAAGCTGGCTGTGGTCTTCGGAGAGCACGGGCTGGATAAAGGCGGTTACGGAGTCCACAAAGCTCTGATAAGCCGCGTCGTGAGCTTCTTTTGAGTCGGAGAGGTAGTGGATGGTGAGGGTCTGGGTCTCGGCGTCGAAGGAGTCGTAGGTCAGGATGGCGTCCGATGCAAAATAGGGCATACAGATATCAACGCAGCCCAAAAGCGCCGAAAAGGTCTCGTCGTCGGGGCAGAAGCATTCGGTCTCGTAGTTTATAAAGGCGTCCGCAAGTCCCCGGCAGGTGTCCGCAAACACCGGGCCGTAGAGAGTCACGTAGTCGTAGCTGATAAGGTAGGGGTCGAAGGTGAAGGAATAGGTGGGAGCGGGAGCCTCGGTCTCCGGGGGAAGTGTGGTCTCGGGCAGGGTTTCCGTCTGGGTGGGGGAGATCCCGGTGTCGGAGGCAGATGTGTCAAGAGTCGCCGCAGTGGTCATCTCAGAGGAGGCCGAAGTGGCGGCGGAGGTATCCGAAGAGGTGGCCTCCGGCCCGGAGGGGGTGGAGCACGCCGTGCACAGCAGTATCGTAAAGGCCGCAAGCAGGGCAAGGACAGTTTTTTTCATAGGTAGGTAAAACCTCCCTTTTTGTGTAAGGTACTGTGAAATAAAACAGCGGTAAACGCCGTCCTGCCGCCGCAAAGGTGAGTTTCTTTGCGGCGGCGGGCGTTTTTCTTTGTTTGTGGGCTCAAATGCCGATCTCCCGGGCGACCTGATACATGTAATCGTCAAGGCTCTTTTTCATTGAGAGGCCCTCGGTTATGGGCAGGTGGCAGATATGGGAGTCGCGGTAGACAACGACGATATTGCTCTCGCCGTCCAGCAGGCGGCAGACAGCGTAGTGACCCATGCGGCTGGCCATACAGCGGTCTCTGGCAGAGGGGCTTCCGCCGCGCTGAACGTGGCCGATGATGGTAACGCGGGATTCCATTCCCGTGCTTTCGCGGATGTTGCGGGCGATCTCTTCGGTCTTGCCGGTGCCCTCGGCAACGATGATAAGGTGGTGGTGCTTACCGTGGTATTTGCCCTCGCGGATCTTTTCGGCAACGTCGGTCTCAAAGTCGAAGGGCTTTTCGGGGGTGATAATGGCGGTGGCGCCAACGGCCAGACCCACGTAAAGGGCGAGGTGACCGGCGCCGCGGCCCATGACCTCAACAACGGAGCAACGCTCGTGGCTCTGCATTGTGTCGGCCAGCTTGTCTATGGCTTCGATGGCGGTGTTGGCCGCGGTGTCGAAGCCGATGGAGTAGTGGGAGCAGGCGATGTCGTTGTCGATGGTGCCGGGAATGCCCACGGTGTTTATGCCGTTTTCCGCAAGATCCCGTGCGCCCCGGAAGGTACCGTCGCCGCCGATGGCGATAATGCCGTCTATGCCCTTGTAGCGGCAGGTGTCCACCGCGCGCTTGACACCCTCGGGTGTGGCAAACTCGGGGCTTCGGGCGGTGTAGAGCATTGTGCCGCCCTTGGAGGTGATGCCGTTGACGGAGCGGGCGTTAAGCTCTTCCATGTCGCCGTTGATGAGGCCGTTATAGCCCCTGTATATGCCAATGGGTGTGACGCCGTACTGAATGCAGGTTCGGACGACGGCGCGGACCGCCGCGTTCATTCCGGGAGCGTCGCCTCCGGAGGTGAGAACGCCGATTCTTCTCATACGCTTCTTTTCCATGGTTTTAACCTTCTTTCAAGCTTGGAACAGTAATTTTTATAGTTTACCTTATTTTATATTATACATTATTTCTTTCCCGACGGCAATACAATATTGTAAACAGTTAGTCAAATTTTTGCCGGCGGAGCGGGAAAAAATTTATCCCCCGACACCCCCGAAAGAGTGTTGACAATCGCCCTCTCTTGTGATATAATCAATGGCACCGGCTACATGGAGAGATGTCCGAGCGGTTTAAGGAGCCGGTCTTGAAAACCGGTGACTCGAAAGAGCCGTGGGTTCGAATCCCACTCTCTCCGGTCTTTTGAGAACAACTTAATAAGTTTTCTATATTGTCTTAACCTATTTGGAGAAGTACCCAAGCGGTTAAGGGGACGGTTTGCTAAACCGTTAGCAGGATTATTCCTGGCGAGGGTTCGATCCCCTCCTTCTCCGGCAAAAAGAAACGACAATTTTCGACAGAAGATTGTCGTTTCTTTTTGTTCTCTTCACTTTTCTCTTTTCATTTTTCTCTCTTCTCTCAAATTGTCGTTTCCAGAGAAAAGATAAGAGAGAAAAGAGAAGAGAAAAGGTAGCTTTGCTTCGCAAAGCATTGAATTATATAATAATTTGTGATATAATTCAATCAGAGGTGATGACGAATGAACAGTCCTTTGCTCGATAAATCTCTTGATTTTGCAACACAGGTAGTATTGTTTTACGAGGATCTTTCCAAAACGAAAAAA
>SVLY01000060.1 GCA_015067715.1 Oscillospiraceae bacterium | reverse complement strand
CACGTTAAGGCAAAAGCGGAAAAGCTCGTTTCCCTTACGGACGGACGCGCATACGCCCCGTATTCCGCGACCGGCGGAGAGACCGTTTTCCGCGTACCTCTTGAACCCAATCTTCTTACCGCATTTAAATGGGAGTAATTTACCTTGTATCTCAGACGTAAACTGTTTGCACTGATCATAGCTCTTTTCACCCTTTTGCCCCTGTTTTCCGGGTGCTCCGGGGAGGATCCAAACGCTCCGCGAAAGACGGAGCTTTTGGTCTACGTCACACCCGAGGGGCTCTGCGCCCTTTCCGGGGAGGAGACCGTCCTTCTTGCAAAGGGAAAATACATCCATTCCCCCCATATCTCGCCGGACGGACGCTACGTTTACTACAACAACAGCAGCGATATTTTCGTAGTGCCCGTTTCCGCGGGGGCTACTCCCACCCTTGCGGCGGCGGACGCTGAGTTTTCCGGCTTTTGCGGTGACAGATTGCTGTCATGCTCGGCTTCCGGGGGAGTCCGCGCCTACGACCCGGAGACGGGAGTGAGCGAGTCCATGTTTGCCGACCGGGAAGAGGGCTTCGTGTCCTCGGTGGTACTCTCGCCGGACGAAAAAAAGCTTGCGGTATGTGTCCGGCAGATCGACGTTGGCATAGACCGCCCCCGGGGGATCTACATCCGCTATAACGACACTGCGGACATGGACGTGTTCACTTCGGAAAACATCTGCACCGACCCGACTCTTCTCACAGAGCCCCTGTGCTGGCTTACTGACGGCGGCGCGATCGTGTTCTCCTGCGGAAAAGCCGGAGAACTGCGCACAAAGCTGTGGCTTTTGCCCGTTGTCGAGGGCGCATCGTCCCCTTTGGGCCCGGGCTCCATGGAATTCCGGGCGGACAGCAGGATCGCCCTTTCTGCCGACGGAAAGACCGCCGCGTTCCTCACCTATAAGAGCTCCGAGGATCTTGTTGAAACCGTGTGTATTCTGGACCTTACCCGGGGAAAATGCGCCTACGTTCCCTCCGGTACCTCCGGGGTAAGCGGCACGGCGCTCTCTCCCGACGGGGAACTCGTGGCATATACCTCCTCCGGAGCGGCCTCCGGGCTTTACGTTTACGGAAACGACACCACCATCTGCGTTTCCGGCGGAGACGGAAAAAATCAGTATGCCGCACCGGTGTTTACCGACAACGGGCAGAACCTTTTGTTCGTGGGCTGGGGGGACAGACTTCTTGCCGAGACCGACTCCGAAGGCAATGCCGTCGGAACCTATACCGAGACCGTGGCCTCCGTGTGGAGGGCTTCTCCCAACTCTGCGGGAAGCACCCGTCTTGCAGACGGACTGAAATTTCCGGACGGAGTTTACACAAACAGCTGGTCGGATATGTTTGATCATTACCAGTACGTCCCCGTGGAGACCGAAGGGGAATAAGAACCCATAAATCTGCCGAAGGGAGCCGATTTTTTGAAAATACGAGAGCTTTTGACCGAAATGGACCTGTGGGCTCCTTTTGCAGGGGCAAAGGACTTTGACAACGTAGGTCTTCTTGTGGGAGACCGGGAGGCGGAGACGGACTTCGTTTTGCTCTGCATGGACGTCACCGCCGATATCCTTGCCGAGGCGGAATCGTTGGGGGCGGGAGCTGTCCTTGCACACCATCCGCTTATCTTCCGCGCCCAGAAGAGCTTCACCGCCGAGGGTCTTCCCTTCCGCGCGGCGCGGAGCGGAATTGCCATCGTGGCCTGCCACACCAATCTGGACTGTGCGCCGGGCGGGGTGAACGACACTCTCATCTCTGCCATCGGCCTTGAAAAGACCGAAGACGTTCCGGGAACGGAGGGGTGCTGTGCCATGTGTGCCTGCCCGGCTGAGCTTTCCGACCCGGAGGCTCTGGCAAAGCAGGTGTGCCGGGTGACCGGCCTGCCATACGTGCGCCTTGCCCGGGGAGGAAAACCCCTTGAGCGGGTGGCTGTGTGCTGCGGAGGCGGCGCCAGCTTTATAGATGCCGCCGTTGCCGCCGGTGCGGACGGCATGATAACCGGGGACATAAAATATTCCTCCGCCGTGGACGCGGTGCGCTCCGGCTTTACTCTGATCGACGCAGGCCATTACGAGACCGAGCGCCTTGTGCTTCCCGTGGTCAGAGCCCATCTGTCAAAAAAATTCCCGGACTGCCGGTTTGAGATCGCCTCTGCCTGCCGTTCGGCCTTTGAGTTTATTTCCCGGCCGTGAAGCTCAGACGTTTTTTGCCGGGGCTGATCGCCCTTGCGTTGGTTTTGGCGGCAACCGTGACGGCGTTTTTTGTGTGCCTGCGCTGGGAGAGCCGCCGGGTTTGCGGAGTTTTGGTGGAGGAATGCCCGGAGGAAAACGGTGAGCTGGACTTCACCCTTCTTTTAGACGGAGAAAAAGCCCCATACGACGCCCCGACGGACACCTATTACATCCCCCAGGATACGGATAAAAACGGCTGGAGCGGAAAGCTCTCCGTGAAAGAGGGGTTTGAGCTCTGCTTTGCCCCGGACGAAATGTTTTCCTACCGACCCAGCGCCGTGGAATACTGCCACACGTTCGCCCTTTACGTCTCGGACGGAAATACCCATGACAGGGTCAATGTGATGTTCACGGGGCTTCCCGCCCTCTGTCTTGACAGCGGAGGAGAGCTTACGCTTTTCTGCCCCGACGCTTCCGCCGAATACGGCGCAAGGCTGGTCACCTCCCGGTGCGAGTTCCACGTTCGGGGCTACGAGTCCGACCTGTGGCCTAAAAAATCCTATAAGCTCACTCTCTTCGGCGAAAACGGGGGATATGACCGCAAGCAGCTTCTGGGTATGCGCCCGGACGACGACTGGGTGCTTTTGCCCATGTACAACGACAGGACTAAGCTGAGAGAAAAGCTGGCCCTTGACCTTTGGGGGCAGATCGCCGCCCTTTCCCCCTATCTTCTTGAAAACGGGCCGGAGGCCGAATACGTTGAGGTCTTCATTGACGGGGACTATGCCGGGCTCTATCTGCTCTCACAGCGGATGGACTCCAAGCTTGCCGGGGGCGACGTTAACGATACGGTCTATCTCTTCGACGGGCCGGATATCCCCACGGCAGAGGAGCTTGCCCTTGCAAACGGCTTTTTCTGCCGGGACGTTGAGATACGCTCGACCCACGCTGAATTCTCCCCGGAGCTCTGGGAGGGCTGCCGGATATGGTCGGAGGCTGTGTTTGGGGGAGGGGGAGACCCGGCCGCCATTTTGCGGACGGAAAACATTCTTGACTTTTATATTTTCAACACCCTTGTTTCCTGCCCGAGGTATGGCTTTCAGAGCTTTTACCTTATCTGCCGGGACAATTACGGCGAGACTTCTTTTACAGCTGTTCCCACGGACTTTAAGTTCAGCTTTGGCTCAGCCTTTTCCGAGACCGAAGCCCAAAACAACACCGAATTTCTTCCGGATGCCGCCGCTGGGGAGACTGTCTGGCCCCCGTACGAGGCTCTTGGGGAGAATGCCCACGCCCTTGCCTGTGAGAGATACGGGGAGCTTAAAGGGGTTCTGAACGAAGAAAACGTCCTTTCCTGTGCAAAGGCTCTGTCGTCACAGCTTGCCGCGTCCGGTGCACTTGCCCGGGACAGCTCGCGCTGGCCAAAAAGCCGAATGGGTGCCGGGGAGGAGGAGCTTTGCGGGTATATCTCCGGCAGACTTTCCTATATGGACGGGCTCTTCGGAGGGGAAGATTAGCCTATGAACAAGCGATATGAAGATAAATATCTCTGCACCGAGGGTCAGCTTGCCCTCGTCCGTGTCAGAGCCCGGGGGTGTCTGCGGCCGGACGGAGCGGGGGAGAACGGGCGCTATACCGTGAGGAGCCTGTATTTCGACGGGCCGGACTTTCCCTGCGCAAGGGAAAATGAGGACGGTACCTCCCCCAGAGAAAAATACCGCCTGCGCCTTTATAACGGGGACAAAAGCCTTATACGCGCGGAAATAAAGCGGAAGGACGGCCTCACCTCCGAAAAAAGCTCAACGGTCATCGACGCTGCAGTTGCCCGGGCGCTGATCTCGGGGCAGGGAGAGCTTGTCTCGTCACAGGATCCGGTTTTGCGGAAATTCGCCCTGAAGATCCTCACCCGGGGTTACCGTCCCTCGGTGCTGTGCGAATATTCCCGTGAGGCCTATCTTGGTTCCCCGGGCAGGGTGAGAGTCACTCTGGACCGGGATCTGCGGGTGGCGGCGGACAGGGAGCGCTTTCTCGAGGACAGCATCGGTCCCGGTGTGCCCGTGTTCGGGCTGGGGCAGGGGCTTTTGGAGGTTAAATATTCCCTCCTTTTACCCGGGTGGATCGCCGGTTCAATCATCCCGGAAAACGGGACGAAGACCGCTTTTTCAAAATACAGAATGTGCCGCGCAGATATTTTTGAGCGGCTTTAAGCTATGGGAGGGCTGTTAATTGCTTGATCAGATTCTTTCGTCTTTCAGAGACGGCTTCACAACGGCGGACATCGGCACCGCAAGGATCGTCGCCAGCCTTTTGGTTTCAACTGCGGCGGCGGTGTACATCTATCTGACATACCGGTTTGTGAACCGCAACAGCGGAGTTTATTCTCCGGAGTTTAACCGGAGCTGTGCGCTGATGGCGGTTGTGGCCTGCGGAGTTATTCTCGCCATGCAGTCCAGCCTGATAATCTCTCTGGGCATGGTGGGCGCGCTGTCCCTCATCCGCTTCCGCTCGGCGGTGAAAAGCCCCACGGACATGCTGTTTTTGTTCTGGAGCTTTGCCGCGGGCATCGTGTGCGGAACCGGGCTTTACCACGTGCTATTGTTCATGTCCCTTGTGCTCACCGCCGGAATACTGCTTTTTGACCTTATCCCGGTCATGAAGGCGCCCATGCTTTTGATAATCAGCGGAACGGACGACCAGCTTTCCGCAAACCTTAACCCCCTTTTAAAGCGCTATGCCCGGGGGGCGAGAGTGAGGGCGAGAACGGTCACCCCCGGCCGTGTGGAGCTGGTCATCGAGCTTCGCGCCCGTGACGAGGCAGGGCTCGTCCGCGCCGCGTCCGCCCTTCCCGGGGTGGACAGCGTTACCCTTATGGACAACAGCGGCGAGCTGAAGGCATAAAACGGATAAATATTTAGGAGGTTTTTTCTGTGAAATACGAAAACAATTGGGAATCGCTGAACTCCCGTCCCGTGCCCTCCTGGTTTGAGGACGCAAAGCTTGGCATTTTTATTCACTGGGGTCTTTACTCCGTTCCGGCCTACGCTCCCTTCGGCGACTACGCCGAGTGGTATGGCTGGCCCATCGGCATGAACGAAGAGCCCCAGGGGCGCCAGCAGATGTACATAGACTTCCACAAGGCGCGCTACGGCGAAAATTTCAAGTATTCAGACTTCGTTTCCGGCTTTACCGCCGAGAACTTCGATGCAAACGAGTGGGTGGAGCTTTTCAGAAAGTCCGGCGCGAAGTATATGAACCTCGTTTCCAAGCACCACGACGGCTTCTGCCTTTACAAGACTGACCATGCCTGGAACTGGAACAGCGTTGACGTTGGCCCCCACAGGGACTTCTGCGCCGAGCTGAAGGCAGCCTGTGACGAAAAGGGCGTTCGCTTCGGTGTTTACCACTCCGTTTACGAGTGGTTCCACCCCACCTACCTGGAAGATCCCGAAAAATACGCCCTTGAGCACCTCATCCCCATGCTCAAGGAGATCGTCACCAAATACGAGCCTGCAACCCTGTTTACCGACGGCGAATGGAGCCACCCCAGCTCCGTGTGGCACTCCACCGAGTTTTTGCAGTGGCTCTACAACGAGAGCCCGGTCAAGGACTATATCGTCCCCAACGACCGCTGGGGCAACGAGACCCGTGGACGCTTCGGCGGAAACTTTACCACCGAGTACGGCACCATCGACGGCACCCGCAAGCCCGAAAATCCCGACAGAGTCACCGAGGAGTGCCGGGGCATTGGCTCTTCCTTTGGTTGGAACCGCTTTGAAAGACCCGAGCACTATCTTTCCGAAAAGGCTCTTATCCATATGTTCGTGGATCTCGTGTCCAACGGCAGTAACCTTTTGCTGAACGTGGGTCCCACTCCCGACGGGCGCATTCCGGTCATTATGCAGGAGCGCCTGCTCCAGCTGGGTCAGTGGCTTGAGGTGAACGGTGAGGGCATTTACGGAAGCCGCAAATACCTGCCCGGGCTCACCGGCGACGTGCGCTATACCTCCAAAGACGGTAAGATCTATGCCTGGCTGCTCCGTTCCCCCTTCAGGCCTGTCACCCTGGACGTGGACTACAGCGAAAATATCAGAGCCGAGCTTCTGGGTCTTGAGAGCGCCGCGCTCACCCTTGAAAACGACAACGGCAAGCTCCGCATCGTCTTCCCCCCCATCGACCCGGACGAGCTTCCCTGCCGCAACGCCTTTGGCATCCGCATCAGCTTCTGAAAAGATATTTCCCTCGACTAAAAAAACGCCGCCCGGACCTGTCCGGACGGCGTTTTTTCGGGGATATAGTACATTTACCCGATAATGACCACTTGACACAGGGGTGAGAGTGCTGATATAATCATTATGTATTTTGAAAGTATAATTGTAAGGGTGTTATTGAAAAAATGAGTAAAAATCGCTCCGGCGTAAAAAGCTATCCTCTTTCCCCGATTCAGAAGGTGGATCTTTACCAGATGATCATGGCTATTTTCCACACTGAGGCGGGAAACGTTCCCATCTCCGTTATTTTTCAGCGGGACATGGATCTGGAGCTTATGCGCCGGGCACTGGAAATCGAGCTTGAGCGGAACGACAGCATGCGGATCCGCCTGCGCTTTACCCTTCGGGGCGTGCGCCAGAGCTTTCCGGAAAAGAAGGACCTTGGGGAGATCCCCTTTGACGATATGCTGGGCAAGACTCAGGAGGAATTTGAGGCCTACGTTAAGCACTATAACTGCAAGCCGCTGAAGACCTACCGGGGCGAGCCCTATCGGCTGAGATTTTTCCGGGCTCCCGACGGGCGTTACGGAATTTACGGCACCTTTGCCCACGTTGCAATGGACGCTCCCGGCGTTATGCTTTTCTACCGGGACTATATCGAGGTATACAAGGCTCTCCGGGACGGAACGGAGCTTCCCCCTCCTCTTGCCCGCTTTGAGGATGCGATTCAGCGCGACATTGCAATGTTTGAAAACAAGGAGAGAATGGACCGCATAAAGGCCTATTACACCGAATATTTTGCCCAGGGCGGACCCAGCTTTTTTGCCGGAGTTGACGGCGGACGGGATCTGGAGCGCACCAGAAAAAAGCTTCGCAAGCCGGATTTTCGCGGCGTTTCAACCGTTCACCCCTTTAACGACAAATCCGAGACCGTAAAGCTCCATATCGACGCTGAAACGGTTGAACGCATGGAGGCCTTCTGCCGGGAGCATCACGTTTCGGTTCAGGCGCTTTTGCAGTTTGCCATCCGCAACCACCTCTCCCATATCAACAATAACGTTCCCGACGTATGTCTTTTCACCACCATCAGCCGCCGCGCAACCCTTGCGGACAAGAACTCCGGCGGTTCCCGTGCCCTTGCCCACGTGGTGAGGACGATCTTCGAGCCCTCTGTGAAGTTCACCGAGGCTCTTGCCCGGACAGACAAGTGCAATCTCCGCATTTACAGATACGCTGAGTTTTCCTCCGTGGACGAGATATTCCTCCTTTCCAGGTCCGACGGGATCTCTCCGCAGTACACCACAATTCCGGTGCTGTTTACCTTCTTTTCCCGGGACATGGTTCCCGTGCCCAAGGATATGGGCTTTGAGCTTTACGGCTCCGGAAACGGCCATTTCGTCTACGCCCAGTACACAATGATAATTCCCAACACCGTCTCCGGCGGCTACGACTGCTATTACGAGCACCAGACCCGCAGTATCAGCCGGGAAGACATTTTGCTCATGCACGAAAACGTTCTCAAGACCATAAACACCGGCATCAGCTCGCCGGAGATCACCGTGGGAGAGCTTCTGGAAAGCCTGTAAACAAAGGCTGCTCGACCCCACTGCAAGGGGAGTTTTTTCCTTATGAGGGACAGAAAAGCATCGATCAAAAGCCACCGCAGACTTCTTGCCAACGGCGGACCCAAAACCGTCGCAGATATCGTCCGCACAGCAGAAAAGCTCTATGGCGACAGAATCGCCTTCAGAGAGCTTTGGGGAAGCGAGCCTGCGGTCTATTCCTACAAAAGACTTGCCCGGGACATAGACTCTCTGGGCCCTGCGCTGGAGCAAAAGGGCTTCGGAGGAAAGCATATTGCAATTCTGGGGGAAAACAGCTACTACTGGATCGTTGCAAACCTTACGGCAATGCTCATGGGCGTTGCAATTCCCATGGACAAGGAGCTTAAGCCCGACACCGTTGAGCTTCTTTTGAACCGAAGCCATGCCGACGCCATCATCTGTTCGGAAAACTACAGAGAAATGGCTCTTGAGCTGAGCAAAAACCTTGAAAAGCCCGTTCAGGTGATCTGCTGGGGGGCAAAGGACAGTGAAAACCTCCTCACCTTAGAGTCCTTGCTGGAGCACGAGGGAACGGGAAAATTTCTTTCCCGCACCCGTGACCCGGAAAAGCTCAGTGCAATAATCTTCACCTCAGGCACGACGGGGGCAAACAAGGGCGTTATGCTCAGCCAGAAAAACATATGCGCCAACGTGCGGTCCATAACCATGACCATCCCCGTGGAGGGGCCAAGCTTTTCCGTTCTGCCAATGAACCATGCGTTTGAGTTCAACTGCCACGTTCTTCCCGCCATTTTCTTCGGCGTTGAGCTCTACATAAACTCCGGTCTTAAGTATCTCATGCGCAATTTCAAAAAATACAGTCCCGGCATGGCGGTCGTCGTGCCCCTGTTTGTGGACGAGATCTACGCCGGAATAATTGCCCAGGCAAAGCGCGAGGGCAAGTACAACAAGCTCATGACCGCCGTGACCCTGTCCGACGGGCTGAGAAAGGTTGGCATTGACCTTCGGAGAAAGATCTTCCGGGAGGTTCTGGACAATTTCGGCGGCGAGCTCAGACTGCTGGTGTGCGGCGGCGCGCCCATCAACCCCGTTTCCGCAAAGGGGCTTGAGTCCTTCGGAATAGATATCATCCCGGGTTACGGCATAACGGAGTGTTCACCTCTGGTCAGCGCGGACGTTGCCCGTCACCCGAAAATGTCCGCTGTGGGAAAAGCTGTGGCCGGAGTTGAGATAAAGATCGACTCTCCGGACTCCTCGGGAGAGGGAGAGATACTCGTCCGGGGAGACAACGTTGCCCTTGGCTATTTCGAGGACGACGGGGAAAATTCCGTCTACCTGCCGGACGGGTGGTTCTGCACCGGGGATATCGGCGCTCTTGACCCTTCGGGAAGGCTTTATATAACCGGCAGAAAAAAGAACCTCATCGTTCTGGAAAACGGCAAAAACGTCCACCCCGAAGAGATAGAATCTGCGGTTCTGGAAGAGATAGACTATATCCGGGAGCTGGTGGTCCACGAAAAGACCGTCACCCGGGGCGAAAAGCGCACGGGGTGCATCGCGGCGACCATAAGCCTTAAGCCCGACTGTCCCGTTGCGGCAATGCCGATGGAAGAGCGCAACGCCGCGGTCATTGCAGACGTAAAACGGGTGAACAAAAGGCTTGCAAGCTACAAGCGCATAAGCCTTGTTACGGTCCTGCTGGACGAGTTTGAAAAGACCACCACCCACAAGGTCATAAGAGACCGCGCCATAAAAGAAGACGCATACATATCAATATAAAAAATACAAAAGATCGGAAGAGGGACAGACCAGTGCTTGAAAAACTTAAAGAGATAATCGTTATGTACGCCGACATTGCCCCGGAAGAGATCACCGCCGAGTCCGGCATTCGCCGGGACCTTGCGCTGAACTCTCTGGTGCTTATGAACCTCATCGTTGAGATCGAAGACCGCTTCAACGTTGAGATCCCCGAGGACGCCGCAATGGAGTTTGAGACCGTTGGCGACGTTGTGGCCTTTCTTGAAAAGGCAAAGGGCTGAGCCTTACACGGCAGGAGAGCTTTTGCAAAGAAAAAGAGACTGTGTTACCGGTAACACAGTCTCTTTTTTGTGCTTATAAAGTCAAGTTTTTGAGGGGCGGTATTTTTGTTGTTTGCCGGAGCCCTTTATAATTACTTCTGCTGATTATTATAATCATAATGATTATTAGAAAAAATCAAGGGTCCGACTAAATGCTATTGTGAACGGTAGCTTTGCTGCCCGGAGGAGTAAGGTAGCCGCGGCAGGTTTTTTCTTTGCATCTGCCGGGGTTGGGGCTTTATTTCGGGAGATTTCTGTGATATAATTGAAGCAATAAATATTAACCGGAGGTTTCTACCTATGGCAAACGAAAAAATCAAAAACGCAGCTTTCCATCACGTTGCGCTCCGCGCCGCAGATTATGATAAGACCGTGGAATTCTACACCGAAGCTCTGGGCATGAAGCTTGTCCGCAGCTGGGGCGAGGGCGACAGCCGCGTCTGCATGCTGGACATCGGAGACGGCGGATGCTTCGAGATCTTTGCCCGGGGTTCTGCCGCCGCCGAGCCCGACGGCGAGTATTTCCACTTTGCCATCGCCACCACCGATGCCGACGCCGCCTTTGAGGCCGCAGTTGCCGGCGGTGCCGCTGTGGACAAAGCCCCCTACGACACCGTTATCCCCTGCCACCAGGGCGATCTTCCCGTGAGAATTGCCTTTGTCAAGGGTCTTAACGGCGAGACTCTTGAGTTCTTCTGCGTCAAGTAAGATTAATCCACTGCTAAAAGAAAGGCAGGCAATATGGCTATGAAAAGGATCCGCGTTGGAGGAGCGATAGATTCCTCCGCAATGTCCCTTGGTCTCTGGCGGGTTGGAAATATGACAAAGGCCGAGGTCACGGCTCTTGTTGCCGCGGCTTATGAAAACGGCATCGACTTTTTCGACACCGCAGATATCTATGCCAAGGGCAAAAGCGAAGAGCTTTTGGGTGCGGCCATACGTGAGCTTGGCATTCGGGATTCCGTCACCGTCCAGACCAAGGCCGGCATACGTCCGGGAATGTTTGACTTTTCAAAGGAATACCTCACCGGCGCCGTGGAGGCCAGCATAAAGCGCCTTGGCCTTGACTGCATCGACGTTCTGCTCCTCCACAGAAACGACGCTCTGGGCGAGCCCGAAGAGGTTGCCGAGGTCTTTGAGAACCTCCGCACAAGGGGACTTGTGCGCCGCTTTGGCGTGAGCAACCACACCGCCGGGCAGATCGCTCTGCTCTCACGCTCTCTGGCGGACAGGCTTGTGGCAAACCAGCTTCAGTTCAGCGTGGTCAACGCCGGAATGATAGACCAGGGCATCTACGTGAACACCACCATCCCCCAGAGCACCATGCGCGACGGCGGACTTCTGGACTATTGCCGCCTTGAAAATATAACCGTCCAGGCCTGGAGCCCCCTGCAGTACGGCTTCTTTGAGGGAAGCTTTCTGGGCAACGAAAAGTTCGCCCCTCTGAACGCCGAGCTTGACAGGCTCTCTGCCGAAACGGGGTTCACTCCCGCCGCTTTGGCGGTGGCGTGGATAATGCGCCATCCGGCAAACATTCAGCCCATCGTCGGAACCACCTCCGTCTCCCATCTGAAGGAGCTTTGCGCCGCCGGGGACTACGTTATGAGCCGGAGCGACTGGTACTCACTCTATATCGCCGCGGGGCATAAGCTGCCATGATCTATTTAGACAACGCCGCAACAACACCCATGTGCGAAGAGGCAACTAGCGAGCTTCTTCGCACTTCCCGTGAGGTCTGGGGAAACCCCTCCTCCCTCCACTCTGCGGGCTTCGAGGCCGAAAGAGTGGTTGAAAATTCAAGAAAAACTATTGCCGCCGCCCTTGGTGCTTCCCCGGAGGAGCTTATCTTCACTCCCGGGGGCACCTTTGGGGACAATCTGGCGATCCTTGGCGCCGTTAAGAAAAACAGCCGCCACGGACGGCATATCGTTACCACCGCCATCGAGCACGACGCCGTGCTGAAGACCGTTGCCGCGCTGGAGACCGAGGGCTTCGAGGTCACCCGTATCGCCCCGGGACAAAACGGAAAGGTCAGCGCCTCTGAGGTGCTGGACGCCGTCCGGGAGGACACGGTGCTGGTATCATGTATGCTGGTCAACAACGAGCTGGGAACTGTCCAGCCCGTATCGGAGATCGCCCGGGGCTTGAAGCGTAGGAAGAGCGCCGCACTTTTGCACACCGACGCCGTCCAGGCCTTTTGCAAGACCGATTTTTCCGTGCGCACCCTGGGAGCGGACATGGTAACGGTGAGCGCCCACAAGATCCACGGGCCAAAGGGCATCGGCGCACTCTGGGTGAAAAAAGGGGTTCGCCTTGGGGCGATCACCTATGGCGGAGGTCAGGAAAAGGGCTTTTGCCCGGGAACCGAGAGCGTACCGGCCATTGCCGCCTTCGCCGCCGCAGTTGCCGCCCGGGACCGCACCCACCGGGCAGAGGCGCTTAAGGAAAAGGCCCTTGAGTGTCTTAAGACCGTGCCGGGGCTTCAGATCGTCTCTCCCGGGGAGACCGGAGTGTGTATGGTCAGCCTGCCGGGCTACCGTTCGGAGACCCTCTTACACCGGCTTTCCGCAGAGGGAATATTCGTCTCCTCCGGCTCTGCCTGCGGAAAAGGCAAGCCCAGCCACGTGCTGACCGCCATGGGTCTGCCCCGTGAGGTTATCGACGGAGCTATCAGAATAAGCTTTTCGGCTTATAACAGCGAAGAGGACGCCGAAAGGCTTGCCTCCGCCCTTAAAACTGCCCTGGGCGAGCTTGCCCACCTATGATATAACGGAGAATTTCAATGAAATACAAAGAGATAATACTTTTAAAGCTGGGTGAGATCGTTCTCAAGGGTCTCAACCGCACCACCTTTGAACAGCAGCTGCTCACCAATATCCGCTACCGTCTTTCACGCATCGGCAGCTTCCACGTGAGCATAATGCAGTCCACAATCTACATCCGTCCCACCGATGCCCAGGCTGAAGAGCGCATCGGCGAGGCTGTGGACGCCATGTGTCTGGTCTACGGCGTCGTTGTGGTGTGCCGCACCGCCGAGGTGGAAAAGGACATGGCAAAGATCATGGAGATCCTGCCCGGCTATTGCGAGGAGGCTCTTGCCACGGCGGACACCTTCCGGGTGCTGGTTCGCCGCTCCGACAAAAAATTCCCCTTCACCTCTCCCGAGATCGGGGCTGAGGCCGGAGGAGTTTTGCTGGACGCTTTCCCCCATCTCAGCGTTGATCTGAACAAGCCGGACATGACGGTGTATATCGAGATCCGCGACCATGCGGCCTATATCCACGCCGGACGGCTTTTGGGCGCGGGCGGAATGCCCGTCGGAACGGGGGGCAAGGGTCTGCTCATGCTCTCCGGCGGCATCGACAGCCCCGTTGCGGGACATATGCTTGCCAAGCGCGGCGTGCGGCTGACCGCCGTCCACTTTGAAAGCCCTCCCTACACCTCTGAGCGGGCAAGACAGAAGGTGCTTGACCTTGCAGATGCAATGAGCGCCCGCTGCGGCAGAATACAGCTCTTTATGGTGAACGCCGCGCCCATTATGGAGGCTCTGCGTGACGCCTGCCAGGAGGATCTGTTCACCCTTCTTCTGCGCCGCATGATGATGCGCATCTCCTGCCGCATCGCCGCCAGAGAGGGCTGTGAGTGCGTTATAACCGGCGAAAGCCTGGGACAGGTGGCAAGCCAGACCATGAAGTCCCTTACGGTCACCTCTGCCGTGTGCGACAGGCTTCTGTTCCGGCCGCTGATCGGCATGGACAAGGAAGAGATAATCCAGATCGCCCGGGCAACGGACACCTTTGAGATATCCACACGTCCCTTTGAGGACTGCTGCACCGTTTTCACTCCCAAGCACCCCAACACCAAGCCCAAGCTTGAGCGCCTTGAGGCCGAGGAGGAAAAGCTGGACTTCTGGCCCATTCTTGAAGAGGCCATCGAAAAGGCCGAGCGCATCGTTATCGGCGGCGGCAACCGCGCCGAATAAGAGAGGAAGGGAATACCCTTGAACGCAGAGCTTATCGCCGTTGGCACGGAGCTTTTGCTGGGAGAGATATCTAATACCGACGGACAGTATATCTCCCAAAAGCTTGCCGGTCTTGGCATTAACGTTTTTTACCACACCGTCGTGGGGGACAACCCCGCCCGGCTTGAGGCCGTGCTCAGAGATGCCGCAAAGCGGTCGGACATAGTCATAACCACCGGCGGTCTTGGGCCCACCTACGACGATCTCACCAAAGAGCTTATCTGCCGGGTCTTTGGCAAAAAGCTGGTGCTCCACGAAGAGAGTCTTCGCCGCATTGAGGGCTTTTTTGCGGACCGGGGACGTCCCATGACGGAGAACAATATAAAACAGGCCTATCTGCCCGAGGGGTGCGAGGTCTTTTCCAACGATTGGGGCACCGCTCCCGGCTGTGCCTTCAAGGCGGAGAACTGCGTTGTGGCAATGCTTCCCGGCCCTCCCAGAGAGTGCCGACCCATGACGGATCTGCGCCTTGTGCCGTACCTTGCTTCACTTTCAGACGGGGTGATCTATTCCGACTCCGTCCGCATCTGCGGCATGGGGGAGAGCGCCGTTGAGGCTCTTTTGCGCCCCATTATGGAAAATGCCGTGAACCCCACCGTTGCCCCCTACTGCAAGCTTGGCGAGGTTGAGCTCCGGGTCACCGCCAAAGCAGGAAGCGAGGCAGAGGCAAAAGCCCTTACCGCCCCCGTTGTGGAGGAAATAAAGTCCGCTTTGGGGGACGTTGTTTACGGCGTTAACGTGGACAGCCTTGAACAGGCCGTTGTAGCCGGGCTGAGAGACGCCGGGCTGAAGCTGGCAACGGCGGAATCCTGCACGGGAGGTCTGGTCTCAAAGCGGATCACCGACGTTTCCGGCAGCTCCGAGGTTTTCCTTGGGGGAGTTGTGAGCTATGCAAACTCCGTTAAGCAGAATGTTCTGGGGGTGAAGGCGGAAACTCTCGCCTCCGTGGGCGCTGTCAGCGCCGGGACCGCAGAGCAGATGGCAAGGGGAGTTTGCGCCCTTACCGGAGCGGACGTCGGCGTGAGCCTTACCGGCATCGCCGGACCCGGCGGCGGAACCGAGGAAAAGCCCGTGGGTCTTGTTTACATGGGTCTCTGCCGGGGAGATAAGGTCACCGTGACCGAGCTTCGGATCGGCTCCCGGGGACGCACCCGGGACGATATCCGCTCCCAGGCCGCAACCACCGCTCTGAAAGCCGTGTTGGACGAAATAAGAAAATAAAGGCCAACGGGTCTGTTTTTTTGAGGCAAACAAAGACAGACCCGTTGTTTATGTTTGCCATATTTGGGGAAATATGGTAAAATAACAGATGGAAATTCCAAAACAGAGGGGATAGAGAAAATGAAGATCGCAGTTATTAACGGAAGTCCCAAGGGAAAATACAGCATAACTCTGCAGACGGTGAGATATCTTCAGCTTAAATATCCGGAGCATGAGTTTTCCGTATTCCACGCCGGGCAGAGGATAAAGGCTTTGGAAAAGGACTTTTCTGCGGCACGAAAGCTTATGACAGAGGCAGATGCGGTCATCTTTTCCTATCCCGTTTACACCTTTCTTGCCCCAAGCCAGCTCCACAGGTTTATTGAGCTCACAAAGGCCTCCGGGGTCGGCCTTTCGGGCAAGTTTGCAACGCAGATAACCACGTCCAAGCATTTTTACGATATCACCGCCCACAAATACGTGGAGGAAAACGCCCTTGACCTGGGAATGCGCTATATCCGCGGACTTTCGGCGGACATGGAAGACCTTTTGAGCGAAAAGGGCAGACAGGATGCGGAGAAATTCTTCCACCGTTTTCTCTTCAGCGCCGAAAACGGCCTCTGGGAGGAAAAAACAGACCGTCCTTCCCCCTTCGTTCCGGCTTGCGTATCCCCGGCAGAGTCGGTCACGCCGAAGAAAAAGAAGGATATCGTCATACTCACAGACTGCATGGACGAAAGCTCAAGCCTTGCAAAAATGACCGAGCGCTTCCGGGCGCTGTTCCCCTATGAGACGAGGGTGGTAAATATCTCCGAATTCCCCTTTTCCGGGGGATGCCTTGGGTGCTTTAGGTGCGCGGTGAGCGAAAAATGCGTCTATAAGGACGGGTTCGACGTTTTTCTCCGGGAGAACATCCAGCGTGCGGACGCCATAGTCTACGCTTTTACCGTCAGCGACCACTCCATGGGCTCGCGGTTTAAAATGTACGACGACCGGAATTTCTGCAACGGCCACCGCACGGTGACCGTGGGAATGCCCGTGGGCTATATCGTGTCCGGCCCGTATAACAGCGAGAATAATCTCAAGACCGTGGTGGAAGCCCGGTGCGAGACCGGCGGAAACTTTCTCTGCGGCGTTGCAACGGACGAGACCGACCCGGACAGAGCTCTGGACAAGCTGATACGCACCCTCGTGTTCGCCCTTGAGACCGGCCACACCGCACCTTCGAATTTCTGGGGCGTCGGCGGCATGAAGATATTCCGGGATCTTATCTACCAGATGCGGGGCATGATGCGTGCAGACCATAAGTTCTATAAAAAGCAGGGGATCTACGATTTCCCCCAGAAGAAAAAGCTCACCAGTCTGAAAATGTATCTCGTGGGCGCTCTGCTCTCAAATGAAAAGATAATGGCCAAAGCCGGAGGAAAAATGAACGAGGGCATGCTCATGCCCTACGAAAAGCTCTTTGCAAAGCTGGAAAAGAAATAGTTTTTATGCCACGGGCAAACAGATAGACCGCACACCGTAGGGCGGGGGCTTAGTAAAAGAAAACACCTTTTGTCTGGGACAAAAGGTGTTTTCTTTTACAGTGAAATTTGCCCTGCGGGCAAGTGAAATCGCTTCGCGATGAAATATTTACTTCGTAAATGTGAAATATTCGCTG
>SVLY01000059.1 GCA_015067715.1 Oscillospiraceae bacterium | reverse complement strand
CAGCGAATATTTCACATTTACGAAGTAAATATTTCATCGCGAAGCGATTTCACTTGCCCGCAGGGCAAATTTCACTGTAAAAGAAAACACCTTTTGTCCCAGACAAAAGGTGTTTTCTTTTACTAAGGGTCAAGCCCCCGCCCTACTTACCCCCGCCGTGCACAAGTTTTTGTGTCCGGCGGGGTTTCTTTTGTTGATATTTTGGGGCGCTTCTGTTATAATTATATATGAGGATGTATACACAGCTTTTGAAAGGCGCGGGATAAGGTTTGAAAACGGATAAACGTGTGAAAAACAGCAAAAAAAGCGTTTCGGCAATGGCCATCGTGCTCTATGCGCTTGTGCCGCTGTTTATTGTTGCTACTCTGTATTTGGAATACCGGCTGTTTGCCGTGTGGTATCTGGCGGCGGCGGAGTTTGTGCTCTATCTGGCGGCGGTGGCGGTCTCGCTGTACACGGCGAAAAAGCGCCCGGTGGTGCTTGCGCCCTATTACGAGACTGTGAGCGTCAACACGGATATGGCGGTGAACGATACTTTGCTGAATATGCCCGCCCCCATTATTCTCGTCAAGGTGGAAACGGGGGAGCTTGTGTGGTGCAACAAGGAGTTTCTTGAGCTGACCAAATGTCCCAAAAACTATTTCCAGCTTCGGGTGAAGGATGTGGTTTCCGGCTTTGACCTCAAGTGGATAATAGACGGCAAGGTTCAGATGCCTGAGCTCCAGACCATAGACGGACGAAGCTTTGACGTTTTTTCCAGCATTGTCCGCCCGGGCAAGGGGGACTATACCAATCTTTTCGCCGCGCTTTACTGGATCGAGCGCACCGAAGAGCTTGCCCTTAAGGATGAGCTTTCGGGACGGCGGCTGGTCGTGGGCGAGATCGTCTGCGACAACTACGAAGAGATCAGCCGCGGCGGAAACGAGTCTGCCCGCGCGGCAATGGTCGCCCAGCTGGACGCATTGCTTCGGAGCTGGTTTGACGGGCTCGAGGTGGAATATCTTCTCCGCAACACCGACCGCGACAGATACGTTTTCTTCACCGACGAAAAATCCTCGAAGAAAATGGCAGAAGCCCGGTATGACATACTGGAAAAGGCCAAGACCATCAAAGCCCCGAACGGAATGCCCCTTACGGTTAGCATCGGCGTAAGCCGGGACGCATCGGAGATAGGCGAGGCCGAGCGGTTTTCGACCCTGGCGCTGGACATGGCCCTGTCCCGTGGCGGCGACCAGGCCGTTGTGAAGAGCGCAAAGGTCTTTGAGTTTTACGGCGGCATGACCCACGAAAAAGAAAAGCACACCAAGGTGAAAAGCCGTATCATGGCCAACGTGCTCAAGGGTCTCATCACCGACAGCACCGACGTTTACGCCATGGGTCACCGCATTGCCGACCTGGACAGCATTGGCGGCACGGTCGGCGTGGTTTGCGCCGCGAGAAAATGCGGCAAAAACGCCCGTATAATCGTGGACAAAAAGATGAACAACGCCGGGCAGCTTATCGAGCTGCTTGAGCAGGCTCCGGAATACCGGGACGTGTTCATTTCTCCGGAAGAGGCACTTATAAAGATCAAGCCCGGCTCCCTGCTGGTGGTGGTGGACACAAACCGCACAAACTACGTTGAAAGCCGCGACCTGCTGACGGCCTTTTCGAAGATCGCCGTTATCGACCACCACAGACGCGTTGCGGACTATATCGACAACGCCGTGCTGAACATCCACGAGCCCACTGCGTCCTCTGTCTGCGAGCTTATCGCAGAGATACTCAGCTATATGCTGGATTCCCACGATATGTTCCGTGTGGAGGCCAGCGCCATGCTGGCGGGCATTATTCTGGACACCAAGAGCTTTGCCGTTAAGACCGGCGTTCGCACCTTCGAGGCGGCGGCCTATCTGCGAAGAAACGGCGCGGACTCCATCGAGATCAAAAAGATGTTCCAGAACGACATGGAAAACTACGTTGAACGTGCGGAGATCGTCAAAAAGGCCACCTTTATGGACGGTATGTACGCCATAAGCTGTTCCGACAAGCCCGTGGACAGGGCAGTTGCGGCTCAGGCGGCGGACGATCTTATGAACATAATGGGCGTTGCGGGCTCGTTCGTGCTCTTCCCCTTTGAAAACACCGTGAGCATCTCCGCAAGATCTCTGGGACGGATCAACGTCCAGCTCATCATGGAAAAGCTTGGCGGCGGCGGACACTTTACGACCGCAGGCGCCCAGATAAAAAACAAGACAATGGACGAGGTCGTGAGTATGCTGAAAGACGCTATCACGATCTACCAGTACGAACAACGCTGAATTTTTACACAGTGAAAGGAATTTGACAAAATGAAGGTTATTTTACAGGCCGACGTTAAAGGACACGGCAAAAAGGGAGATCTCGTTGAGGCCTCCGACGGATACGCAAGAAACTATCTTCTGCCCCGCAAGCTGGCGATAGAGGCCAATGCCTCCAACCTTAACACCATGAAGCTCCAGGACGAGGCCAAAAAGGCCAAGCTCGAGCGTGACCGCGCCGCCGCCGAGGCCACCAAAAAGCAGCTTGAAGGCAAGGCGGTCACCCTCGCCGTGAAGTGTGGCGCTTCAGGCAGACTTTTCGGCGCCGTCACCGCCGCCGAAGCCGCCGAAGCTATCTCCAAGGCCGCCGGGGTTGAGGTGGACAAGCGTAAGCTCTCCATGGACGAGCCCATCAAGGCTCTCGGATCTTACAAGCTCAAGGTCAAGCTGGGCTTCGATATCGCTGCCAACGTCAACCTCACCGTCACCGAAGCAAAAGACTGATGCTCGAGGTTGCCCTTCTCGGCACGGGGGGAACGATGCCGCTTAAAAACCGAAGACTTGCCTCGGTAATGCTTCGCCACAACGGCTCGTGCACCCTTATCGACTGCGGCGAAGGCACTCAGCTCTCTGTTAAAGAGTGCGGTTTCACCTTCAAGCCTATAGACCGCATATGTATAACCCATTTCCACGCCGACCACATGAGCGGGATACCCGGCCTTTTGCTCTCCATGGGCAACGAGGGCCGCACGGAGCCGCTCACCATGATCGGACCTGTGGGGCTTGAGCGGGTGGTGAACAGCCTGCGCGTCATCGCTCCGGAGCTGCCCTTTGAGATCAATTTTGTGGAGCAGTCCGGGAAGATCGCGGAGTTCTCCTGGGAGGATTGCCGCCTTACGTCCTTTTCCCTGCGCCACGCCGTGCCCTGCCGGGGCTACAGGCTGGACATAAGCCGTGTGGGCAAGTTTGACGTGGAAAAGGCAAGGGCAAACAACGTGCCCATGCGGGCGTGGAGCCCCCTGCAAAAAGCCCCCGAGTTCACCCTTGACGGCGTGACCTACACCTCCGACATGGTTCTTGGCGCGCCCCGGCGGGGTCTGCGCTTCGTTTACGCAACGGACACCCGTCCCGCGCCCGTCATTGCCGAAATGGCGGAAAACGCGGATCTTTTCGTGTGCGAGGGTATGTTCGGAGAGAACGAAAAGCTCCCCAGGGCAAAGGAATCGGGACATATGACCTTCTCCGAGGCCGCCGCCCTTGCCCAGCGGGCAAACCCGAAAAACTTTTGGCTTACCCATTTCAGCCCCTCCATGCCGGCTCCCATGGCCTTTGCGGACAACGCAAGACGGCTTTTCCCGGGAGTCCGTCTCGGCGCCGACGGGGATATGCTCGAGCTCAGATTCGAGGAAGAATAAACAAAAAACACACCGCTTTCCATTCCGGAGACCTTTTGCCGGAGAATGAGAGACGGTGTGTTTTTGTTTGAAAACAGAGGTTTTTGAGAAAAAAAGCAAAAAGCTCTTGCAATGATATGTGGGCTATGGTAAAATAGTTTCAGAAAAATGGGGGCGGTTTTGTGGGAACTCACACATTTCCCATTTTGTGCCGTTCTCCGGGAGGTTGAGAAAAAATGCTTAACAGAAAATTCAGGATCATCGCACTGGTGCTTTCGGTGCTGGCCGCTGTGCCGCTGGTTTCGGGCTGCGCTCTTTTCCCTGCCGAGGAGGAAGAGCTTCCGCCCCCCCTTGTGGAAGCGGTCGTTGCCAATTACCACACCTATAACCCCGAGCGCGGAACCATAGAAAACGTTGTTTCCGGCAAGGCAAACGTTGCCGCCGTAAGCAGTGTTAACGTGGCGTTCCAGGCTTCCGGCGGTCTTTTCATGGAGTCCTATTTCCGTCAGGGCGACTTTGTCCAGGCCGGTGACGTGCTTGCCGAGACCGACAACAGCGACCTTGCGGAGACTCTTAAGGTCGCGGAAATGCAGGCCGAGATCGACGAGCTGGTCTATGCCGAGGCAAAAGCCCGTTACGAGGCCGGAAACCTCAGCGAGGTTGACTGGAAGCGCGCCGAAAAGGCCATTTACCTCTCCCGCCGGGACATTAACGCCCTGAGAGAACAGTTCAGCACCACCCAGCTCATTGCCCCCGTTTCCGGCAGAGTGACCTACGTTATGTCGCTGACAAAGGGCTCGCCCGTTTCTGCCGGGGTGACCATGTTCACCATCTCCGACGACAGCGAGCTTCTTATCCGCTACTCCGAAAGGGGCTTCAGCGAGATACCCATGGACGTTGAGGTGGACCTCGCCTATGAACTGAAGGATGGCACCGTCCAGACCTTCACCGCCACCGTTGTTCAGACTCCGGACATCGTCCCCGAGGACAGCCCCGACAAGCACGTTGTCATATGCAAGTCCGACTCCATACCCGAGGGTATTCCCATCGGCGCAAGACTTGACCTGACCTACGTTGTTGAGCGCAGCGAGGATACCATCTTCATCCGTTCTTCCTCCATCAAGACCGTGGGCGACAGAAAATACGTCTACATACTCAAGGACGGTTACCGCCAGGAGCGCGATATCATAACCGGTATCGAAAGCGAGTACGAAACGGAAATTCTCGAGGGTCTTTCCGAAACGGATCTTGTCATTCAGTAAACGCTCTTTCCCGAGAGGTAAATCAAAATGCTGTTAACTGTATTAAAGCGTTTCACGGGAAACCGATGGAAAACGCTTTCCATGCTGGTGGGCCTTATTCTGGCCCTTGCTATGGCCTTCGGCGTGCCGATGTACTCCGATGCCATTCTTCAGCGCCTTTTGAACAAGACCTTTGAGGACAGGCTTGAGGAGACGGAAAAATACCCCGCCTACCTCTCACTGGAATACGAAATGTCCCCCATTAAAAAGGACGCTCTCGAGCGTCAGGCGACCCTTGGGGGGATTTTTGAGGACGTCCGGGCCGGTATCGGCCTGCCTGCGAGAACGGAAGGGCGCTATATCAAATATTCTATGATGTTCCGCGAATCCGGAAGATCCCTTTCCGGCAAGCAGAGCATAGTTCTGAACTACGTGGAGGGGCTTCCCGAGCACGTCACCGTTTCCGTGGGCAGAATGTACAACCCGGACCGGAACGACGGCGTTGTTGAGGCCGTGGTACGTCAGACGGCGCTGGTCAACTCGGATATGTCCCTTGGCCAGGTCTACGAGATAAAGAGCTCTGCCAACAGCAAGGTGCTCTTTAAAATGGAGATAGTCGGCATTATCGAAGCCACCAATAACTCCGACTATTTCTGGTACACCAAGGCCGAGCGCTTTGGCTCGAACATTTTCGTGGACAACAGCTATTTCGAAAGCCTTATGGAAGAGAGTGACGAGCTCACCCGCCACGTTACGAAATTCGTCTGGTATGCCGCGCTTGACTACACAAAGGTCAACGTGGACGGCGTTGGAAACATAATCGAGGCCTACAACAAGGGCTTCGAGACCTCCACCGAGCTTGCGGGCAAGGAGGTTCTCTACTTCAACGCCATGGGCACCTTTGAGGAGATAGAGGGTCTTTCCTCTTCTCTGTATATGACCATGGCATCCCTTTTGGTTCCGCTGTTCGTTATAATTGCCTTTTACATTATAATGATAGCGGACATGAAGCTGAAAAGCGAGCAGAACGAGATCTCGGTCATGCAGAGCCGCGGCGCGGGCAGGGGACATATCCTTTTGCTCTACCTTATCGAAAGCGTGATTTTGGTCGGAGTCTCGTCGGTGTTGGGGCCACTGCTGGGCGTGGGACTCTGCCGTATAATCGGCGCTTCCAACGGATTTTTGACCTTTGTCAACCGAAAGGCTCTGCCCCTTAAGCTTGTGCCCGAATCCTTCACGGTGCTGGCGGTGACGGCGGTGCTGTTCATCGTTATAACCATGATCCCGGCATTTTTACACGCCGGAGTCACCATCGTTGAGAGCAAGGCCAAAAAGCGCAAGGCCAAGGTGCCTTTTTACCACAAATATTTCCTGGACTTCCTCTGCATTGCCGTGGGTCTTTACGGCTGGTACTCAATGCAGGTAAAAATGGCCGCCGCCGAGTCGGCCATCGTGCTGACGATTGAGAACACGGACGTTCTCACCTATGTCTCCGGCACGGTGTTTGCCCTTGGCGCGGGAATGCTGTTCCTGCGGCTCTACCCCTATCTTTTGCGTTTTATCTTCTTTGTGGGCAAACGTTTCTGGCCGGCGTGGGCGTATTTCACGCTTAACCGCGCTAGCCGCAACCGTGAGTGCGCGGCGATCATGCTGTTCATGATCCTCACCCTCTCCATCGGCACCGTCAGCGCCGACACGGCGCGGTCCATAAACCGCTACGTGGAGACCAATATCGAGGCCGGAATGGGTGCGGACGCGGTGTATATGCCCCGGTGGAAAAAGTACGACGAAAACGGCGACCCCGTTATCGGTGCGGTCACCGGCGACGTTATGGAGATCTACGACGGGGATATTCTGGTTCAGACCGTCCGCGTGAGCTATCCCGAGCTTCTCACCAACGCCTTTAAGGACATTGAGGAGATCGAGAGCATCGCCAGAGTCTACAACCAGGAGGATATAACCGTCAAGCGAGTCAAGGGTCAGGCTCAGGGCGTTGACTGTATGCTCATAGACCCCTATGAGTTCGCCCTTACGGCAAACTGGCCCTCGGGCTTTGGATATTACCACCTCAACGAATACGCCAACGCCCTTTCCAAGGTGCCCTACGGCTGTGTTGTGTCCACGGCGCTAATGCGGGACCAGAAGCTTGAACTGGGAGAAAAGCTCACCCTCATCGTGGGCGCGGGAAATATAGAGTGTACCGTCATCGGCGCGGCAGACGCCTGGCCGGGTATCGACAGATACACCGAGACCTATTCCGGCGAGATAAAGGAAAACTATTTTATCGTCGCAAAGCTTTCGGACTATATCTCTGCAAACAGCATGCGCCCCTACCAGTTCTTTATCAAAAAAGCCCCCGGAGTGTCGGACACCGAGCTTTACGACGCCCTTCTGGCCTCTGACAGCGGCGTTTACGACCTTGAAAGCACCAACGAGCTTCTTACCAGGGAGCGCAATTCTCCCGTGCTCCAGGGCACCAACGGCATGCTCACCGTGTCGTTCATTTCGGCGGTTGCGCTGTGCGCGGCGGGCTTTATGGTCTATTGGGTGATCGCCATACGCGAGCGTCAGCTTCAGTTCGGCATATCCCGGGCTCTGGGCGTTACAAGGACGGGGGTCATGCTTATGCTGGCGCTGGAACAGATAATCGTCTCCGGTGCGGCAATTGCGGCGGGTATTTTCATCGGCCGTGTGCAGAGCATTCTGTTCGTGCCCTTCCTGGCGGCGAACTACACCGTTGAGATGGAGACCGTCCCCTTCCGGGTGGTCACCTCCGTTGCGGACCTTGGCAGAGTTCTTGGCACTCTGGGCGCCGTGCTGGCGATCTGCCTTATCATTCTCTTCACCATCGTTGTCCGTCTTAAGGTGGACAGAGCACTTAAGCTTGGGGAGGATTAAGGAACAATGGCAGAAAACATTATCAGAACCGAAAATATCATCCGCAGGTTTCAAACGGGAAGCAACACGGTCACGGCCCTTTCCAACGTTACCGTTGAGATCCCCAAGGGAAGCCTCACCGTGCTCCGCGGCCGTTCCGGCTCGGGCAAAACGACCCTTTTGAACATTTTAAGCGGCCTTGACGACCCCACGGAGGGAAGCGTTTTCTTCGAGGAGAAAAACGTGACCAGGCTCTCAACGGCGGGGCGCGACGGGCTGAGAAAAAAGAAGATGGGCTTTATCTTCCAGGCAGTTGCACTTATGCCGGACATGAGCGCCATTGAAAACGTTGAATACGGTCTTCGCATTTGCGGCATACGCGGTCCGGAGGCAAAGCGCAGGGCAAAGGAATGCCTTGCCCTGGTGGGTCTTGAAAAGCGCATGAACCACCTTCCCGCCCAGCTTTCCGGCGGCGAGCAGCAGCGTGTTGCCATTGCCCGGGGAATTGCCCACAGACCCACTCTGCTGTTTGCGGACGAGCCCACGGCCGAGCTGGACACCGCAACGGCCATTGCCGTGGTGGACATTTTCAAGCGCCTTATCGCAGACAACGGCATGACCGTTCTTATGACCACCCACGACCCCCACATGCTGGAGGTGGCGGACAAGGTCTATACTCTTTCGGATGGGGTGATCATAAATGGCGATGATTGAGTGCGAGAACCTCGTTAAGATCTATAAGACCAAGGACATCGAGGTCATGGCTCTTCAGGGGCTGGATCTCATCGTTGAAGAGGGCGAGTTCATGGCCATGATCGGAAAATCCGGCTCGGGCAAGTCCACGCTTATGAACCTTTTGGGCGGGCTTGACTCACCCACGGCGGGCAAGCTCACCGTGGACGGAATAGACATGACCAAAATGACCCGAAAGAGCCTTATCGGCTACAAGCGCAAGACCGTCGGCTTCGTCTGGCAGAACAACGCCAGAAACATGCTTCCCTATCTTTCTGCGGAGGAGAATATCATGCTTCCCATGAACTTCTCCGGCACCCGGAAAAAACGGGAAAAGGCCAGAGAGCTGCTTGAGATGGTGGGTCTTTCCGCAAGGCGCAAAAACCGCCTGGATCAGCTTTCCGGCGGCGAACAGCAGCGCGTTGCCATTGCCATTGCTCTGGCAAACGACCCCAGGCTTTTGCTGGCGGACGAACCCACGGGCGCCGTGGACACGAAGACCTCCGACATGATCTTCGATCTGTTCCGCGAGCTCAACCGCACCACGGGGCTCACCATCGTCACCGTCACCCACGACCGCCGTCTTTCCGGCAAGGTGGACAGGGTCGTCAACATCCGTGACGGCAAGACGAGCTCTGAGTTTATCCGCAACATAAGCTACGCCCGTGAGCTTGAGGCTCTTCAGCACGCCGCCGACGTTGAACGCAGCGAGCGCACCCACACGGAAATGCTGGTTCTGGACAGAGCCGGACGTCTTCAGCTTCCCGCAGAGTACATCTCAGAGCTGAAGCTCTCCGTTCCGGGAAGGGTTCTTGCGGACATCGAGAACGAACGGATCGTTCTGAAAAAAGAGAAAGAAAACGGGAAAACAGACGAATAACGACTGTATAGGCGTGCTCATAACATTTAGAGGTGGATGAGGCCTATCTCTATTACTACGAGTCCCTTGAAAAGCTGATCAATTACCAGTGGTGAACTCCCCAAGTAAGTAAAGTCTGTAAAAGCACCGCCGCCAAAGTGAAGTTTGGCGGCGGTGCTTTTTTGTGAGATAAAGATCGTATCTACCACCTGAGGTCGTACCAGGTGCCGTGGTCTGCCAGAACGGCGGAGGTAAGGCGGATGCGGAGGAGGACCGTGTTGGGGTCGGCCTCGTTGGTGTGGCCGTTGGAATACCAGGAGGCAAAGACCTCTCTGAGCTTATCCATGATCTCCCTGTTTTCCGGGGCAAGTACGTGGCCAAGGTTTTCGGCCTGTCCCTGGGCGGTGAACCAGTCGCCGCAGATGGCAACCGTGGGATTTTTGGCTATCTGGGTCATCTTTTTCGTTGGGGCGTAGGTGATAACGTAGAAGGAACCGTCGGAATACCATGAGTTCACGGCGCGGACTGAGGGGATATTGTCCTCTGCAGTGGCAAGAGCAATAAGGGAATCGCGGCCAAAGCGTTCGCTGAGGATCTCAAGGGCTTTTGGGTCGGGAGCTGACATAGAAAACCTCCAAAACTAACTCGCATCTTTACCCGTCGATATAGCTTGTTCTGGGCTCCACCATGAAGGAGAGGGGGCGGCGGCGGATGTGCCAGTTTTCGGTCACGATGTTTCCGAAAAGGCCAAAGTCCGTTCTGCCCTGAAGCTCTTCGTCGATTGCCCGGGCGTTTTCCTCGACGGTGCCGTGGCAGGTGAAGAGCCGCTTGTAGGCAGGGCTGCGTTCGTGCTTGACAGCGCGGAAGACGATGGCAAAGAACCATATGCCCCAGAGCAGAAGCGCCATTGAGGAAAAGAGGATGTCAGTTGTGAGAGAGGCAAAAACGTCCCCCGTGGTGTCCATGATAACGGGCAGAATGGCGTCTGCGGGCAGGTCGGAGTTTGCGGTTATGGCAATGCGGATGTCCGAGGGAAGGTAGCCTACCGTGCCGGTGAGAGTGTCGGTGGGCTTAAGGACGTGGCGCTTGACGATGAGATATTTGTCCCCCAGACGGGCGTAGACGTATTCGATGGACTTTGAAACGTTGCCGTTCTTTTCGGTTGCGGCGTAGTCCGTGGGGAGGATCTCATCCGGGGTGAGCACCAGAATGCAGGCGCCGTCCTTTTGGTACATGAGGCGCTTTAGGGAAATGTCCGCGTCGAAGGCGGCAGAGCGCTCGTAGTTGGCGGCAAAGCTGTATTGGGTGAGCTGTTCTGCGGGGGAGGTTATGGCGGCGATCTCTTCGGGGGAGACAACGGCCTGGCCGGAGAGCTTTGCGGCAAGGAGCACGGCGGTGTGGCGCGTGTCCAGAAAAACAATAATTGCCAGAACGATCAGCGCAAAGACCAGCCGGGAAATGTTTACGCGGCGGATCTCACGGCGAAAAAAGCTGTTTTTATACGTCCAGTTTTCCAAAAGGGAAACACCTTCCTTTCATGTGCCAATTATATCACCGAAGAGAAAAGAATTCAAGGGCAATGGATGAACAGCCTGAAAATTATGGGCAAAAAAGATAAAATAATTTTGAAAAAGCCCTTGACAAAGGAAAACCTATGTGGTAAAATAGTCGAGCTAATAAAGAAGGTCTCTTCCTCACCCCGTCCGCAGGGAAAGCGGCGGCGGTCAATATTTTTTCGGATCGCGCTTGTTCTGTGCGCTCCGGGAAAACATCGGCGGAGGAGCGTGACCTTTCGCCGCTTTTATTTTGTCCGCGGCAACAGAGAAAATTCTTTGGGGGTGTTTGTCATTCCGAAAAACGAGCACATGATCAACGAGGAGATCCGCGACGAAAAAGTCCGCCTTATCTCCGAAACCGGTGAGCAGCTTGGTGTTATGTCCGCAAGGGAAGCCCAGCTTGCCGCAAGGGATGCCGGACTTGACCTTGTCAAGATCGCTCCCAATGCCGTTCCTCCCGTTTGCAAAATCATGGACTACGGCAAGTACAAATTTGAACAGACTAAAAAGCAGCGCGAAGCCCGCAAGAACCAGAACGTTGTGGACACCAAGGAGATCAAGTTCCGCACCGCCGGCGTGGGTGACCACGATTACGACTTCCGCCTTCGTGCCGCTCTCAGATATCTTGAAGACGGCGATAAGGTCAAGGTCACGGTTCAGTTCCGCGGCCGCGAAATGACCCACACCGATCTTGGCATTGCCCTTCTTGAAAAGTTTGCCCAGGGCTGTGCCGAAAAGGGCGTTGTTGAAAAGCCCGCCAAGCTTGAAGGCCGCAACATGAGCCTCATCATTGCCTCCAAGGCCGGCAAGTAAAAACCCGAAATAAGTTCCCGTAAAAAAGCGCGGGCCTCGCTCCGCTTGATATATGAAAGGAGTCGTAAGACTATGCCAAAGCTGAAGACCCACAAGGGTACCGCGAAGAGATTTTCGCTTACAAAGACCGGTAAGGTCAAGCGCAACCACATGCTCAGAAACCATATTCTTTCCAAGAAGACCACCAAGAGAAAGCGTAACCTCCGCAAGACCGGCTATGCCGCCGCGGCCAACGCAGCCACTCTGAAGCAGCTCATGCCCTACGCCTGAGCCAACAAATACTGACTGATCGAAAGGATTGAGATAAAATGGCAAGAATCAAGGGCGCTTTGATGACCCGTAAGAGAAGAAAGAAGATCATTGGCCTGGCAAGAGGTTACTGGGGCACTAAGTCCACTCACTACAAGGTAGCCAACGAGCAGGTTATGAAGTCCCTGAAGTACGCTTACGTCAGCCGCAGACTGAAAAAGCGCGACTTCCGCAAGCTCTGGATCACCAGAATTTCCGCCGCCTGCAAGGCAAACGGCATCAACTACAGCCGCTTCATGAACGGCCTCAAGAAGGCCAACGTCGTCCTCAACAGAAAAGTTCTGGCCGACATCGCCCACACCGATCCCCAGGGCTTCGCTAAGCTCGTGGAGACCGCAAAGGCTGCTCTCTAAGCAATAAAAGGAATTCCGGCATCTGTCTTTTGGCAGATGCCGGTTTTTTTTGCGCAAAAGATCGCCCCGGAACCCATCTTTGTTCCGGGGCGGAGTTTTTTAAGGTTTAGTAGTAGCTTCTGTCGTTGTTGCGGCGCTGGGCGCGGGCAGCACGCTCGGCGGCGGCACGGGCGCGGGCCTTTCTCTTCTTGGCGCGCTTGACCTGCTTGATGACCACAAGGCTGAGAATGAAGAGGAGCACCAGACCTGCAAGAACAGCGATGATTATGAGCAGGACCTTCAGCAGAGTGAGAATGAACTTCTTGAAGCCGCCGCTCTTTTCATTGCCTTCGCCCTCTTCGCCGGCGGTACCGGTCACAACGTTTCCGTCGTTATCGGTGACGGGGTTACCGTCGTCGTCGGTGGCGATGGTGCCCATGTTTTCGGTGGACTGGGTGGCTTCGGTCTGGGCGGCGTCAAGGGTGATATGGGCGGTGAGGAGGAGATTGGGGATAAGCACCTCGCAATCGCCGTTTTCGTTCTGGTAGCAGAGGTCTGCGGTGTACTCCATGGTGGAGTTCTTTTCAATGGCAGAGGGCATTGAGTTGGCGCGGACGACGACCTTGTCGGGATCGGCGTCGGCAGGGAGAAGAACGGTCACGTTTTCACTTGCAACGGTGAAGACGGCGGTGCCGACCTTAACGCCGGACTCGGTGAGGGGGATCTCTCCGCTGGAGAACTCGCTTCCGGAGAAGGTGTGCTCTGTGAAGCTTTCAAAGCCGTAGTCCAGAAGGGTTGCGGCGTCGGAATAGAGCTGATCCTCGCTCTCGCTCTTGGCGGCGATGGCGATAAGGGTGCGGCCGTCGCGGACGGCGGCGGTGGCGATTATCCAGCCGCTCTCCGAGCCGTAGCCCACAACGCCGCCGATGGAGCCGTCATAGGCGTAGTCGGAGTTGTTGCGGTTCATGCGGCAACGGGTGATGAGGGAACGGGTGTCGGTGGTGTAGTTGGTGGCGAGAATGGTGGCTTCCTGGGTGCCGAAAAGCTCTGCAAAGTCGGGGTTGGAGAGAGCGTGGCGCAGGATGAGAGCCATATCGTAAGCGGTGGTCTTCTGACCGGCCTCGGGAAGACCGTGAGCGTTGACGAAGGCGGTGTTCTGAAGACCGAGAGCGGTGGCCTTTTCGTTCATGTTCTTGACAAAGGTGTCAAGATCGCCCCCAAGGACCTCTGCAATGACGTTTGCGGCATCGTTGGCAGAGTCCATGACCATGCCCTGCAGGCAGGCCTCAAGGGTGAGCTGTTCACCAACGACCAGGCTTATGCCGCGGTAGCCGCTTCCCAGGGGGTCGAGAGCGCCGGAAGTGACGGTGACCTTGTTGGAAAGGGGCGTGCCGCTTTCAACCGCAACCAGAGCGGTCATGAGCTTAACAAGACCGGAGGGTGAAATGCTTTCTTCCATATTCTTTTCGTAAAGCACCTGACCCGTGGCGGAATCGATCAGAACGGCGTATTCCGCAAGGGGAGCAGGCTGGGCAAATGCAGGCAGAGCAAGGCTCACCAGCATTATCGCAGCAAGGGCAAATCCCAGCATTCTTTTAGCAAAAGCAGATCTTACTGTCATTATGTAAAACACCTCCGTGAAATTTTGGACAACAGATCAAACCTGATGTTTCTACACATATATTTAACAACAAAAATGCCGTTTTGTCAAGTGTCTTTTTGGAAACAACGCAGGTTCCTGGCTTATATTTATTTCTTGACATGGACATTGCCCTGTGTTACAATCAGCCTGACCCTCGGAAAGACCTATATTATAAGGAGAGCCTGAAATATGGAAGGCTACAGAAATTTTTGCTGTTCGGTATTTATCGACGTAGACAGTGTCGAGACCATGTTTGCCCCGGGAAAAGACCCGGATATCATGTTCAACTACTACAAAAAGCACCTTAATTTCACAAAGGTCTACCTTGAGGCCTGGAGAGTTCGTAAGGTAAAATTCGACGTGCTCATGCGGGCAAAGGCCTATTTTGAAGAGCGTGGGGTAAAGACCGCAACTGCGCTCATGCCCACGGGCTCTCCGGATTATCCGGCCTCTGCAAGAATGCTCTGTTTTTCAAACCCCGGCGTGAGAGAGCTTTTCTCGGAATATATCGCCTCAATGGGCAAATACTTCGACGAGATAATGATAGACGATTCCCTCTCCACGGACTGCACCTGCGAGCGCTGCCGCGCGGCGAAGGGTGACAGAAGCTGGACGGAGTTCCGTCTGGAGCTTATGACGGAATTCTGCCGGGAATGCATAGTAAAGCCGGCGAAGGCCGTTAACCCCAACGTGACGCTCACCCTTAAATATCCCACCTGGCACGAGAGCTATCAGAACCTTGGCTACAACACCGAGACCCAGCCCGCCATGTTCGACTGCATTTACACCGGCACCGAGACCCGTCACACCACCTATTCCCTTTTCCGCAATCCCCGGTACACCTCCTACAGCATAATGCGCTATCTCTCAAGCTTTCCGCCCCACAACAACCGCGGCGGCTGGTTCGACACCTTTATGTGCGCAAACGACCCCAATTTCTTCGCTCAGCAGGCTGAGTTCACCCTTATGTCCGCCCCGGAGGAGCTCACGCTGTTCTGTTGGAACGCCAGCTACGATACGGTCTATCCCCCCATGCTGGGCTACACCCTTGACCGCTGTGACAGGTTCATGGGCGAGCTTGGCGCTCCGGTGGACATTCCCGTCTACCTGCCCTACCACTCCCGTGGAGAGGACCACGTTTACGACTTCTTCGGAATGTGCGGCATACCCCTGGGTCCCGTTGCAACCTTCCCGGAGGATGGGCGCCTTGTCATGCTGACAGCCGCTTCTGCCTGCGACGGGGACATTATCGAAAAGATAAAGAACCACCTTCTCGCCGGAGGCGACGTTGTTGCCACCTCGGGCTTTATGGAAAAGCTTCAGGACAGGGGTCTGGACGAGTTCACCGCAATGCGCGTGACCTCGGCTCGTCAGTCCGGCAGGGAGTTTGGCGGCTTTGTTACCGGCTGGTCTGCGGATACTGACTATTACCAGGCACCCCACGATATCTCCATGCCGGTGATCGAGTGGATGACCAACGAAAACGAGTTTTTCGCTGTTCAGACCAGAGACTGTTCCCCCAATATTCTCCTTGCCAGAAGCTGGTACGGAAAGGGCAAGTTCTGGATACTGAACGTTCCGGACAGCATGGCGGACATTTACGATATCCCCGCCCCGGTGTCAAGCTATCTCAGACGCCATCTGTCAAAGGATATGCCCGTGTGGTTTGAGGGACAGAACCGCATAGCCCTCTTCCCCAGAGAGAACAACACCTTCGTTATGAAATCCTTCATGGATCACGGCACAGTCGCCATGATCCACGTTAAGGCAAAAGCGGAAAAGCTCGTTTCCCTTACGGACGGACGCGCATACGCCCCGTATTCCGCGACCGGCGGAGAGACCGTTTTCCGCGTACCTCTTGAACCCAATCTTCTTACCGCATTCCGCTGGGAATAAAGCTTTTCTTGACACAGAGCCTTTGCTGTGTTACAATCAAAAGGCAGAGCGTATTTGTGGGAAAAGGGAGAAAAAAGTAATGGAGACGTACAAAAATTTCCAATTCTCTATTTTCGTTGACGTTGCCGGAGTCGAGACCATGTTTGCCCCCGGAAACGATCCGGACGTTCAGTTCAGCTACTACAAAAAGCACCTTAATTTCACAAAGGTCTACCTTGAATGCTGGCGTGGGAGAAAGGTGAATTTTGACCTTCTCATGCAGGCAAAGGACTATTTCGAGGCGCGGGGTGTTTCCACCGCAACAGCGATAATGCCCTGCGGATCCCGGAGCTACGAGAGCAGCTCAAGAATGCTCTGCTTTACCAACCCGGAGGTGGAGGAGCTTTTCTCGGAATATATCGCCTCAATGGGCAAATACTTCGGCGAGATAATGATAGACGATTCCCTCTCCACGGAGTGTACCTGCCAGCGTTGCCGCGCGGCAAAGGGTGACAGAAGCTGGACGGAGTTCCGCCTTGAGCTTATGACGGAATTCTGCCGGGAAAAGATCGTAAAGCCCGCAAAGGCCGTTAACCCCAACGTGACGCTCACCCTTAAGTACCCAACCTGGCACGAGAGCTTTCAGACGGTCGGCTACAACACCGAGACCCAGCCTGCCATGTTCGACTGGATATACACCGGTACGGAGACCCGTCACACCACCTATTCCATCTTCCGCAATCCCCGGTACACCTCCTACAGCATAATGCGCTATCTCTCAAGCTTTCCGCCCCACAACAACCGCGGCGGCTGGTTCGACAATTTGATGTGCGCAAACTCTGCAAATATCTTTGCCCAGCAGGCAGAGCTGACACTTATGGCAGACCCTGCAGAGGTCACTCTTTTCAGCTGGAGATGCAATTACGACACTCAGTATCCCCCCGTGCTGGGCTACACCCTTGACCGCTGTGACAGATTCATGGGCGGGCTTGGCGCTCCGGTGGACATTCCCGTCTACCTGCCCTACCACTCCCGGGGAGAGGATCACGTTTACGACTTCTTCGGAATGTGCGGCATACCCCTGGGTCCCGTTGCAACCTTCCCGGAGGAT
>SVLY01000058.1 GCA_015067715.1 Oscillospiraceae bacterium | reverse complement strand
GGACGGAGGCTTTGACGTGTGGACGGAAAAGCCCATGTGCATCACCGCCGACCAGTGCCGGGCAATTTTAGAGGCGGAAAGGCGCAACGGCAGAAAGATAGGCGTGTGCTTTAACATGCGCTACATGAACGTCATCCTCCAGATAAAACAGATCATCGACTCCGGCGTTTTGGGAAAGATATATAACGTGGCGCTGGAATGGCTTCTCACCAAGGACTTCACCGCAGGCCACTCCGGCCACGGCGCGTCCTATTACCGCCGGTGGAACGCCTATATGGAAAAGAGCGGCGGCCTTCTGCTCACCAAGTCCACCCACCATTTCGACATGGTAAACTGGTTTATCGGCGGCCGCCCCAAGCGGGTCTCCGCTTTCGGCAGGCTTCGGGAATACGGCAAAAACGGCGCCTTCCGGGGCGAGCGCTGTTCAACCTGTCCCCACACGGAAAAGTGCAGATACTATTATAAGATCTCCGACTTCAACCGGAAGATGTTCGTGGAAAACGAGAAGTACGACGGCTATATCATCGACCGCTGTGTTTACGACGAGGCCATCGACACCTACGACACCATGAGCCTGAACGTCGAATATACCAACGGCGTGCTCATGTCCTACAGCGAGTCCTCCGCCGCCATGTACGAGGGCTTTAAGCTGTTTATAAACGGCTCGGACGCAAGGCTTGAGGTCCAGTCCTTTTCCAGCGGCGGCGTGAAAAGCGGCGAAAACCCGGACTATATCCGCATAATCAAGCCCGGCCCCGAGGACGAAAATATCACCGTCATCGAAAAAGCCCCCACCCTCTCCGGCGGCCACGGCGGCGCCGACGACGCCATGAGACGGGTCCTCTTCCTGGGCGAAGAGCCTCAGTTCGAATGCCAAAAAGCCAACTCCCTGGACGGCGCCTACTCCATCCTGATCGGCGCCGCAGCAAACGAATCCATCAAAACCGGAAAGATAATCGACATCGACGAATTCATCGGAGATGCAGGTTTGTTGGATAGGTAGCGTGCGGATTTGAAAAGAAGATTTAAAAATAACCCGCATTCAGATTTACACTGAATGCGGGTTATTTTGTATTCCAGTCAGTTTAGTTGGTTATGAAATCGTTATCCTTTTTTGTGTACACACACTCTCTTCTGACTTCATCAAACCGCTATTTAACATTTGTTGAATAGCCTATTTTTACGTACTGCGGAAACGACGGGTGTGTAAGTATATAAATAAAGCCTGTTTTGTTCATTCTATATCCTCCATGCCGAGCTGGTTTACACTACGAAATATCGCCCATTTGTGTCTTTGTATGCTGCTTCCCAGCTGCATCAGACCACTCAGTAATAATTTTGAATTTCGAGGCAGAACCGTTATGCGTAACTAAAATCAGTTCATAGCTTTTTCTCGCTTCGAGTTCTTCAAATGGCTGCTTATCCTGATCTATAATCAAGATACCCACATCGCCATCAAACCGAGCGATCACGTTATAAGCTGTGGCATTTCCTGAATTCCAAACCTTCAATCTGTGTTTATCTCTGCCTACAGTAATAAATCTAGCCTCAACGCATGCACGCGCTGCGTCTTCCTTTTCCTTGGCTATTCTGTCAAGTTCATTCTGCTTAATCTTGAGTTCAAGTTCATTAACCTTGTTCTGGAGGCGCTGCGCCTTTGAAGATTTGAACAGTGAAATGACAGCAACCAGCAGGGATATCGCTGCAATGATCAGTGCTCCCCAATCTTCCAAGAATGGCACCGATTTTTGCAGAGCGTTAATCAAAACTTCCATTTTTTCATCGCTTTCTTTAATTCTTTTTCCAGTTCTTTGACCGCATCTTGCGCAAGCTCATCCACAGCACTATCAATTATTGCGGCATTGCTATCGAGTAACTCTCGTTTCGTGTATTCTGAACCGCAATCAGAGCAACGTACCCGAACATCGTCACTTGCGTGAAGAAGGTCTTCAAATTCTTCATCCAGTGACTCAAATTGATCATTGCCGCAAAGAGGGCACAACAATGTGACTTTACGATCTAAGTTTTTCATTAATAGACCTCATTTCAACCTTTCACACAGCGGCAGGATTTCTTCCAGTTTGGCGACGATGCGCTTCTGCTCAGCAAGCGGCGGGAGCGGAACCATCATATTATGAAGCACGACCGAAGACAATCCAGGCATGGCTGTTCCTTGAGATTTCATCATTCCCGTTTCTCTATAGAATCTGAAAACGTAATAGAAAAATCGCTCTACTATCGGTACATATGCACGCAAACGGTGTATATGATTTTGGAAACAAATGTCGTAATCATAATTCCAGATTGCCGTTCTGCCATAGTATGCTCCGCCCTCACACATAAGGATATCATTCTTCGTAGCAGTACAACGGGCAATTTCGTCATCGCTAAAGAACATTTCCTTGACTGCGGTAAAGTCAAAACTATCCCAATACAAATTGGACGTTGTTATGAACTTTTGTATTGATCCAGGCTTATCCGTCTTCTTTGCTGAAGAATTCATCGCCTTACCTGTGTTATGATTAAACAGGTCTCCCACATAACACCAACGCCAACTCTCTGGAATATCAAACGGAATCTCATCCTCTGTGATTTCGGGCAGGGGCTTTTCTTTTTTGATGGTGCCGGCTTTGATAAGGTGTTGTTTTTCTGCCTGAATCTGCCGGAACAGTTCTTCGCCGGTGCCTTCTTCGGGGAGTTGAGGAACCAGTTTGCCTTGGATAGCCATTTGGAGAATGGATTTCTGCATATCCACAGGGAATCGCTTATTGAATTCCTCCAGTCTACTCCATGCCTGCTCATAGCGGTCGATCAATGGCAACAATTCCTCAATCTTCGCCACAATACGCTTCTGCTCGGCAAGGGGAGGAAGTGGGAACAGAAGTCCGCTGAGATCCTCTTTGTTAAATCCTGCCTGCGCAGAACGTGAGTTATTCCTCACTAAAGTTTGATATAAAGGTGCTAAATAATAATAGTAAACAAACGTAGGTAATACTGTCCCTTTCTTAAAAAGAGGGGTAGATTTTGCCATAGCTACATTGTAGGCGCCATCTTCAGCCCAGAAGACTTTGCCTACCGATGCTCCGTATCTTGCGAGAAGAATATCCCCTTTTTTTGTGAATTTTGAAACAAGGTTTTGCGGCACAAAAACAGGAACTGGTTTTTCTCCATAATCCCTAATTTGATATAGACGCACATACCCTTCTTGGGGGTTATCCTCAAACTTGGATTTTGGTGGTTGGCTTCCTCCAACGATTTCAAACAACTCATTATGACGAATCCACTTCCAAGAGGAAGGGATATCAAATGGTATTTCATCATCTGATATTGGCTTCAACATTTTCTTCTCGGTGAAAACAATTGAAGAATACAGTTCCTTACCGGTGCCTTCTTCGGAGAGTTGGGGAACCAATTTACCTTGAATAGCCAATTGCAAAATACTTGCTTTCAATTCCTGTGGTGTCATTGCTGACCACCTCCGAGAATGGCGGTAATGTCAGCCAGCACGCGGTCGATCTCTGCGTTCAGAGACGCGCGTTCTTCTTGATAGCGCTGGATTAGGTCCATGGGAGCAAGGATTTCTTCCTCGACGTGAGGATAGCCGCACTGGTCGAGGTTGTAGCCCAATTCTTCGGTAAGCTGTTGTACGGTGAACTTCTTTGCCTTATCAAAACCATCTACAGTGATCTCCCGACGGTTATTCCACCATTCCACCACAGGTGCAAAATGCTCCAGCTTCATGGGCTTGGTCTTGGAGAAGTGTTTATAGCCCTCCGGCATATCCAGGCGGTAGAACCATGTTTCCTCGGTCGCTCCTGTGCGGTCAAAGAACAGAATATTGGTGGTGATGGAGGTATAGGGCGCAAAAACACTACCCGGCATACGGATGATGGTATGCAGGTTGAATTCGGACAGCAGTTTTTTCTTGATGTTCACTTTGGCGTTGTCGGTACCGAACAGGAAACCATCGGGCAAAATCACCGCCACACGGCCGTTCTGCTTCAAGCGGTACATAATGACTGACATAAAGAGGTCTGCCGTCTCGGAGCTTGCGAGGTCTGCGGGAAAATGATTCTTTACGTCTGCCTTTTCGCTGCCGCCGTAGGGAGGGTTCATAAGAATAACATTGAACTGATCGTCCACAGTGTAGTCCAGCACATCCTTCAAGAGGGTATTGTCGTGGAACACGCGGGGAATATCCAGCCCATGCAGCAAAAGGTTGGTGATGCAAAGCATATAGGGGAACTGCTTCTTCTCGATGCCGTAAATGGAGTCACCGTACTTCTTGGCATCAGCGGTGCTCTGCACCTGCTTCTGCAGCTCTTTCAGCCAGCTTACGATAAAGCCGCCGGTACCGCATGCAAAATCTGCCATAGTCTCGCCAATTTTCGGGCTTATCATCTGTGCCATAAAGTCGGTGACGGCACGAGGGGTATAGAACTCACCGGCGCTGCCTGCGCTCTGCAGTTCCTTCAAGATAGATTCATAGATGTCACCAAAGGCATGGCTTTCCTCATAGTCAGAAAGGTCCAGCTCGTCAATGACATTGATGACCTGACGAAGCAGGACACCGTCCTTCATATAGTTATTGGCATCGGCAAAGGTTGTCTGCACGATGGCCTTTTTGATGGGCGTGGAAGCATCTACCGGCAGCTTTTTCAGCGTAGGGAACAAGGTGTTATTCACAAAATCCAAAAGCTGATCACCGGTCAGTGCCGTTCCGGATTTATCATCATGCGCCCAATTCTGCCAACGGCAGGATTCCGGGATGATGGACTGGTAGTTATCATCATCCCATTCCCAGTCCTGCTCCTTGACATCATATACTTTTAAGAAAAGCATCCACGCGATCTGCTCAATGCGCTGGGCGTCGCCGTTGATACCGGCATCATTGCGCATGATATCACGCAGTCTTTTCACAAATCCTGTTAAGTTGCTCATAATAATCAACCTGCGCTTCCTTATATCTCTGAAAAATCAAGTGGAATATCTATGCCCAACACTTCTTTGATTCTGCTCTATAAGCAGAACTTTAATCATTTCTCGTGTAGGATATATCTTTATTGGCTCATCTGTGTCGGCTGTGCAATCAAACGCAACATAAGGCGGCATATGCTTTTCTGCATAGAGAAACGGATCGCTGCCATCATTTTGTTGATGCCCGCTGGAATGTGATAGGTATTCAAAGTGATAGTCCTCTGCTTTTATCAATGTGATTCCATGTGCTCTGCCATATTCGATTGCTCCACTTTGAAAGTCACTTGTCGAAATCAAGATGCCTTTTTGTGCACCGATACTTTCAAGCTTTCGATGCAAAATTGCAACTTTTTCTCTGTTCACCCTACTTTTGTATTTTTTGCATTCGCAAAGCACTATAAAGTGGGATCCCATGGCAGTAAACTCTGCATAGACATCTATTTGATATCTGCCATCAGAGGCTTTTACTATTTTGTTGTGTGTTATTTTAAAGTCTTGCAGCCTTTCTTTTTCAGCGTACCCTATTAGAAATTCACAACAATACCTTTCAAATTCTGTTGGTGTCAAATCACAAATGTGTTTATTTTCCATCAAAGCACCCTGTAGTATTAACTTACTTTATATAGTTCTTCTTCCAATTCTCTTATAGCTTGGAGATATCCAGCCTTGCCGCCAAAATAAGTGGCGATTTTCGCCGGTTTACCAAACTTAATAAAAGGATCCAGACGCAAAATCTCTGTCTTTTCAATTTCGTAAATACCGGAGTTCATATACTTATCCAGCAGTGCCTCCAGCACTTCGCGGGCAACGCCGCTGTATTTGCTGAGGAAATCGCGCTTCTTTACGTTGTTGGCGCGTTCTCTGCGGGTCAGGGGCTTCTTGTCATAGGCAACGTGGCAAATGAAGTCGAAGTCGTCAACATCCGCCATGCCCTGATCGACCTTCATAGACGCAAGGTCGATGCCGCGCTCCAGCAGCATGTCCCGGATCTCCCACTTATTGGGGTTCTTTCGCCATTCGCGGATGAATGCATCCAGGGATGCATATTCACCGCGGACGTTTTCCTTGGTGTAGTCCACAATACTTTCCTGCCGCAACAGTTTTCCATTTGCGTCATAGATAGAAACAGTCTTGTGGATGATCTCCACCTTACATCCGTCTTTGGCTACGATCGGTTTTACCTTCGGCGGGCCGGGAGGAACATCTGGGCCGGGTCCCGGAGGAGGTGTGGGAGGTGTTTCTCTATTGGGGTCAAAGTTATCATCCATTTCGATGGGGCCGTCCCAATCGGGATCCGCAAAAAGTCTGCTGACATTACGGAAATCCATAACCACAAAATGGGTCTTACCTTCCTTTTCGCGTAAACGGGTACCGCGGCCGATGATCTGCTTAAACTCGGTCATAGAGCCGATCATTTCGTCCAACACGATCAGCTTGGTCATTTTGCAGTCTGCACCGGTGGACAGCAGCTTGGAAGTCGTTGCGATAACCGGATAGGGCGCGGAAACAGAAATAAAGTAGTCCAGCTTGCTCTTACCGTAAATGTCGCTGCCGGTGATACGGACAACGTAGTCGGGATTCTGTTTGACCATATCCGCGTTCAGGTTCACCAGCGCCTGGCGCATACGTTCTGCGGCATCTTCATTAGCACAGAACACGATGGTTTTTGCCATACGGTCTGTGCTCTTTAAGTAGCGAGTAATCTCGCTGGCTACCTGCTGGATGCGGTCTTCGATAATGATGTTGTAGTCGTAATCGCTGTTGGTATAGATGCGATCGGGAATCTCAACGCCGTTCACATCCAACTGACCACGTTGCGGACGCCAGCCCTCACCAATATCGGTGGTAATGTTGATAACCTTGAAGGGTGCAAGGAAACCGTCCTCCACGCCTTCCTTCAAGCTGTAGGTATAGACGGGATCGCCAAAGTAATTGATGTTGGAGATGTATTTGGTTTCCTTCGGTGTAGCAGTCATGCCGATCTGGGTTGCGGATTTGAAGTATTCCAAAATCAAGCGCCAGCGGCTTTCCTCTTTGGCGGATCCTCTGTGACACTCATCGACGATAATCAGGTCAAAAAAGTCCGGCTGGAACAGCTTGCGGAAATGTTCTTCGCCTTCGTCGCCAACCAGCTGCTGGTACAACGAGAAATAAACCTGATGCGAAGTGATAGTTCTGGGATCGTCCTTGCCAACGTTGATTTTATGTGTGACCTTTTCCAACGGTGCAAAGTCCTGCTGGATAGACTGATCCACAAGAATGTTACGGTCAGCAAGATACAATATCTTTCGCTTCATGCCGCTCTGCAGCAAACGATAAACAATCTGGAAAGCGGTATAGGTTTTGCCTGTACCGGTAGCCATAACCAAAAGCAAACGATTCTGACCGCGTGCGATGGCGTCAACAGTTCTGTTGATCGCAATGCGCTGATAGTAACGGGGAGGATAAGTGTTTTGGCTGCTGTAATAGGGCTGCTGCTGGGCGGCTTCCTGCTGGGGTGTCAAGCCGGATTCTAACTTGTAACGGGCGATAAGCTCTTCCTCAGTGGGAAATTCGTCCAAACCGAACTGACGCTCCATACCTGTCAAAAAGTCATGTTCGGCAAACCCGTCACCATTTGAGCTATATGCAAAAGGAAGGTCCAGCATCTGAGCGTAGGTCATTGCTTGTTGCAATCCATAAGTAACACTGTGATTATTGTCTTTCGCTTCAATGATGGCAATAGGATTATTGGGGGAAAGATAGAGAACATAGTCTGCACGTTTTGGTTTCTCACGCACAACAAAATTGCCCTTCAGATTGATTTTCCCATCTGTGAGCTTAGTTTCCATTGTGATCTTGCTGATATTCCATTTTGCAGTTATTGCAGGTGTTATATACTGTAGCTTAATATCTTCTTCCGACATTAAATACTTCGGTATCACACTCATAACGGTAATACTCCCCCAAGATAAACTTACACATTATAATTATACTAAAATCGACATTGTTAGTCAATACGGTATTATTATGCCAACTTTCCTCCCCCTTCTCCCCTTCCTCTTGACTAACTCCTTCCGATTAACTATAATTAACCCATACGGGCGTGCGTTTGTGCCCAGCATGATTTGAATACGATATAACGGAGATAAAATATATGGATATACGTTCTCTTTGCGGAATGTGGCAGCACCGGGCAGAAGGGGCTGAGGTGGGTACGGAGGTTTATGTGCCCGGGAACAGGAGGGAATACTCCGGGTTTGAGAGCTACGCGGGGGCTTCGGTTTTTTCGAAGAGCTTTACTCTCTCTGCAGACGAAGCAAAAAAGCATATTGAGCTCCGGTTTGCCGGAGTGAGAAAAACTGCGGCTGTGCGGCTGAACGGGGAGGATATCTGCGCCCATTTCGGCCCGTCGCCCTTCCGGGCGGATCTGACGGGTAAGGCGCGGCCGGGAGAGAATCATATCCAGGTGACGGTTTCGGATGAAGACTTCGCCGGCGTGCCAAACGCTCCCCTTTTCGACATAATCCCCCTGCCGGTCTGCGGCATTTTCGACAGCGTTTCCCTTGAGCTCAGCGCCCACGCATTCGTGCGGGATATTTACGCCCCCGTGGATCTTTCCCGGGGCGTTGCCGACCTGCGCGTCACCGTTTTTTCCCGGGAAAAGACCGGGGCAAAGCTGGATCTCTGCTTTATTCAGAATGGCAAGACCGTGGCGGAGCACAGCTTCGACCTTGACCTTGCCCCGGGGACAAGGGAGCACGTTCTGCCCGTCGGCCTTGGAGGCTTAAAGCTCTGGAGCCCGGACGAGCCGGTGCTCTGCAAAATAGAAGCGACCCTCACCGCCGGGAATACCGGCGACACCTCCGTCCACGTAACCGGGCTGAAAGCCCTGGAGACCCGGGGTACGGAGTTTTACCTCAACGGCCTGCCCATCTATATGCTGGGCTACGGGGACGATTTCGTCTGGCCGGAGGGGGCACCCTGCGGCAAAACGCCGGAATTTTTCGCCCCGGGAATTCTACGGGCAAAGGAATACGGCTTTAACTACGCCCGTCACCACAGCCACTTTCCCTTCGAGGCCTTTCTTTCCGCGGCGGACGGGCTTGGGCTTATGCTTCAGCCGGAGCTTGAGCTGGCAAACGTCCCCCGGGAAACTCTGAACGGCGAAAACAAACATTTCTTCCTTGACCAGTGGCGTGAGCTAATCCTCGCCCACCGCCACCACCCCTGCATTGCCACGTGGTGCGGCGGAAACGAGATGGAGTGGGGCTATCCCTTCGACGGCGAGCTCTACGCCATTGCAAAAGAGCTTGACCCCTACCGCCCCGCCGCCTCCACCGACGGAAACTTTATGGCCTGCGACGTGAACGACACAATGGATTTCGCCTCCATCTGCCCGGCAGAGTACACGGATTTTCTCCCCTGGGACGAGCTTTCCGACATGTTCACCCGGGACAGCTGCGGCAAGCCCCAGATCGTCCACGAGATGGGAAACTATACCACCCTGCCGGACAGGGGCATTCTCGTTAAATACGCCTCTGCCAAAGTCCGTCCGGAAAATATACTCCGCCTTGCCGGGCTGGTCGAAGAAAAAGACCTCGCCCCCCTGTGCGACAAGGCGCTTTCCGCCTCCCGCTCCCTGCAAAAGCTCTGCCACAAGCTGAACGTGGAAAAGACCCGGCTCTCCCCCAATTTTGCCGGTTACCACCTCTGGACTCTGACGGAGTTTTACGGCTCCACCCAGGGGCTTCTCGACCCCTATTTCGGGGACAAGGCCTTCACCGCCGAAGAATTTGCCCACATAAACAGCCAGACCGTCGTCCTCTGGGACACCGACAGGGTTACGTTTGCCTCCGGCGAGAAGGTAAAGCTGAAATTTGCCCTCTCCCGCTACGGCGCGGACGGCGCATTTGAAGGCAGGGTGAAGCTCGCCCTCTCCTCCGGAGAAACCGGCGAATACACCTTCAGCGCCCGGGGGCACGGACTCTTTTCCCTGGGCGAATGGGTGGTCACCCTCCCCTCTGCGGATAAAGCTGAACTGCTCACCCTCACGGCAGGCTTTGAGACCGGCGGAAAGACCTTTGAAAACTCATGGGAGCTATTCGTCTTCCCCCGGGTACGGCTCAGAGAAGACCGGGAGATCTACCTCAACTATATGTCAAAGCACCTCTTCGCGGATGGGGACGTGCCCACACGGCATTTCACCATTCCCCAGCCCATTGGCGAGGGTCAGCTCATCGTAACGGAGCATATGTACGGCGGCATGGCCGAAGCGGTCTGCTCCGGGGCAAACCTTTTGCTGCTTGCCGGAAGGGACACCTTCAAAAACACCGTAACGCGAAACAGCTTCAAGTCCCCCTGGTGGGACAACGGCGAGATATGGTATCTCAACCACTCAAACAACAGCCAGGTCTGCGGCATCGTCGAGCCCTGCGTACTCTCCGGGGCGGTGCCATATTCCGGAGGCTGGAAGCTGGACCTGTTCAACGCCGTTGAACAGGCTCCCTCGGTGGATATAGACGAATTGGGCCTGAAGGCGGATGCCTATATCTACGGCGTGGACGCAAAGCTTTCCCGCCGCGCCTATCTTTTCGGCTTCCGCATGGGAAAAGGAAAGGTGCTGGTGTGCACCTTTAACCACGGCAGAGCCGACTATGCCCGCCCGGAGACGAATTATTATCTTAAGAGCGCGATCAATTTTGCAATGTCCGACGGCTTCTGCCCCGAAGCAAGCCTGACCGCCGCAGAGTTTTCCGCGGCATTGAAGTAGCGCCGGAACAGCCCCACGGTATACTCCCCGGGAGCCCCCGCCCAACAGGCGGTGGCTCTTTTTTTTCGCCCTATTGTATCATTTTTGTTTCATTTTCGATACAATGCCCATTAGGCCCTCTTTCGCACTTGAAATCACAGGCGGTATGTGGTAAAATATAAACGGTATTATGCGTCTGTATGCCCCTTTGGCGCTCCGGCAGGTATTATCCGCTCCCGTGTAAAAACCACCACACAACAGGAGGACGAATTCGTGAAAAAATTTTTCCACGATATCAGCCTGAGGGCTGTAAAGCTGGTTAACATAGTGATGATGACTTTCCCCTTTGCCCTGAGCTGGTATTTGTTTTACGCCGACCGCATAGACGAGCCCTTTTACCAAAAGGGAAACTGGCTCATGGTCGTGCTGTTTCTGCTCATCTACGCTACCTATTCCAGAATCTACGACGCTCTTCGTGTTTCCCTTTCCCGGGTGTCTGAGCTCGTATACAGCCAGTGCCTTGCGGCGCTCATCTCCGACGGCATCGCCTATGTCGTCACCTGGCTTCTGACAAAGCACCTGCCCAACCCCATTCCCCTGCTCATCGCCCTGGTCATCCAGTGCCTTATCTCCATCGTATGGAGCTATCTTGCCCACAAGTGGTACTATTTCACCTTCCCGGCAAAAAAATCCCTGGTGGTTTACGACAACCGGCTGGGCATGGAACAACTCATCAAAGAATACGGCCTTCAGAAAAAGTTCGACATCCGCGCCACCGTCAGCTCGGCGGAATGCATCTCCGACCTTGGCATTTTAGAGGGCATCGACGCTGTGTTTCTCAGCGGCGTTCGCTCAGCGGACAGAAACGTTATTCTGAAATACTGCATTGAAAACGACATTCACGTTTACGTTGTTCCCAGAGTGGGCGACGTTATCATGAGCAGCGCAAAACAGATGCACATGCTCCACCTGCCCATGCTCCGCGTGGAGCGCTACAGCCCCAACCCCGAATTCCTCATCATCAAGCGCCTTTCGGACATCGTTCTCAGCTCTGTTGCCATCATCCTCCTCAGCCCCATTATGGCCGTTACCGCCATCGCCATCAAGCTCACCGACCGCGGACCCGTGTTTTACAAGCAGTGCCGTCTCACCAAGGACGGAAAGAAATTCAACGTTCTGAAATTCCGTTCCATGCGCGTGGACGCCGAAAAGGACGGTGCCCCCCGCCTTTCCTCCGGCGATAACGACGACCGCATTACCCCCGTCGGAAAGATAATCCGCAAGTGCCGTATAGACGAGCTTCCCCAGCTTTTCAACATTCTCGGGGGAAGCATGAGCATCGTCGGCCCCAGACCCGAACGTCCCGAAATCGCAGAGCAGTATGAAAAAGAAATGCCCGAATTCCGTCTTCGCCTCCAGGCAAAGGCCGGCCTCACGGGCTACGCCCAGATCTACGGCAAGTACAACACCACCCCCTACGACAAGCTCCAGATGGACCTTATGTACATAGCAAAGCCCAGCTTTGTGGAGGATCTCAGGCTTATGTTCGCCACCATCAAGATCCTCTTTATGCCCGACAGCACCGAGGGTGTTGCCCAGGGTCAGACCACCGCCATGGCAGACTCAAGCGACAGGTCTCAAAAAGACTGAGAACCGCAAATAAAAAGGAGGTTCTTTTCAAAAATGCTCGTAAGCGTTATTATGCCCACCTACAACTGCGGCAGATTTATCGAAGAATCGGTTCTGTCCGTTATCGCGCAGACCGTTACCGATTGGGAGCTTCAGATCGTGGACGATTGCTCTACGGACAATACCCTTGAGGTGTTGAAGCCCTATATTGAAAAATATCCCAATATACACTACTACTGCATGGAGAAAAACGGCGGACCTGCCGCCGCAAGAAACGAGGCGCTCTCCAGAGCAACGGGAAAATACATCGCCTTTCTGGACAGCGACGACCTTTGGACCCCGGACAAGCTGGAGCGTCAGATTGCCTTGATGGAACGCCACGGCGCACATTTCAGCGCCACGGGCTACCGCCATATGGACGAGGACGGCACCCTCACCGAAATTTGCCGGGTCCCCCCGGAAAAGGTGGACTACAACGGCATGCTCCGCCTTGCCAACCCCATCGGAAACTCCACCGTTATGTACGACAGAGAGCTTTTGGGGCATCTCCGCGTGCCCCCCATCAAAAAGCGCAACGATTTTGCCCTTTGGCTTGAGATACTTCGCGTTGCTCCCTGCTGCGTCGGCACGGAAGAGATACTCGCCAAATACCGCATAAGAAAGTCCTCTGTCAGCAGCAACAAAAAGGTTCTCGCCAAATACCATTGGATGCTCTACCGCGACCTTGAAAAGCTTTCTCTTGCCAAGTCCGTTTGGGCTATGGGCTGTTGGGCAATGAAGGTCGTCACCCGCCGGGGCTACAAAAACGTCCCCATTGAAAAATAACCTCACCGGAGCGTTGGTTCGTTAATTATGAAATGCATTGAAAAATTCACAGAGCTTTATAAGAGAGATCCTGAGGTCGTCTTTTGCCCCTACCGGGTCTGTCCCGTCGGCGCCCACAGCGACTATCAGCTTGGCCGCATAACCGGACTCACGATCGACAAAGGCATTCACATCGCCTATTCGCCCAAGACCTCGGGCATTGTGGAGCTCTGGTCTCTGAACTTTGAAAAACGCGCTCAGTGGCACGTAACGAACGTCCCCGAGCAGAAGCAGAACGACTGGGCAGACTATCTTCGCGGAGCTACAGAGGCTCTTGGCAGAAAATATCCCCTGCGCACAGGTATCTGCGGAGTTATCGAGGGCAGTCTGCCCATCGGAGGTCTGTCCTCCTCCGCGGCGGTCATCATCGCCTTTCTCTCCGCGCTCTGCAAGGTAAACGGCATCACCCTCACTCCCCACGAGATGATAATGACCGCCCTCTCCGCAGAGAACGACTACGTCGGAGTTGCGGTGGGCAAAATGGACCAGTCCTGTGAGGTGTACGGAAAGAAGGATCACCTTCTCTACCTTGACACTCTGGACGACAGTCACGAGCTCATCCCCGCAAACCCCGCCATGAAGCCCTATAAGATCGCCATATTCTTTTCCGGAATCGAGCGCACTCTGGCAGGCTCAAAGCTGAATATGCGCGTTGACGAGTGCCGAAGCGCCGCCTATGCCCTCAAAGCCTTTGCAGGCATGGAATACGGAAAGTTCAACGAGACCTGTCTTCGCCAGGTTCCCTACGAGGTCTATCTTAAATACAAGGACCAGCTTCCAAAATCCTGGATGCGCCGGGCAGAGCACTGGTACACGGAGTTCATCCGTGTTCAGAACGCCGCAAAAGCCTGGAGAGAAGGCGACATCGAGACCTTCGGAAAGCTCTCATTCGAGAGCGGCCGCTCCTCTATCTACAACTGGGAGACCGGCTCTCCCGAGCTCAAGGCGCTTTACGAGATCATGACCCACACCGACGGTATCTACGGCGGACGTTTCTCCGGCGCCGGCTTCAAGGGCTGCTGTATGGCGCTCGTCGACCCGGGCTTTGCCCAGAGCATTGAAGAAAAGGTCACAAGAGAATACCTCAACGTTTTCCCGGACATGAAGGGAAAATTCAGCGTTCACTTCTGCGAAAGCGCAGACGGAGTTAAGCTATGAAGTGTCTGATCCTTGCCGCGGGATACGCCACCCGCCTTTACCCCCTTACGGAGAACTATCCTAAGCCCCTGCTGAAGGTCCGGGAGAAAACTATTCTGGACTGGGTCATAGACGACGTTGACTCCGCAGGGCTCATAGACGAATATATCGTCATCTCAAACAACCGCTTTGCCTGCCATTTTGAAAAGTGGGCAAGCTCCCACAGGTGCAAAATAACCGTTCTCAACGACGGCACCGACACAAACGAGACAAGGCTCGGCGCCGTGCGGGACATCGAGTTTGCCATTAAGGCTCTTGACCTTGAGGACGATATGCTGGTCATGGCCGGGGACAATCTGCTGGACTTCAGCCTTGTGGAGTTCCTTAACTACGCCGCAGAGAAAAACGCCCCCTGCACCATGAGATATTACGAGGAAAACCGGGCAAAGCTTTTGAAAAGCGGCATCGTCACCGTAGACGGGGACGGGCTTATCACCCGCATGACCGAAAAGGTCCCGAATCCCGAGACAAACTGGGTGAGCATAGCCTTTTACTGGTTCCCCCGGGGCACGGCAAACCTGGTTTCCGAAGCTCTGGCTCAGGGCTGTAAGGCTGACGCTCCCGGAAGCTTTATGGCGTGGCTCTGCAAAAACCAAAAGTGCTACGCCTTCGAAATGCCCGGCCACCGTTACGATATCGGCGACATAAAGAGCTACGAACAGGTACAGAAAGAATACCGCGGCATCGTCCGCTGAAGAAAAAACACCTTCACTCATATTCACGGAGGAGATAAAAAGTGTCTACAGTAAACGTTATCGGCCTTGGATACATAGGCCTTCCCACAGCACTCATGCTTGCTTCCCACGGCGTGGACGTAGTCGGTACGGACTACAACGCAGAGCTCGTCGCCACACTTAACGCCGGAAAGACCACCTTCAAGGAGGACGGTCTTGACCAGCTTTTTGCCGACGCCCTTGCCGGCGGAATACGCTTTTCAAACGAATACCAGAAAACGGATACTTACATCATCTCCGTTCCCACCCCCTACGACAAGTTCAGCAAAAAGGTTGACCCCTGCTACGTGATCTCCGCCGTGCACAGCGTTCTTGAGGTGTGCGAAAAGGGCTCTACGGTGGTCATAGAGTCAACCGTTTCTCCCGGAACGGTTGACAAATACGTCCGCCCCTCAATCACCGAAGCAGGTTTTGTCATCGGAGAGGATATCAACCTCGTCCACGCGCCGGAGCGCATTATTCCCGGCAACATGGTCTACGAGCTGCTCCACAACAACCGCACCATCGGCGCCGACGATAAAGCCGTTGGCGAAAAGGTCAGGGAGCTTTACGCTTCCTTCTGCATGGGCGACATCGTGGTAACGGACATCCGCACCGCCGAAATGACCAAGGTCGTTGAAAACACCTTCCGCGCTGTTAACATCGCCTTTGCAAACGAGCTTGCAAAGATCTGCCGCCACGATAACATGGACGTTTACGAGATCATCCGCATATGCAATATGCACCCCAGAGTCAACATTCTCCAGCCCGGTCCCGGCGTTGGCGGACATTGCATAAGCGTTGACCCCTGGTTTTTGGTTGGCGACTATCCCAGCCTTACAAACGTTATCAACGAGTCTATGAAGACAAACGACGGTATGCCGGACTTCGTTCTTCAGCGAATTCACGATATCATGGCCGAAAACGGTATCTCCGACCCCGCCCGTGTGGGTCTTTACGGCCTCACCTATAAAGAAAACGTGGACGATTGCCGCGAATCCCCCACCCTGCAGCTTCTCGAAAGCCAGAAGCGCCACCTTGCCGCTCCCCTGAAGGTCTACGACCCCTTCATCTCCGAAGACCTCGTTGAAAACCAGTTCCACGACCTTGACGAATTCCTTGCCTCTGTGGACATGGTGGTCATCATGGTCGGCCACAACGAGATCAAAGAGAACATGGAAAAGCTTGGCGGCAAGGTCGTTCTCGACACCCGCAAGGTCTGCAAGGCTGACAGAGTATACTATCTCTGAGACAAACATACATATGGGGTATTGATATGAAAAAAGTTATGCTGGTCTTCGGAACAAGACCCGAAGCTATAAAAATGTGCCCTCTGGTCAACGAGCTGAAAAGCCGTCCCGGCATTGAGACAAAGGTCTGCGTCACCGGTCAGCACAGACAGATGCTGGACCAGGTCCTTGAGGTCTTCGGAGTTGAGCCGGATTACGATCTCTCCATTATGAAGGACAAGCAGACCCTTTTCGACGTGACCACCAATATTCTCGACCGCATCAAGCCCGTTTTAGAGGCCGAGAAGCCCGACGTTGTGCTTGTTCACGGCGACACCTCCACCTCCTTTGTGGCGGCTCTGGCGTGCTTCTATCTGCAGATACCCGTGGGTCACGTTGAGGCCGGACTTCGCACCTGGAACATCTACTCCCCCTTCCCCGAGGAGTTCAACCGCCAGGCCGTGAGCATTATCGCAAAGTACAATTTTTCTCCCACCCAGCTTTCAAAAGACAATCTCCTTGCCGAGGGCAGAAGCGCCGAGAGCATCTACATTACCGGCAACACCGCTATCGACGCGCTTTCCACCACCGTCCGCAAGGACTATACCCACCCTGAGCTTGATTGGGTGGGAAGCGACAGGCTTATTCTTCTCACCGCCCACCGCAGAGAAAACCTGGGCGAGCCCATGTACAATATGTTCCGCGCCATCCGCCGCATTGTGGAAGAATTCGACGATCTCAAGGTCATCTATCCCATCCACATGAATCCCCTCGTCCGCAAGACCGCAGACGACGTTTTCGGCGGCAACGACCGTTTCCACATCATCGAGCCTCTTGACGTTCTGGACTTCCACAACTTCATGGCAAAGAGCTACCTCATACTCACCGACAGCGGCGGCATTCAGGAAGAGGCG
>SVLY01000057.1 GCA_015067715.1 Oscillospiraceae bacterium | reverse complement strand
CCCGTGGGGCGATCTCCGGAGATTACGACGTTATGGTATGCGACGGGTTCACCGGCAACGTGCTTTTGAAGGCCGTTGAGGGCGGAGCGCTTTTCGTGGCGGAGACCTTTATGAAAGAGCTTAAAAAGGTCATGCCCGAAGAGCTTTACCGGACCTACGCAAAGCGCGCATTCGGGGCGACCATGGGAAAAATAGACATGCAGTCTTTGGGCGGTGCGATGATACTGGGTGTTTCAAAGCCTGTCGTCAAGCTCCACGGAAGCGCAAATGAAAAGAGCGTTCCCAACGGCATACGCCAGCTTCTTGAGCTGGGCGCCGGAGGATTTGAAGCCAGAGCAATAAATAATCTCAAATCAAGATAAAGGAGAGAAATATTATGGTAAAAATTTTTGGTGACTCCTGCTGCGACCTTACAAGCGAACTGAGAAAGCTCCACTCCATTGACTACGTTAAGATGAACGTTGTTATCGACGGCGAAGAAAAGCCCGCGAGCCTTGATTGGGAAGTGTTTACACCCTCTGAGTTTTACGGCTATATGAGAAAGGGCATTCGCACCACCACCACTCAGGTGCCCTCTGCCGAGTACGTTGAAAAGTTCACCGCCGCTCTGGAAGAGGGCTGTGACATCGTCTACATCTCCTGCTCCGGCGCGCTTTCCGGCTCTATCAACACCGGCATCGTCGTTGCACAGGAGCTTATGGCAAAGTACCCCGGCAGAGAGATCTACTGCGTTGACGCGCTGAACTCCTGCATGGGTCAGGGCGTTCAGCTTCTCAAGGCCGCCGAGCTGAGGGATGCGGGCAAGACCGCAAAGGAAATTGCGGACTACATCACCGAGACCAGACTCAACGTGAACCAGTTTGCAACCGTGGACACTCTTGACGGTCTGCGCCGTTCCGGCAGAGTGAAGGCCTCCAAGGCTTTCTTTGGCAACCTCTTTGGCGTTAAGCCTCTTATCATCTCCGACGTTAAGGGACAGAACGTTCCCGTCAAGAAGGTCAAGGGCAGAATTGCCTCCATCGACGGTCTTGTTGAGATGATGAAGGAAGCCATCGTCGACCCCGAGGATCAGATCATTTACGTCGGTCACGCTGACTGCATTGAGGACGGACGTGAGCTTGCCGAAAAGATCAAGGCCGCTATCCCCTGCAAGGATACCTATCTTTTCGACATCGGACCCATCATCGGCGCATCCGTTGGCCCCAGCATGCTGGCTATCTACGCCTACGGCAAAACTGTTGAGCTGGAAGGTTAAAGCTTTTTATGGATACGAAAAGGTTATCGGGTGAGCTCTTTGCCGGGATGGTTCTCGGCGGAGCGGCTAACCTGAAAGCAAACGCCGATATCGTTAACGACCTTAACGTTTTCCCCATACCCGACGGGGATACCGGCGACAATATGAGCCGCACTATCTCGGGCGGTGCGGACAGAATAAACGGCACTTCCGACAGCCCCATTGGAGAAGTTGCGGAAAAGATTGCCCAGGGAATGCTTCTTTCCGCAAGGGGAAACTCCGGAGTTATCCTCTCCCAGTTTTTTGAGGGACTTGCCATCGGGCTCAGGGGCAAGACCGGCGTTAACGCCTCTGAATTTGCCCACGCATTTGAAAGCGGCGTTGCAAAGGCATATTCCTCAGTGGTGAAGCCCACTGAGGGAACGATTCTCACCGTTATGAGAGAGGCCACCGAGGCCGCCGGAAAGCACGTTGACGGAAACACAAGCTTTGAAAGCTTTTTTGAGACCTTTACCGAGGAAATGTACCGCTCTCTTGACAGAACGCCGGAGCTTCTTCCCGTTCTGAAGGAGGCCGGAGTTATCGACTCCGGCGGCGCGGGATTTGTCTATATCATCGAGGGTATGTCCCGGGCGCTGAGAGGCGAGGTTGCCGTTGTAAACGACATGGCCGCAGGCACGCCCTCCGGACAGACACCGCCGGAGACGGACAGCTTTGACGAAAGCTCACCCATGGAATTTGGCTACTGCACCGAGGTGCTTTTACAGCTCAGAGCGGATAAGCCCGACGCAATGGGGCTTGAGAGCGAGAGAGTGACGGAGTTTTTGTCCTCCGTTGGCGACTCAGTGGTGGCTTTCCGAACGGGAAGCCGGATCAAGCTCCACGTTCACACCTTTGAGCCCGACCGGGTGCTTGCATGGTGCAGAAAATTCGGCGAGTTTGTTTCTGTGAAGATCGAAAATATGTCCATCCAGCACAACGAGAGCAATATCGTCAACCGTTTCGTCCGCCAGACCCCCGCAAAGGCAAAAGAGAGAGTTCCCATCGGCGTTGTGGCCGTTGCCCAGGGGGACGGTATCAAGGAGATCTTCACGGAGCTGGGTGTTGACTGCATCGTGGACGGACAGCAGACAATGAACCCCTCTGCCCAGGATTTTGTTACCGCCTTTGAAAAGACGAATGCGGACAGGATCATCGTTTTTCCCAATAATTCCAACATTATTCTCGCCGCCCGTCAGGCGGGAGAGCTCTATGCCGATTCGGAGGTGTTCGTGCTCCCCAGCAAGTCCGTTGCCCAGTGCTATGCGGCGCTGACAATGATGGACCTTGAAAGCGGAGACATGGATACAATTCTGGAAGACCTTCAGATGGCCATGGACGGTGTTATCACCGGAACCGTGACCTGGGCCGTGAGAGACAGCGTTGCCAACGGAATAAGCGTTTCCAAGGGTGACTGGCTGGGCTTTGCGGACAAGGAGCTCAAATGCGTTGCCCGCTCAAAGGGCGAGGCCGCGGCGGCTCTGCTGGATGAGATAGATATGACCGGCAGAGAGATCGTTATTGCTATTTGCGGAGAGGACGTTAAGGAGGAGGACAAAGCCATCCTTCGCGAACACGTCAGGGCTAACTATGCCCGGACGGAGCTGTACGAGGTCGACGGTGGCCAGGATATTTACAGCTTTATTCTCGCTGTTGAATAGGAGATTTTTTTCAGGTGACAGTTTACAGAGCCGGGCTTGACGTTGGTTCCACCACCGTCAAGCTCGTTGTACTAAACGATTGCGGTGAGCGTGTTTTCGGCGCATACCGCAGACACAGAGCAAATATCAAGGAGACACTTTCGGACCTGCTGAACGAGGCAGAGGCCGCCGTTGGGGGCGCAAAGCTCCGGCTTATGGCCACGGGCAGCGGAAGCCTTGCCCTTTCCGGCATACTGGGCATTGGATTTGCCCAGGAGGTTGCCGCAGAGGCGGAGGCTGTGGAGCGGCTGGCTCCGGGTACGGACGTTGTCATTGAGCTCGGGGGAGAGGATGCGAAGATCATCTATTTCACCGGCGGGCTCGAGGAAAGAATGAACGGAGTCTGTGCCGGAGGCACAGGCTCTTTCATTGACCAGATGGCGGCTCTTTTGCAGACGGATGCGGACGGGCTGAACGAATACGCCAAAAATTACAAACAGCTCTATCCCATTGCCGCCCGGTGCGGAGTGTTTGCAAAGAGCGATATACAGCCCCTTATCAACGAGGGCGCAACCAAAGAGGATCTTTCGGCCTCGGTGCTTCAGGCGGTCGTTGACCAGACCGTAAGCGGTCTCGCCTGCGGAAAGCCCATACGGGGCAGGGTCGCGTTTTTGGGCGGACCGCTGAATTTTCTCACCGAGCTTCGGGCGGCCTTCGTGCGGACCCTTAAGCTGACCCCGGAGAACACCGTGGTTCCCGACGCGCCCCATCTGTTCCCGGCTATGGGTGCGGCGTATCTTGCCGAAAATGCAGAGCCCGTCTCCCTTGGAGAGCTTAAAGAAAAGCTTTCCGGCACGGAGCGCTTTGACTTCGGACTGAAGAGACTGCCAAAGCTTTTTTCATCGGAGGAGGAGCTTGCCGCCTTCAGACGGCGCCACGCTGGCGCCCACGTACCCTCGGGGGAGCTGAAGACCTATTTTGGAAACTGCTATCTCGGCATAGATGCAGGTTCAACCACCACCAAGCTTGCCCTCGTTGGGCAGAACGGAGAGCTTTTGTGGTCTTTTTACGCCAACAACAACGGCTCGCCGGTGAAGACCGCCGTTGAGGCCCTGGCTCAGCTTGAAAAGCTAATGCCTCCGGGGGCAAAAATTGCCCGTTCCTGTTCCACGGGCTACGGCGAGAGCCTTTTGAAAACGGCCTTTGACCTTGACCTCGGACAGGTTGAAACGGTTGCCCATTGCACCGCCGCGGCGTTTTTCGAGCCGGAGACGGACTGTGTTGTGGACATCGGCGGACAGGATATGAAATGCCTTAAGCTGAAAAACGGCTCTGTGGACAGCATTATGCTCAACGAGGCCTGTTCTTCGGGTTGTGGGTCTTTTTTGGAGAACTTTGCGGTGTCCATGGGAAAGACTGCGCCGGAATTTGCGGAGCTTGCCCTTTTTGCGCCTGAGCCCGTGGACCTTGGCACACGGTGTACCGTTTTTATGAACTCCAACGTTCGCCAGGCTCAAAAAGAGGGGGCGAGCCTTTCGGATATTGCCGCAGGTCTTGCCTACAGCGTTGTTAAAAACGCTCTTTACAAGGTCATTAAGCTGACCGACCCCAAAACCCTGGGAAAAAAGATCGTTGTTCAGGGTGGAACCTTCCACAGCGAGGCGGTCCTTAGGGCTTTTGAGATGATCACCGGCAGAGAGGCCGTCTGCCCGGATATTTCGGGCATTATGGGCGCCTTTGGTGCGGCGCTTATGGCAAGGGACGACCACGCCCAAAATCCGGAGATACCGGGGCGGATGATACCCCTTTCCGCCGTGGGTGAGCTTGAGTATTCCGCGTCCACCGTCAGATGCCGGGGGTGCCAGAACAGCTGTCTGCTCACCGTTAACCGCTTTTCCGGGGGACGGCGGCATATTTCGGGCAACAGATGCGAAAAGGGTCTTGGAGAAGAACGCCCGGACGGAGCTGTTAAAGCGCCCAACGTCGTTGCATATAAATACAGCCGCATTTTCGGCTACGAGCCTTTGGACCCGGAGGATGCGCCCATGGGCGTTATCGGTATGCCAAGGGTGCTGAACGTTTACGAAAACTATCCCTTCTGGGCGGTGTTTTTCCGGGAGCTTGGCTTTTCGCTGGTGCTCTCCCCCCGGTCGGACAGGGCGCTGTATGGCGAGGGAATAGAATCCATCCCCTCGGAGAGCGAGTGTTACCCGGCAAAGCTTGCCCACGGACATATCCAGCATCTCATAAACTCCGGCATCGAACGGATATTCTATCCCAGCGTTTACTACGAGCGCAAGGAGACCCCGGGGGCAAACAACTGCTATAACTGTCCCATGGTGATAGGCTATCCGGAGAATATAAACAACAACGTAGAGGATATTTACGAGGGCAGGGTGCGGTTTATCCACCCCTTTATGTCCTTCTCAGACGAAAAGGTGCTCACAGACCGGCTCGCTCGGGTTATGGACGGGGAATTTGGCATTCCCGCCGGAAAAACCCGTAAAGCCGCCGCGGCGGCATGGAAAGAGCTTGGATCTGCCAGAGAAGATATTATCTCTGCGGGAAAACGTGCTCTTGAGACCATGGAGGCACAGGGGCTTTCCGGCATCGTGCTTGCGGGCCGACCCTATCACTGTGACCCGGAGATCAACCACGGCATTCCGGAGATGATAAACTCCTTTGGCCTTGCGGTTCTCACCGAGGACTCTCTGCCCATTGATTTTGAGCCTGCAAGACCTCTTCGGGTGAACGACCAGTGGAGCTATCACTCCCGGCTTTACAACGCCGCGGAGTTCGTCTGCAAACGTGACGACCTTGAGCTTATCCAGCTGAACTCCTTTGGTTGCGGACTTGATGCGGTCACCACAGATCAGGTGGCGGAGATCATGGAGGGCTCGGGAAAGCTATACACGCTTTTGAAGATAGACGAGGTATCCAACCTGGGTGCGGCGAGAATTCGCGTGAGATCCCTTCTTGCGGCACGGGATATGCGGAAAAGGCTTGGGATAAAGCCGGAATACAGATCTCCGGAGTATAAGCGCACGGTCTTTACCGAAGAGATGCGCCGGGAGCGGTACACGATCCTTGCGCCCCAGATGTCTCCCATTCACTTTGACCTTATCGAGCCGGTTTTCAATATGTTCGGATATAATTTCGTTATTCTGGACAACGACAACCGTGGCGCAGTTGATACGGGGCTTCGGACGGTAAACAACGACGCCTGTTACCCCTCGCTGATAATGACGGGGCAGATAATGAACGCGGTGCTCTCCGGAAAGTACGACACCGACCATCTTGCCATAATAATGAGCCAGACGGGGGGCTGTTGCCGGGCGACGAATTACATATCCTTTATCCGCCGGGCGCTGGAGAGGGAGGGGTTGGCTCACATTCCCGTTATCTCCCTTAACATGAACGGCATGGAGAAAAATCCCGGATTTTCCGTGACGCTGCCAATGCTGATCCGCGCGGGCGCGGCGGCGGTGCTGGGAGATCTGATGATGAAATGCCTTTACCGGGTGAGACCCTACGAGGCAGTTCCCGGCAGTGCAAACGCCCTCCACGACAAATGGCGGAAAAAATGTGTTGAGCATCTTACCCAAAAGCGCTACAGCATTGGCAAGCTGGGTCAGGTGTGCCGGGAGATCGTTGCGGACTTCGACGGACTTCCCATTATAGAGGGGCTGAAAAAGCCCAGAGTGGGTATCGTCGGGGAGATACTGGTGAAGTATATGCCCCTTGCGAACAACCATCTTGTGGAGCTTCTGGAGAGCCGCGGTGCGGAAGCCATTGTTCCGGACTTTATCGACTTTTTTGAGTACAGCGCCTACGGGCGTAATTTCCGCCATGAAAACCTTGGGGGAAGTCTGGGCTCGAAGGTCAAGAGCAACGCCCTTATACGGGTGCTTGAGACGGTTCGCCGTCCGGCTCAGAAGGCTCTGCGGGAGAGCCGCAGGTTTTACCCCGACACGCCCATTGCCTACAAGGCGCATCTTGCAGAGCAGTATATCTCCCTTGGCAACCAGTTCGGTGAGGGCTGGTTCTTGACCGGAGAGATGGCGGCTCTGCTGGAAGAGGGTGTGCCCAATATCGTATGCATTCAGCCCTTTGCCTGTCTGCCAAACCACATCGTTGGAAAGGGTGCGGTGAAGGCGCTGAAGCGGGTTCATCCCGAGGCAAATATTGCCGCTGTGGACTACGACCCCGGCGCAAGCGAGGTAAACCAGGTGAACCGCATCGAGCTCATGCTCTCTGCGGCGAAAAAGGCCATGGAAAAATAAATAGACAGGCACCTTCCGATAATTAACGGAAGGTGCCAGTTTATTTTGGGGGAAAAGATCAGCCGGGTATGGCGCGGCCGTTTTCGTATTTCCAGGAACGGGTCATGTTCACCGGGCGGATGCGGCCGTTTTCGTCGAACTCCATAAGGTCTATGCACATAAAGCGCGCGTTGCCGTCGGTGAGGCCGTTTTCGTGGCGGTGGTAGACCATGAGCCAGAGATCCTCTTCGGGGATGTGGAGATAGCCGTTGTGGCCGGGGCCGTTGGCGATGGTGCTGTCTCCCGTGGAGAGGATCTCGTAATGATCGTCAAAGGGGCCGAAGGGCGTGGGGGCAGAGGCGGCGTTTACGTGGTAGGTGCCGGTGGTCCAGCCGCCGGCAGACCAGAGGAAATAGTATTTCCCGTCTTTTTTGAACATACAGGGACCCTCTACGTAGTCCGCCGGAGTTATCTCCCGGAAGATCTCGCCGGAGGGGAAGGGCACAAAGCCGGTCATATCGTCGTTCATTACGGCAATGTTGCAGTGCTTCCAGCCGCCGAAGAGCAGATAGACGGTGCCGTCGTCGTCCTTGAAAAGGTGGGCGTCGATGGGCTGGGCGCCGTTGTGGAAGCCGTTTACAAGGGGACGGTCCAAAAGTGCGCGGAAGGGGCCGGTGGGATCGGAGGATACGGCGATCTCAAGGCCGCCCTTTTCGGCTTCGCTGTGGATATCGTTGGTGGCGAAAACGTAGTAATAAAGTCCGTTTTTCTCCACAGCTGTGGGCGCCCAGACAGCGCGCCTGGCCCAGGGGAAGCCGGACATGTCGATTATATCGTCGTGACGGGTCCAGTTTGTGAGGTCCGGGGAGGTCCAGCACACCTGATTTTTCTGTTCGTCGAAGGGCAGGGACTTTGTGGCGTAGATAATATATTCCCCGTTATAAAACCTTGCCTCGGGGTCGGCATACCAGCCGGAGTCAATGGGGTTACGTATCTCAAAAGAAAGACCGCTCATGGTGAATTCCTCCGTATCGTTTTTTTCTATTTTACCACATATGCCTGTGTGTGTCAAACGGGAGAAGAAAACACCTGAACTGTAATAATGTTCTGATAGTTGTGCGTATTGATTACTTGCGTTTGAAATGCGGGGGGGGGTAGAAGAAAAGTTGCAAATATAGAAAAAATGTTGTGCATAATGCACAAAACCAATGACCAAAATCTGTGCATGATAACGAAATTACTTGGTGCATATTGACAATGGGACAGAGGGTCTATATAATTAAGGTATATAAGATCAGTATATGCACTGTGTGAGGTATATTGATATGTTTATTCCAGGGTGTCTGCCTACGGGTATTCTATTGTTTACGGAAGGAGAATAAAGCTTGTGAAGAGATCTGTTTGTATTTTGTTGACGGCAGTTTTGGTCTGTTTGCTGTTTTCGGCCTGCGGAGGAGACGTTCCCGAAATAACGGAGAGCACCGGAACAGAGACAACTTTGCTTCAAAGCGAAAAGCCGGAATTTGTTCCGGGAGCAAAGCTCACCCTGGAGCTCGACCCATACGAAGTAAGCTTCCCTTCAACAGCACCTGTTATCCGGGCGAGCAGGATAGTTTGGGAGGGAAGCGAACTGAAGGATGTCTTTATCCCCGGCGGACTTTCCGGAGCGACTGTCACGGACGATCTTGTCCGCGAGGGGCCCGCCGATGCCTTAAGGGCTTATACGGAAACACACAGTATCGCCATGTTTAATTTTCTCGACAGCAATATTATTGAATCCAACCGCCGTTCGGTGGGACACTGTGAATACAGAGTGTCCTCTCTGATGGGCTATGATATGGTTCTTTCGGAGTTTGCCGGACTGCTTGTTGTGCCCAATTCCAGAGAGCTGACTCTAAGAACGGGATATTTTGAAGACGGTATTCCGGAGGATGAGTTTTTTGAAGGCGTATTGGGCTCCCATTACGAAATATTCCGAAAGCTTGGAGCCGAGGGTGATGCGATGCCCGTTCCGGAGGACCTGTGTCTGTTTACTCCCGAAGAGCAGATCGAGTACGTTGACGTCTCCGGGCTTTCCCCGAGGGTATTCGTCGATCAGGAAACGGGACAGTTAAGTCCGCTTTCAAGTGTGAAGGACGAGCTTGGAAAGCTTGCCGTTATCGGATGGCGGCAGGAGTTTTACGGTATCCCCGTTAACCGGGCGACGTGGGGTGCGCGGTTTTCCTCGGGTACGATGGGGTTTGCCGCGGTTACCTGTCAGAGCATTGTTTCCGGTGTATCCCAGGGAGGTTCGGCGGAGTTCGTTATAGATAATCTGTTTGAGCCCATCGGAACGGAGTGTGAAAAGCCTGTTGCATCACCTGTGAAGGCTGTGGAGCACCTGAATACGGCGCTTGGTTACGTTGTGGATGACGTTCACTATTACCTTGTTGACGTTGAACTGTGCTACGCCGCTTTTGAGGACGGGGATGAGTTTGTTCTTTACCCTATCTGGCTGTTGTTTGTGGAGTGCGAGAGAAGCTATTCCGGCAACGTCAGCAGGGTTGCGGAGATGAGTGATATTTACGCTTACGACGGTTATTCCGGAGAACTTTTGAAGAGCATTGAGCTTCCGGAGTATTGATCTTTGCAGATCACTGCGGTTTTTGGGGAGGTGACGGAGCATGACTTTGAGGTTAACGGGGCTTCAGTGCCGCAGGGCGATCCTTTCTCCCGTTTTTGCGGTTGCAGTCACTGTGTTCGGGCTTGCAATGGTAGTAAACAGTGCGGAGGTGGTAAAGGGAGCGTACCCTTCGGTGGTTTCGGCCTTTGACCTGTCCGTTGCGGGAATGGCAGATTTTTGTTTTGTTATTCTCCCGGTGCTGCCCTTTGCTCTTAGCTACGGGGATGAAAGGGTGGAGCGAAGTCTGAAGTTCAACTATATCAGAGCGGGTGTGTGGGACTATTTTCTTGCAAAATACCTTGCCGTTCTCGTATCCGGCTTTCTCGTTGTGGTATTGGGATACTGTCTGTTCTTCGGTATTATGCGGATCAGGTTTCCCTTGAATACGGTGGGAAGTCTCGGAACGTCTGCCGCATCCTTTCTGGCAGACGCTGGAAGATCGGGGATATACCTTTTGATCATGACCCTGAATTACGGACTCAGCGGAGCGCTTTTTGCAGGGCTTGCTTTCACCTTTTCCGTGTTTATCAGAGTAAGGTTTGTTACCGTGCTTCTTCCCTATGTGGTGTTCGATCTGTTGAACCATCTGAATGCTGTGATCATTGGGGTGCTTGGGGTAAATTACAGCAGATTTGACCCAACCTCGTGGATGCTGTATACCGTTGCGGCAAATTCTCCGGTTGGAATGCTCGGAAAAAAGGCCTTATACATTTCCGTTGTTTTGCTTGCGGCTTTCTGCATTGCATATGCAAGGGCGGAAAGGAGGGAGCTGAATGATTAGAACTGCGGTTTTCGGCATTAAGAAGTTTATGTCTGCAAAATACGGTTTGCTCGCCATTGCCTATGTGCTGGTGAAGGTGGTCATCGTTTTCAGCAGATATACTTCCGCCGCACTGGAAATGGGCTGCAGGGCATCGCCGTGGGATGCGGCGCTGATGTTTTCTGCCATCGAGTTCAGAATTTTTCCGCCCCTTATTGCGCTTTTACTGTGTAACGCGCCGTTTTATGACGGAAGCTCGCAGTTTACGCTGATACGCACCGGCAGGCTCAGATGGATATTCGGACAGGTGATATATATCGGGGTTTTGACTGCGGCGGTGATACTGACAATGTGGATCACGGCATGGATAGTTATGCTTCCGGTTCTGTCCTTTCAATGGGACTGGGGCATCATGCTTAAATCCGCTGCAATGACCGGAGGGACATTCTTTTCAATGAGCGTGCCGCCGTTGCTCCCGGAGTTATGGGCTCCCGGTATGGGGATGATGTCTTTTCTGATGACTTGGCTGGTTTGCATGTTCATCGGGACAATGTTTATGTTTTTGAATTTCCTGTTCGGAAAGACTGTGAGCTTTTCTGCGTTCGGGTTTTTGTGGTTCATGCAGCTTGCCGCGCCCATGATAGGTCTATTGAACTGGGGATATACCGTTACTTATCTGACCCCGTTTACTTATGCAAACGTCTTTTATGCCAAAAACTACGCCGTGCTTTCGGACAGACCGGAGATCGGATATTGCATAGGTGTGCTTGCGGCGGGAATAGTGATTTTTACCGTTGCAACGGTGGTTGGCTTTTGCAGAAAAGATCTCGATTCCGGGAAAGAGGAGTGAGGTGAAGAGAAGATGTCTGCTATAATCAGTGTCAGAAATGTTTCAAAGAGCTTCCGTGAGACGAGGGCACTGGACGGAGTTACCGTTGACTTTGAGGAAGGAAAGATCCACGGAGTTATCGGGAGAAACGGAAGCGGTAAATCTGTGCTTTTTAAGTGCATAACCGGCTTCATGCGTCCGGACAGCGGCGAGATCATCGTTTGCGGGAGGCCTGTGAAACCGTTGAGCCCGGCAGAGATGGGGATCATTATCGAGCATCCCGGTTTTATCTCCGGTCTTTCGGGATACCGTAACCTGAGATATCTTGCGGGTATACGGAACAGGATCTCCAAAGAAAAGATACGGCAGACCATTGAACTCGTGGGGCTGGACCCGGATGAGAAAAAGGCAGTGCGGAAGTATTCGATGGGAATGCGCCAACGTCTTGGAATTGCTCAGGCAATTATGGAGGACCCGCCCATATTGGTTATAGACGAGCCGATGAACGGGCTCGACAAACACGGCGTTGCCGAGATGCGTGAACTGCTCAAAAAACTCCGGGACAAAGGAACGACGGTGCTGATCGCATCTCACTATGCCGGTGATATTGACGAGCTGTGTGACACGGTCGTTGAAATGGAAGCCGGGAAAATGAAAAAGCTTTTATAGAAAAATCCCTTTTCGAAAAATCCGAAAAGGGATTTTTTGCTTTTGTTTGCAGATCAGACTATTTCAATGCCCTCAAAGGAGGCGTAGGCGGGGCCGCTGTAGCGGCCGTGGGTGGTTTCGGAGGAGGAAAGGCGCATGGAGGAGAGGGCCGCGCTGAGCTTGCCGCTTATGGAGATACCGGTGACGGGTATCTCTTTCTCGCCGTCGAAATAATAGGCCAGACGAACCTCGCCGCCGATATAGTCGTTGTAAACGTCCACCTGTATGCCGGACATGGAGGCACAGCGGAAATAGGGGGCGCTTTTCAGCTCTTCGTCGGAAAGGGTGCCGCACTCTGCCCGGAGGCAGGCAAGGTTGCCCGTGGGCTCCTTGCCGAGATAGTGGGCGTAGCGCACAGAGCCAAAGCCGTTGGCCGCAACGCCCTTTTCGATGACCACGGCGTCACGGGTGGTGAAGCCTTCGCCGTCGAAGGCGGCAGAGCCGGTGCTTTGGGCCATCTGACCCTTCATGGTAAGGGTGAGGGGGTCGCCGGTGAGGTCCTTTTGCACGCTGTCCCCCGATTTGAAGGCGTTGGTGTGCTTGTAGATCGCGGCGTAGTTCATGTTATAGGCCAGGTCGGAGAAGAGCCCTGAGAGCTCCTGGGCGGGCAGGACCACGGGGCAGGATATGGGCGCTTCGGGCTTTTTGGCCAGAAGGCGGTCCCGGACCTGCTGCATTTTGGCGTCGATGTTGGCGCTGACCTTTTCGGCGCTGAATTCCGTAAAGTCGGAGCACTCGTAGAGCTCAACGGACTCGTTTTCGCCGTTCCAGGTGGGAATTGCCTCTACCATGGCGCTGTGGCGAAGCTCGGTCTTGTTGATGCCCCGGCTGTTGATGACGGTGACTCTGTCCGTGTAGACGAAGATCTCAAGGGCGTTGATGGAGCCGTTTTCGTAGCTGTCGGCGGAGAAAACGGCCTTAGAGATCATTGCCGCAAGGTCCTGGGGAGTGTGATCTGTGAAATTGGAGGGGGAGTGCCACAGCCCCTCTTCGTTGGCGGGAAGGGGATAGGCAAGGTTTGCCGCAAGGGCGGCTTTGGCCTTGGCTTTTTCAATTTCGGCGGAGATATCGCCGTCGGTATAGGAGGAGTAGACGGAGAAGGTGGCGTCGCCCAGCTTGTCCCCTACGGTGACGAAGACGGTGACCTTGATATCCGTTGTGTCGGTGGCGCGGACGGTCTCAAGATCGCGGTGGACGAAAAAGAGCTCGTAGGACTCGCGCTTTAAAATATTGATCCTGTAGTCGGAAACACCTGCGTCTGCTTTGAGCAGGCTGATAATGCGTTTTGTCATGCCAGTTTGACCCTCACTTTCAGGGCGGGACCTCCGTCGGAGACGCGCACCCATTCTTTATAGCCCTTGCCGCAGGAGCCGGAGCCGATGACCTTGAAATCGTCGGATATCATGGAGATGGACTTCAGCAGGTCGGGAACGCTTCCGCTCATTACAACGGGGGAAACGTAGTTGTCGGTGAGCTGTCCGTTGACGATCTCTATGCCGTATTCTGCGGTGCACTGGATCTGCCAGTTTTTGGGGTCTTCCATGCCGTTGTTGGTCTCGAAGAGCATATAGCCGTGGTCGATGGACTTTATCATGTCCTCCAGCTTGTCCTTGCCGGGGGAGAAGAAGGTGTTGGTCATGCGGGAATAGGCCTTGCGCTTGTAGGACTGGCGGCGGCCGTTGCCGGTGGGCGCAGTGCCAAGCTCCGTGGCGGAGACAAGGTCGGAAATGCCGGAGACCAGAATGCCGTCCCGGATGATCTGGGTGTCCTGAGCAAGAACGCCGTCGTCGTCGAAGAAATAGGATGCGGTGGAAAGAGCCGCGGCGGCGCCGTCGTGCATATTGCAGATGGGGGAGGCGACGTATTTGCCGACGTATTCCTTGGCAAGGGCGCGGTCCTTGACGAACTGGTCCATTTCAACGCCGTGCCCGAAGGCCTCGTGGGCGATGAGTCCGGAGATGGAGGGGTCGGTTATAACGTCGTAGACCCCGGGGACGATGGGCTTGGCAGAGGCGAGCTTTTTTGCCTTTTCGGCCAGAACGGGAATTCTGGCAGGGAGGGCGGCAATTGCCTCGGACATGAGGTTGGAATAGGTGCCTTCACGGGGCATAACGGTCTTTTCGCCGTTGTGGTAAACGCCCATGCAGATGATGTTTGCCCAGGAATAGAACTGGTCGAGCATGCGGTTTTTGGAGACGAAGAGCTTGGAAACTGTGAAGGGCAGAATGCGGACGATGGCGTTCACCATGCACTCGCTTGAGTCCAGAATGGAGGAAACCGTGGACTTTGCAAGGTCGAGAAGGTATTCGTCGGTGTAGTTTTCAAAGTCGCAGGGGCGCTCGAAGGACTGCACAAGGGGCTCGTCTGAGGGGACGGGAACGGAAATGCAGCTTTCGGAGACGGCGGCGGAAACGGAGAGAGCCTGGGTTATCTTTTGGGCAAGAGCCTGTTTGTCTCCGGAGATATCGTCCAGAGAGTATTCGAAAAAGGATCTGCCGTTGTGGAGCTTCACAACGAAGCCACATTCGGAAAGAGAGCCTTCGCCTATGTCGGACATGGTTCTGTCCGCGCCGATAAGGGAGGAGCGGACGTCGGCACCGAGAACGGCGGCGTAGGCATAGGTTTTGGAGAGCTCTTCAACGAGAGCCTTGCAATCTTCCCGGCGGGAGTTCAGAAATGCGGAAAATGCCATATGCGGTCACCATTTGTAATATATTTTTTGTATGGGCGGAGCTGAGCATCATTCAGACTCCGCCCGGTTTTGCTTTTCAGAGGGTCACGGTGCCCTCCAGGCGGATGTCCCGGGAGCTTGAGCCTGCCATGATGCGGAAGTTGCCGGGCTCAACCACCCAGTCGTACCTGGCGTTCATAAGGCGGAATGCCCGGTAGTCAAGGTCGAAGGAGAGCTCTGCGGTCTCGCCGGGGGCAAGAGAGATGCGGCGGAAGCCCTTGAGGAGCTTCGGGGGAGTGACGACGGTGCTTTCACAGTCCTCAACGTAGATCTGAACCACCTCGTCGCCGGCAACCTCGCCCGCGTTTTTCACCTTAAGGCTGACCTTTACGTCGGTATCTCCGGTCTTTTCGAGTTTCAGGTCGGAATACTCAAATTCCGTATAGGAAAGACCGAAGCCGAAGGGATAGAGGGCAGAGCCGTCACCCTCGTAATACTCGTTACTGCTTCCGGGGAGCATGGAGTAGTAGCAGGGGATCATGGTTGAACGGCGGGGAAGGGAGAAGGGCAGACGACCGGCGGGGTTTACGCGGCCCAGAAGAGCGTCTGCAATTGCCTGGGCACCCATTTCGCCGTTGAACCAGGCCATGACAATGGCGTTTGAGACCTCGGTCTCAGCGGAAAGGTCAAGGGGCTTGCCGTTTTCCAGCACGACGACCATGGGCTTGCCGAGATGAGCCAGACGGAGGATGAGCTCGCGCTGGCGGCCGCAGAGGGTGAGCTCACAGCGGTCGCGACCCTCGCCGCTGGAAATGCGGTCGTCACCGCCCACGAAGACGATGAGGTCACAGCCTTCGGCGGTCTGAACAGCCTCGTCCAGACTGTCGCGGATGACAGGTCCGTTGTCGAAGTTGAGGTGTTGCTGGTCTGCAAGGCCAAAGGGAGACGCCTCGGAGCCGCTTATGCCGCAACCGTCGCACCGGCGGATCTCAACTGAGTCGCCAAGCTCCCGCTTGAGCACGTCGTAGACGGATTCGGGAGTTCTGCCCACGGGAACGGCGGAGTAGCCGCCAAGCTTCTGATCCCCGGAGGAGGGGCCGATAAGGGCGATGGAGGCGTATTTTTCGGGCTTGAGGGGGAGAATACCGTCGTTTTTCAGAAGGATGACGGCCTTTTGGGCAAGCTCGAGAGCGGTTGCTTTGTGTTCGTCGCAGAGAACGACCTTTTCCCAGCGGGTCTCGTCGGTGTAGGGGTTCTCGAAAAGTCCCAGCAGGAACTTCAGCCGCAGAACACGGCGGCAGGAGTCGTTGATATTCTCTTCGCTTATGCGGCCCTCACGCACCAGCTCGCAGAGGTTGTTTAGCCACACAAGGTGGGGGTATTCGTCGCCCCCCTGGCAGTCGAGACCGTTTTTCTTTGCAAGATAGATGGCCTCTTTTTCGTTCTTTGCAAGCTTGTGGAGATAGTGCACCCTGCGGAGTCCGCCCCAGTCGGAGCGGCAGATGCCCTTGAGCCCCAGGCGTTCCTTGAGAACGTCCCGCAGGTAGTATTCGGAGGTCATGAGCAGGTCACTGTCTATGCAGTTATAGCTGACCATAACGTCGTAGGCTCCGCCCTCTTTGATGCCGGCCTCGAAGACCGGGAGATAGGCGGTCTCCACCTCGCGGGTGCCGACTCTGGCAGGGGCGCAGTTCACGCCGCCCTCGGGAATGCCGTGGACACAGTAGTGTTTTGGCTCGGCAATGACGGAGTCGGGGCGGCTGATATCGCCGTTCTGTTCCCCCTGGATAACCGCAACGGCCATACGGGAGGAGAGATAGGTGTCCTCACCGAAGGTCTCTTCGGTGCGACCCCAGCGGGGATCCCGGGCAACGTCGAGGTTGGGGGCGAGGATCTCGTGGATGCCAAGAGCCCTTGCCTCTGTAGCGATGACCCGGCCTGCGGCACGGGTCATTTCCGGGTCGAAGGTTGCCGCCCAGCTTGTGGGAATGGGCAGAATGGTGCCCCGTGTGCCGGATATACCGTGGAGAGCTTCGCCGGTGAAGAGGCAGGGGATGCCAAGGCGTGTCTCCTCCACGAACCAGCGCTGGAGCTTGTTCATAACCGCCGGGACGGAGTAGTTATCGTGGAAAACGCCGCAGCCGCGGTCGGCAAATTCGGCGCGGAATTTGTCCCAATCGTAGTCGGAGTCCGGGGAGACGGAGCAGTTATGGTTGGGGTCGCGTTTGGTGCAGTATTTGTTGCCAAAGCGCATGTCAAGCTGGGCGACCTTTTCTTCAAGGGTCATCCGGGACATGAGATCGTCAAGCCGCTCTTCTATGGGAAGAGCGGGATTTTTGTAAGCATCCATTATTTTTCAGGACCTTTCGGATTTATTTAAGGATGTCTATTGCGTTGCCAAGCTTACTTGCGGCGTCCATGAGGCGGTAGTATTCCTTTTTGTGGGTGAAGGCCCAGGGGGCGACCATATAGCCCATGAGGTGCTCGGGGGAGACGGAATCCTTGCAGAAGGCCGCAAGCTGTTCGACGTTGTGGAGCCAGGTCCAGTTGCTTCCGGTGGGGATCTGGTCGAAGCCCAGCTTATCGATCTCCTCGAAGGCGGCAAGGGTGGTGTTTTCAAAGCCGTCACGGAATTCGGCAAAATCGTTTCCGTAGTACCAGTTGCTCTGGACAACGTCCCGGGGCATTTTGTTTTTGAAATCTTCCATGTGGTTCCAGCAGATGTCGGACCAGACCCAGGGACGGGCGCCGGACTTGTTGCAGACGTCGCACATGAATTTAAGGTCGTGCCACCACAGGTCGCCGTGGCGGATAACGCAGTAGTCGTAGGTCTTCTGGTTGTTGAAATCCTCTTCGTCCATGCCCAGGTGGAAGAGTTCGGGGTTGCCGAAAAGCTCGCAGGTCTCGCTTATAAGGTCTTCGACAACGCGGTAGTAGACGGAAGTGGAGAGCATGCGGGAGTATTCCTTTAGCCAGATATCGTGGCAGGCGGAGAAGTTCAGCTTGGGAATAACGGTGAGACCGGCAGAGCGGGCTTCGGAAAGCTTTTTGTCCAGCTTTTCCTTGGACCAGCTGCCCTCTATGGCAAGCTCGGGGTGGGATTCGAACCGGATCGCATCGCCAACGTCAACCACAAGGGTGTTTATGCCGAATTTGGGGAATTCGCTGATGAGCTTGTCCCAGATCTCGTCGTCACAGAGGACTTTGTCCCTGTAGCCCGCGCCGTCGGGCCAGTTGCGGAAGCCCCAC
>SVLY01000056.1 GCA_015067715.1 Oscillospiraceae bacterium | reverse complement strand
CCACCGGGCGATCGTTCCGCCCCAGGGGGAGTCGATTATGGGGATTCTGTCCGCCTCGCGGTGCTGGTACATACGGAGAAAACGCTCGTGAGATGTCATTGTCATGGGCCGGGTCTCCTTATCTGATACAATAGTGGGGGCTTCGGCTCAATGATAGCACATTATCCTTATGTTTGCAAGAGCTTTTATAAATTGCTTGATACCTTTGATTTCCTCTGATATAATAAACGTAAGTAATGCTATCCGGAGGGAAGATCAATGGACAAGAGCTTTTTTAAAGTATATCCCGGCGCGCTTGAATTCAGACGCCGCTACGAGACGGTCAGAATAGAAGCATGGGGCGAAAACGGCCTTCGGGTACGTGCCACGGAGAATTTAAGCTTCACCCCGGAGGATTGGGCGCTGAGTGAGAGCGTCTCCCACGTTGGAAAGGTGGGCTTTGAGGGTGACGCGGCCTTTGTCGAAAACGGCGATATCCGCGCCGAGATCACCGAATACGGCCGCATCCGCTTTTTGAACTCCGCCGGAAAGGTGCTTTTGTCCGAGCTTTACCGAACCATGACCCACGGGGAGGACTTTGGGGGAAGCCGTGATCTGCACATAAACCAGTATTTCGTCGCCAGAAAATACCGCTCGGTATCCGGCGACAACTACACCGTGACCCAGACCTTTGACTCCGTTGAGAACGAAAAGATATTCGGCATGGGACAGTACCAGCAGAACGTGCTGAACCTCAAGGGTTGCGTTCTGGATCTTTGCCAACTCAACACTCAGGCAACCGTGCCCTTTTACGTCTCGAGCCTTGGATATGGCTTTCTTATGAACAACCCCGCTGTCGGCAAGGTATCCTTCGGGCGCAACCAGACCCAGTGGAGCTTTGAATCCACAAAACAGATAGACTATTGGATCACCGCCGGGGAAACTCCCGCCCAGCTTCTGCGCCAGTATACCGCCGTTGCCGGACGTGCGCCCATGATGCCGGAATATGCCATGGGCTTCTGGCAGTGTAAGCTTCGCTATCAGACCCAGGAGGAACTTCTCTCCGTGGCAAGAGAATATCGCCGCCGGGGGATTCCCCTTGACGTTATCGTCGTGGACTTCTTCCACTGGACTAAAATGGGCGAGTGGAAGTTCGACCCCCAGTTCTGGCCGGACCCCGAGGGGATGATTGCCGAGCTTTCTGAGATGGGCATCCGCCTTGTGGTATCCATATGGCCAACCGTGGATATGCAGAGTGAAAACATGGCCTATATGGCCGATCACGATATGCTGATCCGCACCAACCGGGGCATGAACCGCCATATGGAGTGTATGGATCACGCCGTTTTCTCAGATATGACCAACCCCGCCACGCGGGACTTCGTGTGGTCGATCGCAAAGAAAAACTACGTTGACAAGGGTGTCTGCCAGTTCTGGCTCGACGTTGCAGAGCCGGAGTTTTCGGCTCCCGATTTTGAAAACTACCGCTATCACAAGGGTCACGCCCTTGAGGTTGCAAACTGCTTCCCGGCAGAATATTCCAAAATGTTCTGGGACGGAATTCGTGCCGAGGGTCGCGACGACGTTATCAGCCTCGTGCGCTGTGCCTGGGCAGGCTCCCAAAAATACGGCGCTCTGGCCTGGTCCGGCGACGTGCGCTCCACCTTCCCCACCCTGCGCCGTCAGATAATGGCGGGCCTTAACATGGGTATGGCGGGAATTCCTTGGTGGAACGCCGATATCGGCGGATTTATGGGGGGAGACATAAACTCGCCGCAGTTCCGGGAGCTGCTTATGCGCTGGTTTGCTTTCGGCACCTTCTCCCCGGTAATGCGCCTCCACGGCGACCGTGACCCCCACACCCAGAAGCCCTTTATCTCCTCCGACGGAAAGGCCTGTGCCCCCACGGGCGCCGACAACGAGGTCTGGAGCTACGGCGAAGATGCCGAAAAGGTTCTCGTCGGATTTATTGAGCAGAGGTACCGCCTCAGACCCTATATTGCCCGTGTCATGGCCCAGGCTCACGAAAACGGCTCGCCTGCAATGCGCCCCCTGTTCTATAATTTCCCCGAAGACGGGAGCTCATGGGCGGTTGAGGATGCCTATTGCTTCGGTGACGACCTTCTGGTTGCCCCGGTGCTTGAGCCTGGGGTTTCTGAAAGAGAGGTCTATCTGCCCGCAGGCAGTGCGTGGATCGAGGCCGCAACGGGCAGGCGCTTTGAGGGCGGTCAGACCGTCACGGCCGCCGCTCCCATAGACGTGATCCCCGTGTTCGTCCGGGAGGGCTCGGACGTGCTTGAGCTTGTGAAAAGGTTCTGAAAAGTGAGGTAAGATCCTATGAACAAAAAGATATGCGTCTATTCCGCTCCGTATCCGGGGCTGGAATCTTACTGCGACATGATAGATTTCACCGCCGGGCTGGGACTTGGCGCTTTGGAGGGCTTTTGCCATTTTGAGCTCTCGGCCCCGGACATCGAGGCGGCGAAGCGCATAAGAGAATATGCGGATAAAAAGAACGTGACCTGCCCCTGTTTTTCTGTCTTTGCGGATATTTACCACGACGATCCGGCGGAAAAAACAGAGTGGCTCTGCCGCTTTGCGGACGTGGCAAAGATTTTGGGCTCGCCCTATCTCCACCACACCGTTATCGGCGATTGCTTCGACCATCCCGGCGTGCTGGCAAAAAAAGAGGAGCTTTTTGAGTTGGGCATTAAGCTTGTGAGAGACGTAACGGACTATGCCGCCTCTATCGGCATTGGCACTGTCTACGAGGATCAGGGCTTTGTTTTCAACGGCGTTGAGGGCTTCGGAAGGTTCTTGGGTGAGGTGGACAGACCCGTTGGAGTCGTGGCGGATACGGGAAACGTTTCCCAGACGGGGGACACCATTGCCGACTTCGTCACGGCCTTTGGAAGCCGGGTGAAGCACGCCCACGTCAAGGACTGGGCCTTCTTCCCCTCAGATCCCGGAGGCTACCTTCCCACTCTGGACGGGCGCTTTGCCTGTGACGTTGAGCTTGGAAAGGGAGAGATCGACGTTGCCGGGGCAGTTGCTCTGTTGAAAAGCTTTGGCTACGACGGCTATTACGCCCTTGAGTTCTCCGGAAAGACTCCCTCCGACCCGGCATACCGGGCTTCACTTGAAAAGCTGAGCGGAATTTTGGGGTGAGCTCTGTGGAACGAACCTGGGACTTTGTGTGGGGGCGTCTTTTTGACGGGCGCACCGGAATGTTTTATAACCACCTTGCGGGGGAGGACGCCCACGGGACGAAATACCTCCCGCCGCCGGAGCTGATACAAAGGCAGATACCGAATCCCGGCGGCTACGGAACGGGCATGGAAGATTGCATGCTTAACGCCGGGATGATGATGGATGCCGTTGTCGCAAGGCACGGGGCAACCGGAGACAGGGGTATGGAAGAATATGCCTCTGAGATCTGCCGGGGAATGATACTTGCGGCCTCGGTCTCGCCCAAAAAAGGCTTTCTTCCACGGGGCGTTTCCCCTGTGGACGGGAAAAGCCACTATATGGATACCTCCCGGGATCAGTACACAAACTGGCTCTACGGGGCGTACCGGTTTTATTATTCGGCGCTTTCAACAGAAGCTCAAAGGGCGGATATTTGCCGCTGTGTTTTGGCAATGGCAGAAAAATTCTGTGCCGAGGTCATTCCGGAAAACGGTTACAGCTTCCTCAGAGAGGACGGAAAGACGGGCGTTGTGGGGAAAATGTGGGGCGATTTGGGCTTTCACGAGTATTTGCGCCTGCCAATGCTCTATCTTTTGGCCTGGAAGCTCTCAGGGGACGCTCGTTGGAAGGATGAATATCTGAAATACCGTGACGAGGCACTAAGCCGCACGCTGGACACGGAGTCCTTTTTGGACAACACCTATGCCGCGCTTCAATGTCAGTTTTCCGTCAGAACGGTCTTCGATCTGGATGAAGAGCCCCGTGTTCGGGAAATGTGCATGGAGCATATGAGAAAAAACGCCGTCCACTACGAGCCTATCGCCATGGAAAAAGCCGACCTTCTCATGACTCCCACGGGGGCAGAGTGGCTTGAGATACCCTACCTTAAATGGGAAGAGTCCAAATTCCGCTTTGCCGGGATATACGGTGACGTCCCCTATTTCGTTCCCGAGCCCTCGGATTTTCGGGAGCATCTGGCTTATTATCCACTTCGGGCTGTGGGGGAGTGCGTTTCAATTGCCGCCCTCTGCCCGGGGCATAAGGTCGCAAAAAGCGTGAGAGACAGGCTGATCGCCGTCGGGGAATTCGTGAACTACGAAAAACACCGCACCTGTGCGCCTGTCGCTTTGCTGGAGGGATATTGGCTCACCGCAAAATAAAAATCAACCGCGCCGCGTGCCGTGAAGTGCTCACGGTTTGCGGCGCGGTTATATTTACTTTATTCGTCCAGAAGCTTTGCAATGTCCGGGAAAAGCTCAACGCTGCGCTTTAAAATGCCGTGCATCTGAGCGATGGCAAGACCGTAGTTCACAATGGGAACCTTTGCGGCAACCGCCTTTTCAATGCGTGAGGCCATCTCTTTTTCGTTGAGCATGCACCCTCCGCAATGGACGATAAGCTGAAAGTCAGAGAGATCTGCGGGGAATTCTCCGCCGGAGGTGAAGGTGTATTCCGGTTTTGCTCCGGAAAAGCCCTCTATCCAGCCGGGAATTTTGACTGTGCCGATGTCCTTGCACTGACGGTGGTGGGTACAGCCCTCGGAGATAAGCACCCTGTCCCCGTTTTTCAGGGTGGCAAGCCTTGCCGCTCCGGATATCTGGGTTTTCAGATCGCCCTTGTACCTTGCCATGAGAATTGAGAAGGACGTCAGGGGGACGCTCTCCGGCACGAGCCTGCTAACCTTACCAAAGGCCTGGGAATCGGTGATCACCATTTTGGGGGGAGAGGCAAGCTTTGAAAGAGTTTGGGCAAGCTCTGTCTCCCGGCAAACAAGGGCAATTCCGTGGGCGTCCAGAATATCCCTCAGCGTGAGCTGTTGGGGCAGAATGAGTCTTCCCTTGGGGGCAGACTCATCTATGGGGGTGACGAGCACGACAGTGTCCCCGGGAGAGATCATATCCGAGATAATGTAACGGGGAGTCCGGCTTTTGGGGGCGAGTTTGCCAAGGGTCTCTTTCAAAAGCTCAACACCCAGGCCGGTCTTTGCGCTTACCAAAACACAGGGCAAATCGGGCAGGTTTACCCCGGCAGAGCCGAGATCTGCTTTGTTAAGAGCCAGAACTGTGGGTATATTTCGCTCTTTCAGCTCATTTATAAGGGCAAGCTCCTCTGCGCTGGGCTCCCGGAAAGCTTCGGTGACCACAACGGCAAGGTGGATCCTGTCCAGAGTCTGCCGGGCTTTTTCCACACGGAGAGCCCCCAGCTCGCCCTCGTCGTCAAGGCCGGGGGTGTCGGTTATAACAACGGGGCCAAGTGGCAAAAGCTCCATGGTCTTGGTCACGGAGTCCGTAGTGGTGCCCTTTACCGGGGATACCACGGAAAAGCTCTGTGCGGTAACGGCGTTTACAAGGCTGGACTTTCCGGCGTTTCTCATGCCGAAAAAGCCGATATGCAACCGCTCGGCGGCGGCAACTTCGTTTAGTGCCATGGGTCGTATTCCTCCTTATTTTCGGGGGGGGGATCAGAAACGGAAATCTCTGCGGTTCGAGGCCTTTATTGCCTCGATATTGTCCTTTGCAATGGCGCGGACCTTGTCCTTGGGAATGCGGGAGAACTCTTTTTCCACCATTTCGTAGCCTACGGCTTTTGTGGCTTCGGAGGCGTAGTCCTCAAGGTACTCGCTGAGAGTCATAAGGGCGTTGGGGTGACAGCAGTTTAGTATCTGGCCGGTCTTGCACAGGCTCATAAATCTGTCACCGGTGCGCCCCTCCCGGTAGCAGGCGGTGCAGAAGGAGGGGATGTGCCCGTTTTCCATAAGCCATCTTACAACCTCGTCCAGACTTCTCTGGTCGGAAACGTCGAACTGCTCGGTGTCGTGGGGGCGCTGGTCGGGGGTGTAGCCGGCGTAGCCGCCGACGGAGGTGCGTGAGCCGCCGGAGACCTGGGACACGCCAAGACGCAAAAGCCTGGTTCTGACGGCCTCGGTCTCACGGGTGGAGATGATAATTCCGGTGTAGGGCACGGCAAGGCGGATGCAGGCGGTTATCTTTGCAAAGGTCTCGTCGTCTATGCCGTTGTCAAAGGCGTCGGGGTCGATATCGTCCGCTCTCTTCAGCCGGGGCACGCTGATGGTGTGAGGGCCGACGCCGTGGACGGCCTCAAGGTGCTCGGCGTGCATAAGAAGTCCGGCGAACTCGTATTTGTAGAGCTCAAGCCCGAAGAGAACGCCCAGACCCACGTCGTCTATGCCGCCCTCCATGGCGCGGTCCATGGCTTCGGTGTGGTAGGCGTAGTCGTGCTTGGGGCCTGTGGGGTGGAGCTGAAGGTAGCTCTCCTTGTGGTAGGTCTCCTGAAAGAGGATATAGGTGCCGATGCCGGCGTCCTTGAGCTTTCGGTAGTTCTCAACGGTGGTTGCGGCGATGTTTACGTTAACCCGGCGAATGTCGCCGTTTTTGTGGTGGACGCTGTAGATAGTGTTTATGCATTCCAGAATATACTCGATGGGGGAGTTCACGGGATCCTCGCCGGACTCGATGGCAAGGCGCTTGTGACCCATATCCTGAAGGGCGATGACCTCGGCGCGAACCTCCTCCTGGGTGAGCTTTTTCCGGGCGATATGCTTGTTCTGGTGGTGGTAGGGGCAGTAGGTACAGCCGTTAACGCAGTAGTTTGAGAGATAAAGGGGAGCGAAGATGACAATGCGGTTGCCGTAGAAGGCAAGCTTTATCTCTTCGGCGATCTTATAGATCTCTGCAATTATTTCCGGATCGTCGCAGGCCAGCAGAACGGAGGCTTCCCTGTGGGAAAGTCCGGCGCAGGTATAGCCGGTGTCCGTCTTTTGGGGGCGGGCTTTTTCGAGAATACTGCGGATAAGGGGCAGGTCGTTTTTGTGCTCCTCGGCCCAGGCGAGGGTGTCGAGGATCTCGCCGTCGTGGATGAACTCTTCGGCTTTGAGTGATCTGGGGGCGTAGTTTGCCATGTTTTTTAGTTTTCTCCTCTCTTTTGGGTCAGAGCTCTCTCTTCCCCTTCAGAAAATAGTTTGTGTTTATTTAATAATATCTCCCCGGGCGGTGACCACGCGGAAGCCTATGGCGTCCATGCGGCGCACAAGCTCTGCCTTGCTTTGGGCAGATTCGGCGCCGTCGGAGATCTTATTGTCGTAAAGGGCGTATTTTTTCCTTGCAGACGGGGGCGAAAGGTTTGGCATGACCACGTTTGCCCCGGCGAGAATACCTTTTTCCCGTCCGAAGGGGTCTATGGTGCCAAGTGCCGTGGTGGCAGGAAGCAAAACGTTGGGGCAGATAAGGCGGATGACGCTCAGCAGATAGCAGGTGAGCTCAAGCGTGCCTGCCGGTTCTGTGCCGAAGGGTGTGTCCCTTTGGGGAATGAACGGGCCGATTCCGCACATGTCCGGCTTGAACTCTGCGATAAACTCAAGATCCCGGGCGATATGCGCCGGAGTCTGTCCCGGAGAGCCCACCATAAACCCACAGCCCACCTGATAGCCAAGGTCCTTAAGGTCGTAAAGGCAGGCCATTCTGGCGGAAAAGCTCATCTGGGCGGGGTGGAGGCTTGCGTAGTGCTCCGGGGACGCGGTCTCGTGGCGGAGCAGATACCTGTCCGCCCCGGCAGACTTCAGCGCGGCGTAGCTCTCCCGGCTTCGCTCACCCAGCGACAGGGTGACGGCGCAGTCCGGGTGGGCGGTCTTTATGTCGCATATCAGATCGCAGAGGAGCCCGTCGGTGTAAAACCCGTCCTCTCCGCCCTGGAGCACGAAGGTGCGAAAGCCAAGGTCGTAGCCCTCGTCACAGCAGGCGAGAATGTCCCGGGGCTCAAGGCGGTAGCGGCAGACGTTTTTGTTTGAACGGCGTATGCCGCAGTAAAGGCAGTCGTTCCGGCAGATATTGCTTATCTCGATAAGCCCGCGGACGTAAACGTCCCTGCCATAGATCCGCTCCCGGACGGAAAGCGCCGCATGAGCAAGGCTTTGGGCGACATCCGGGGTGCGGTTGACTATGAGATATTCGTATTCCTCCCGGGAAAGAGCACCGGAGACGGCAAGGCGGCGGGTGAGGTCGGTGAGCTTATCATTCATGGCCGGTAACGCTTGAATAGGCGGTCTTCACGCTGACCCCCGGAAGGTTTCCGATCTTTCCGGAAAGGGCAGATATTGTGTTCTGAGGCGCGTCAAGGGCAATGCTGATAATGTTTATGCCCCGCTTTCGGTAGGGCAGACCCATTCGCCCGATGATACAGTCCCCGTATTCGTGGAGGAGTGAATTGATTGCCTCAACGGAGGTTCCGTTTTCAACGATTATGCTCATCACCGCAACTCTTGTTTCCATGCTCTCTTCCGCCTTCAAAAAAAATAAATGCCGCCATCCCTTTTTTCTCTGAAAAAGCTCAGAGCACGAAAAAAAGATGCGGCAACAAAACACCCAGGGCAAACCCCGCAGGAGAATGATCTTCAGCTTGGCACCTTTCACGCAGCCCTTTGCTTAGTGTCAGGAGGACGGGTATATTATAGCACAGGACGCTCAAGATTGCAATTGCATTCTTGGGTGTCCGGATTATTTGATGTATCATAGATTTGATTAATGCTTCCACTGCGTAGTGCAGCGTAGTCATCTACAACAGTAGAAATTATTTGAGGTGATTAGACTCAGCCGTGAAGGTCACGCCCTCTTCGTATCTACAACAGTAGAAATTATTGGAGGCGATTAGACCAACCATAAACGAATCACAAGATATTTTATCTACAACAGTAGAAATTATTAGAGGTGATTAGACCCTTGAGTGGACGGAGTAAAGAGGAATATCTACAACAGTAGAAATTATTAGAGGTGATTAGACCACGGCCTTGATGGCGTTCCACACGGACATCTACAACAGTAGAAATTATTAGAGGTGATTAGAAGGATGGGTACCGTCCTGCGACTACTACATCTATAACAGTAGAAATTAATAGAGGTGATTAGACTTGAACGCCAGTCAACTATGGATCAAGATCTACAACAGTAGAAATTATTAGAGGTGATTAGACGGCTTTTGCAGGGGTTAGCCCTAAAAATCTACAACAGTAGAAATTATTAGAGGTGATTAGACATTGGTCTTGCCATGGAAATGTTCATGATCTACGACAGTAGAAATTATTAGAGGTGATTAGACCGCTGAGCTTGCAATCAGCAGACAGAGGATCTACAACAGTAGAAATTATTAGAGGTGATTAGACGCGAATTTCAGACCCATCTGGTCAACAATCTACAACAGTAGAAATTATTAGAGGTGATTAGACCAACTATCCACACACACAATGTAAAGGAATCTACAACAGTAGAAATTATTAGAGGTGATTAGACGCCCCACCTGCCCGGCTAAGATCACATATCTACAACAGTAGAAATTATTAGAGGTGATTAGACGCTTTTCTACGCGCATTGCAGAGACCCATCTACAACAGTAGAAATTATTAGAGGTGATTAGACACAAACGTGCAGGTCAATGTGTTCTGATCTACAACAGTAGAAATTATAAGAGGTGATTAGACCATCTCCCTTCTGGGGGGGGCATCAGCATCTACAACAGTAGAAATTATTAGAGGTGATTAGACATCAGCCATAAGGAAGCCTACAGCATGTGATCTACAACAGTAGAAATTATTAGAGGTGATTAGACCCTTGTCTTGTGATAATCAACAGAACTACTCATACAATTCATTCCATTGATTAGAGTAAACGGAGGAATAAAGCTTGTGTTTGAGACGAAAACCGGAGTGTGCTTGTAATTAAGACTGAGGTTTGCAGATGTCAAACAATTATCAACTCCTTATCTTCGTTTTTCGCATAACCAAACTTTAAAATCTTACATGATTTGCTCATCTGGAAGATATATACACTGTCGCACTGGTCAAACTCTTTTGCAAATCGATTGTTTATCTCTGTTACGATATTATACAGTATTCTTTCGCTGTTGTCAATTTCGTAAACGGAAAGCTTCTTCACGGTATACCCCATATCCTGCAGGCAAAAGAATTGAGCATATAGCTGGAAAATATATCCATCGTATATTCTCTGCACTCTTTTCTTTCTCTCGCAGAGGTTTCCGCTTACAGTGTTGAAAATATCGATCTTCCCGTGCAGATCATATTGTTCACTGTAGACATAGATTCCCTGCAGGATATGAGATGAGGTTGAATAGGCTGCCGAATCAACTGTTTTGTGGGCGGCGGTACCGTTTAACTGGGCTTCACCCCTGATAGGTGATTATTTCTGAATTTTCCTCAAGCTGGTGAAAATAGATTGAAGCGGGGCAAAAAATGAAGTCATTCAGAAATGAGATTGGAATAGAGTATTCGCTCATACCGTTTGGGCAAATTCAAGCCATTCCTTGTTTGTGATGGGTGGGCAGGCTTTTTTCAAATCGCTGTCAGGCGTGTTTTTTATCTTTGATATCATCCACATAGCCTTTCTTGCGATATTATATGCGCCGTTGGCATCTGCGTTTGATGGCAGGGGAGAAGTGCTGCTGTAGTTGGTGCTGTTGTAAAACTCACCGTTCCTGTTTCTGACAGGAGAGATAAGATAGTCTGTTTCGGTGCCGGGAATGCTGTTTCGCATCTGAAGGGTCAGCTTTAGCAGGTGCATGAAACCCACATAGAAGTCCTTTTTATCATGCATGAGTATTTGCTCTTTCATGTCGTTTTCGGAGACAGCAATATCCCATTTTTTAAAGAAGCTCTCCCATTCATGGGTAATATCCATCTCTGAGCTGATAAATCTGTTGTTGGCTTCCGGGTCACGTCGGGTCTCTATGCGCTTTCCGTAGGAGCAGACAGTCCATTTTCCGGTGAAGTCGGTTGAGCCCTTGGGGAAATTTCTGTAGTCAAAGCTGAACTCAAACAGTTTTTCAGAAGGATTGTAAACGATAGAGTCGAATTTCCGGATAAAGGCCTTACCGTCTTCAACGGATGTGTATCTTGGATTCAAAAGATCAACAAAACCGGTGGTAGGATCGATCTTGCTGGTAAGCCAGGCGGGAACGTAGAAAATAAATCCGTTCTGGCTGTGTATTTTTTTGAAGCTCTCAAACTTTTCGGTAAGCTGATAGGCTTTCAGAATACCTCCGTTTTCAAGGACCGGCTTATTTTTATCAGCAAGATAGTTCAGCTTGTCGATCAGCATTTTCTCGAATTTTTGATACATCTGCTTTTCAACTTTGGCGCGGCTGTTTTTGAACCCGGAGTTAAGGTCTTCCATTGCGATAATGGCATCATATTTGACAACAAGCTGACAAATCTTGTGGACGATCTGACTGCCGTAACCTTCTTTAAGCTCTTTGATGCCCTCTATGGTCGTCCAGTTCTGGCGGGCAGAGAGGCGCTCTTTTTCTTTTCTGTCCAAAAGCTCCCTGTAATCCGTCGTGTGGACACAGTCGTTGTATTCGTTGGTTATGCAGTTTCCGGAAAACTGCTCGACAATGTTACCGTCATTGTCAACAACGGTTACGTAAATAAGGTGTCTCTCACCGCGGTCAATACCGATGACGTAGTTTTTGTCGGAAGCTTTCAGTGCCTTACGTACAGCCGCGTTGATTCGGTCTTTGCCGGTGGATTTGTAGTTCAGCTTGATCGGGATATGGAGGGAGAACTGTGGTTGTGAATAACGCCTGTCCTTTATGATGTCATATTCGAAGGTGCTGAATTCTTTGGTATTATGGCTGTTCTTGTTTTTGATGGGCTCGCCCTTGTGGTGGACGATAAGCTCTTCGGGTTTGATGCTGGGATAGCGATAAAACATCTCTGCACCGCCGCAAAGCTGAATGACAACGTCGTTCAGGTTTCTTTCGTCAAATAGCATTTTGAAATACAGAGTGTGAAGGTTTGGCGTGCCCTTGCTGTTTTCGGAGAAGTCTTTGGAATAGATCCTGAAAAGATACAGCTCGCCGGAGGCAACGTGATCTTCAATAAATGCTTCGGAAATGGGGTTGAAGCTGAGCTTATAACCCTGGTCGGCTACATCTGTGAAAAACTCGTTTATGTCGTTGTATTCATGCGGAGATTTGAAGTGTAAGTTAAATTCAACCCAGTTGGGATATAGTGCAATAAAGTTTTGATAGTACTCGATCATTTTATGGCAATCAGAAAGACTGAAGTTAGAAATATTATTATTGTCCTTTATATATGTCTTTTCTGAGCGGATATCAAGGATTTCCTTGGAAGGGTTCATCAGCTCTCGATATTTTTCGGAAAAAGCGTTTTTGGGAAGGTCCATAAACGGTTTGGAGATGTACTTGTATTCTATTTTCTCCCACCCGTTGCTGTCTTCGTTGGGATACGTGAGAAATAGTCTGGAGGAATCTTTTGCCATTATTCCCAGATAGTAATCGTTGCCTTTTCTGAGAAGAACGTTCCTGTAATCTTTCTCCTTGTTTTTGTCCCACCCGTTCAGGAACTGGGAGTTGTCAAAATTAAGCTTGATCTTGTCGGTGGAGTATGGCTTTTGGGTGATATAGTTTCTGACCTTGTCGTAAAGCCTGTCAAGGTCGGAAAGGTCGTTATAGCATTCATCGAAAACGGCATAAAACCGATCATCTTTGTCCCCTGCATCGGCAGAAACAGAAAAGGGTTTGGCAAAAAGCTCGAATGCCTTGAGGGCGTCGAGAAGATTTTTTATAAGGGCTATGTCATCGTCGTTTTTTGCAAGACGCTTTGATTTGTTTGTGTAGGGCTTACCGATAAGGTCTTCTGCTTTCCGGTAACAGTCGAGGATATATCCAAAGAGAATTCCGGAGCGCTTTTTAAGATAATCGGTTATGGGAAGAGTCTGGTCTCCGGTGTATCCCTGAAGAGCGGACAGCGAGAAAGCGGAAATGTTTTTCCAGGTCTTCTCCTGGTTTTCGTAGAAAGTATCGTTTCTTTTCTTCTTATTCGGAATGGAATTGTCGTATTCTTTTTCCCAGGCATCTTTAATACTGTGCCAGGATCCGGTTATTCTGTAGGACAGCTCAGAAACCGCAGTGTTGTTTCTGAGATAGATGCCACTGGAATTGTATCCCTCGATCCCGCAGAAAAGATCGTTCAGTCTTTCGATGCTGCTGATTACCGTTGTATAGTGATCATTGACGGCGCCGAGAACCTCGTTATCAGAGGTGAATGCTTCGGGGATGGCAAAAAAGTGCTTACCCTCGCAGAGAATCTGCTTAAAAAGAACTTTAAACTTGGGAACGAATTCGGATTTGCCGTGAGTCTGGTTAAATTGGTTGACGTGGGAGTTAACGGCACCAATGATATGGTTGTAGCTTTCTATACCGTTTTGTGACAGGAAGTTTTTATAGCCGTCCAGAGAAAAGAATTCTTCTATGGGTGTGGGTGTAAGGCCGGAGACATCTGCCAATAAGGCCGAAAGATCACCGGCGGAAAAATTTTGGGTCAGCTTTTCATATGAACGGGCGTTATCCAAAAATTTGGGAAGATTGTCATTTATGCAACGGTTGGCGATACCGGTGGCTTTGGCTTCCTCTGTGTAGAAATTCTTTCTGTTTTCATAGAAACCGACAAAGTATGTTGTGAACTGATGGAAATGCTCTATCTCGCGCTTCTTTTCTTCGTCTTCGACCCATGCGGGAAGGATATTGCAAATAAGATCCTTGTCGAAAAGCGTCTTGTAGTTTTTATGGGACGAAAAATGAGTGGCGATTTTTTTGCGGAGGGCATTGCCCTCATTTTCGAGTTTTTTCTTGTCGTTGGGGTCTTTGGATGCCTTGTAATACAGACTGGCGTAGGCTGATACGTCAAGTGCTGCGACGGAAGAGAGAACCTCGTTGATAAAATGGCGGTGGTATTCATCTATGTAGCCTTTGACACGCTGATACAACCGGGCAAGTTCTTCGTCCTTCTGAAGGCTGATGTTCGTTGTGAAATGCTCAAGTGTTCTGCCGTAGGGAATGAGCTTAAAGCGGAGTGTTTTTGACAGGGGGTACTGGTGAATAAAGCCGTTGATCTTCATTTTTTGTGCATCTCCTCTTTTTTTCTGACATCAGTATAATATATGGTGTGTACTATAAAAAGGACAATGAATTGGTCTTGTACTTTTATTATACCACGATATCTGCTGAATGTAAACTGTTTATAAGGTGATTGAGCGCATTACATGCAACAGATGCGAAAAACAGCATGATTTTTATTATACTGGGTTCTTGCTCCGGGGGAGAGGCTGTGATATAATAGCCTTGAACACCGGAACGCAATTGACGTGCATGGGAGGATCTTGCTATGTTTGAACCCATTTCACCGGAGGCGGCGGGGGTCGCTTCGGAGAAGGTTTTTGAATTTGTATCCACTCTGGAACGCCGGGGGCTGAACACTCACAGCCTTTTGCTTATGAAGGGGGACAGGGTCTTCGGAGAGTTTTACTGGGCGCCCTTTGACAAGGATTTTTGCCACAGAATGTATTCCGAGACGAAAAGCTACGTTTCCGTTGCCATCGGCCTTCTGGAGGAGGACGGTGTTTTGGATCTGGACGGGAAGATCGCCGCGTATTTCCCGGAAAAGTACGGGGCGGAGCTTCCGGAGTTTATGGCCGACCTCACAGTGAGGGAGATGCTCACCATGACCACCTGCCGTCCGGGAAACTACTGGTTCTCCTTTGACGAGCCGGACAGAACAAAGCTCTATTTCCGCCCCGGGGACGGCACGCGCCCGTCGGGAACGGTCTGGGAATACGACAGCTCCGGCTCCCAGGTTTTGGGAGCTCTGGTTGAAAAGCTCTCCGGCATGAGGCTTTTCGACTTTCTGAACAGCCGGATATTTACCCACCTTGGAACGTTTAAGACCGCAGAGATACTTAAGACCAAAAACGAGGACAGCTGGGCGGATTCGGCACTTGTCTGCACCACACGGGACATGGCCTCCTTCGGGCGGCTTCTGATGAATGGCGGAAACCATAACGGCAAACAGCTTATCAACTCCGCTTACGTTGCAAAAGCTACGGGCGCCGTTGTGGACAACCGGGAAAACTGCCACGGAAACGTTTTTGCCCACGGCTACGGCTATCAGATATGGCGCACGGAGCAAAACAGCTTTGCCTTTAACGGCATGGGCTGTCAGTTCACGGTATGCACCCCGGACAAAGACCTGCTCATGGTCATAACCGGTGACAACCAGGGTAACGCCTCGGCCGCAAGCCTGATCATCGGCGCCTATATGGACCTCATCGTGTCCCCCGCGGGAAAGGCGCCTCTGGCAGAAAACGAAGCATGGAAGAAAAAGCTTGACTCCCTTGGGGAGAGCCTTAAGCTCAGAGCCCTTTGCGGCATGGCCGATTCGCCCATGAGACCTCAAATCGAAGGAAGGACGTATATCTGCCGGGAAAACCACGCCGGAATAACGAAGTTTTCCTTCAGCTTTTCCGGCGACGGGGGAGTTTTGCGCTATACCAACGCACAGGGGGACAAGGAGCTTCCCTTTGGCATAAACAAAAACCTTTTCGGTAAATTTCCCCAGCTTGGCTATGCCGACGGTCACGGAGGCGTTGTCACAGAAAACGGATTTATGTACGACGACGCGGTATCTGCCTGCTGGACCCAGGAAAACAAGCTTTGGATCTTCGTGCAGATAACAGACCGCTATTTTGGAAACTGCAGTATGAGCTTTTCCTTTAAGGATGGCTGGGCCGTTTGCAGAATGCAAAAGACAGCTGAGGACTTTCTGAACGAATATCAGGGAACGATCGTTGCCCAAACGGAGAACTGAACATGAAAATAATCAAGCACACGAATAAGACTTACAGCCAGATGACCTGCTACACCGTCGTTGCAAAGTCCGGCCACGTTCTGGTCATTGACGGCGGCAACCACGGCGACGGGGACGAGCTGACCCGTGTTGTAAACAAGCTTGGGGGACATATTCACCTCTGGCTCATAACCCACCCCCACTGCGACCACCACGACGCTGTTATGGACGTTATCAAGGCAGGCGTTCTGACCTACGACAGGCTTGGCGCATCCCAGGTTACCGACGATTGGGCCCGCCTTGCCGGGACTTCGGACATTAGCGAGGTTCTTGAGTGGAACGCCTTTGCAAGAGAGAATCTGGACGAAAGGTATTTCGATATTCAGCCCGGCACCGTCTTTGAGCTTGGCACAATGAGGGTCGAGGTTCTTGCTGTTGCCAACCCGGAGATACTTGCAAACCCAATAAACAACCAGTCCGTCGTACTCCGCATCAGTGAGGACGGATTTACCTTCCTCGTGCTGGGCGATCTGGGTGTTGATGGCGGAAAAAAGCTTATGGCCTCCGGAACGGATATACGTGCCGACGCAGTTCAGATGGCCCACCACGGTCAGAACGGCGTTGACGAGAGCTTTTACAGGGCTGTTGCTCCGAAATACGCATTCTGGTCCACCCCGGACTGGCTTTGGTTCAACAGGGGCGAGGACGGCCGCGACGGCACGGGGCCCTTTGCAACTCAGACAGTTGCAGGCTGGATGGAAAAGCTGGGTACGGAAAACATCATAGCTTTTGGCAAGACCGTTGCCTTCGATACGGAGACCTGTACGGCAGAGGAATTTTAACAGAGCCCGAACAAAAAAAGGAGAAATACTATGCTGAAGATCCATCAGCCTCCCATGGGCGAGACGGTCGACGTCGGCCTTTCGTCCCTCACCCTCAACGGACAGCCCGCGGGCCAGTGGTTCTGCCGGGTGTCTGCCATGCCCTATAACACCGTCTGGCCGGGACGTCAGCGCCCCGTGGAGCAGACGGAGCTTGCGGCCTTTATCAGCTTCGAGACCGACCGAAATGTGGTCCTGGAGGCTGTAAGCGAGGCCGAGATCCAAGAGGCTGTCGTCCGCCCCTTGTCCAAAGGGGCAAAGGTCACCGTGGGCGAAGACCGTCACAGCATCCGCGCAGAGCTTTTTTCCTGCGGAAGCTACACTCTTGAGATAAACGGCCCCCACAACGCACTTCATATTTTTGCCAACCCCGTAAACGATTTCGGTGTGGACAAAAACGACCCCAACGTGTTATACTTCGCTCCGGGGGTTCACGATATGGGTGATATTGAGCTCCGGGACGGCCAGACCCTTTACGTCGACGGGGGCGCAGTTGTCTACGGCTCTGTGGGCGTGTTCCACAAAAAGAACGTGCGCATCCTGGGTTACGGCGTTATCGACGGAAGCCGTGAGGAGCGGGACGATTCCACCCTGCTTATCACCTGGCAAAACGACGTGCCGGAGCCCGGCATGGGCGTTTTCGATTACGGCAAGGATTTCAGGGATGAGGCCGTTTTGCGCGGGCATATTGCAGAGAAAAATGTGCTCAAGGGCTGCGTTCACCTCTATTCCTGCGCCGATTGCGAGATAAACGGCGTTATCGCCCGGGACAGCTCCACCTTTGCATATATTCTTGCAAACTGCGAAAACGTGAACGTGGAATGGGCAAAGACCATCGGAATGTGGCGCTATAACTCCGACGGAATAGATACCTTCAACAGCCGTTATATCCGTGTTGCAAACTGCTTTTTGCGTGACTTTGACGACTGCATGGTCATCAAGGGCATAAAGGGCTGGGACAGGGCGAACCAGCATCACATAAGCGTTACCGGCTGCACCATTTGGTGCGACTGGGGAAGCTGTCTTGAGCTTGGCGCCGAGACCTGCGCCGATGAGTATTACGATATTCTTTGGGACGACTGTGATATTATCCACGCGACCCACGTTTGTATGCGCCTCCACAACACCGACCGGGCGTGGGTTCACGATATGCTGGTGAGGAACATCCGCTGTGAGTACAGCAGACACGACCTTCCCCCGGTTTATCAGCACGACATGGCCGCGCCCTATCCGGGGAAAAACGAGCCCTATTATCCGGCGCTTATCCATTCGCCCATCTACGACGGGGTATATTCAAACGACCATATTCTCGGCCGGGTCAGCCGCCTCAGGTTTGAAAACATTCAGATAATCTCCGACTGCGACATGGCCTGTCCCCCCGTGATCTTCGGCGGCGCAGACGAGATCCACTGTAACCGGGACGTCACGGTGGAAAACGTATCCCTGAACGGCAAACGCCTGTCCCCGGAGGAAGTCGATCTTTCGGTGAGCGAATTCGACAGGGTCACGGTTAAGTAAAGAAAACCCGTAACGCTTCTGTCGTTACGGGTTATTTTTTGTTTTGGCCTGTCGTCCCGGCGACTTAGTAAAAGAAAACACCTTTTGTCTGGGACAAAAGGTGTTTTCTTTTACAATGAAATTTGCCCTGCGGGCAAGTGAAATCGCTTCGCGATGAAATATTTACTTCGTA
>SVLY01000055.1 GCA_015067715.1 Oscillospiraceae bacterium | reverse complement strand
TACGCGGAACAAATGAATATTGAATAATGAAGCCGCTTCGCTGATGAATAATGAATAATTGCGGTAGGGTCGATTCACGAATCGACCCATATATAAACCTCCCCCCATCGGGGGAGGTGCCCCGCAGGGGCGGTGGGGGCACGGGGAGAATACCGGCCCTTTGGTTGTATTGCACAAAAACGACAAGTTAATTTTGTACAATACAGAGAAAATATGGTCATAATTGCTTTTTTGCTTGACAGCAACAGGATGTGAATGTTATACTTTTTGTGTGATCCGTACGGAGTAAGCGGAGGTAATGAGCACAATAGGAGGATGATGTATGAAAATCAAACGTTTCATTTTGTTAATGCTTTCCGTATGCATGATCGTATCCTGTTTTTCGGCGTGCGGTAAAGCAGAGAAGGACCCGGTCAGCGAGATCATGCTTTCAAAGTATTATATCTCCTCTCCGGAAAACGAAGATGCGGAGTTTGCCGCAGACTTTGAACGTCGGCTTTTGTGGCTTGCCTACGAGGGATTTGGCGGACAGGTGAGCTACGGGGATAACGATTGCCTGGAGCTTATGGAGGCTTGCCGCAGCGGTGCACAGGCAAATGGGATCCCCCTCGGTGAGTGCGCCGTGAGTATGGGGCTGAGAGCTCCGTGCTATATCGAATATGCTCCCAACGATCCGGAAACTCCGGAATACTACCTTGGCTACGTTCGGTGCAGGGCGCAGGCGGAATCTGCGCTTAATTATCTGGGCGGGCTTTGGGGCATAGATGCGGCAGATACGGCCTCTCTGAGATCGGCGGTCATGGAATATTGCCGGGAGAATTCAAAGACGGTTTACGGAACCGGCAAAGCGGACCGTGTTCTTGCCCGGGGACGCGCCCGGGACAGCTTAACTGCCAACAACGGCCCCGGAGTTGAGATATACCTTGCAGGTGAGAACGGCTATGCCGCCGTTTACACAAAAGCCCCTGAACTTCTTTACCGGGATACACTCTCGGCCAATTGCGGAACGCCCGTCTGCGGCTCCGGAGGAATAAACTGCGTTTACCGTTTTGCCGACAGCGAAGGCTGGGATCGGCTGGTATACTGCGGGGATGGGTATCTCTTCCTTGTGAAATTCGACCGTTGGGTGACTGCCGACAGCGAAGATTACGACGCCTTCGTCGCCATCTACGGCACGGAGCCGAAGTTACATCCTTAAAAGATAACAAAAACATCCCGGAAAACGAAAGCCGTTTTCCGGGATGAGTTTTTTTTGCCCTCTGATGCAGGGATCCCCCCTACCCCCCTTTAGGCAAGGGGGGCTTTTTACTGCGGCGATCCAGCCTGCGGTGAAGACCGAAGAAAACGTCGCCATCGGCACGGTGTTGCCGGGAATGGCAACCGGGATGATACGTGGGTTCCCCCGGCGGGCAGATGATATCTGCCCCTACGGCGCATAGGTTGTCTTTGCGCCCGTAGGGGAGGCTATCAGCCTCCCGCAAACGTTGCCTTTGGCACAATGTTGCCGGGAGAGGCTTACGGAATCCCCCCTACCCCCCTTTAGGCAAGGGGGGCTTTGGGCGAAGACTGCCTTTAGCACGATGTCGAACAATAACGCATTGGCACGTAGGGGCGTTCTGTGAACGCCCGCAAACGTCGCCTTCGGCACAATGTCGCCGGAAGGGGCAACCGGGATGATACGGGGTGGGGACGAATGAATATTGAATAATGAAGCCGCTTCGCTGATGAATAATGAATAATTGCGGTAGGGTCGATTTAACAATCGCCCTATATAAACCTCCCCCCATCGGGGGAGGTGCCCCGAAGGGGCGGAGGGGGCACGGGGGCTGCCTTTGGTACGGCATCGGACAACGGCAAATTGGCAAGCTCCACCTCATCAGTCTCGCCTGCGGCGATCCAGCTTCCCCTGCAAGGGGAAGCCTTTTCCTCACATAGTTTGTAAACCATGTGCCTTCACAGGGTTTCGGCGGGAGCAAGCCCCCGCCCTACGGCTCATGGTTTATATTAACGCCCGGTAGGGAATCTCCCCCCGAATCCAGATAAGAGGAAGGGCATTCGGGGATGAATGCGCCAACGTATCACACCGCCTCCAAACCCGGCACAATACAGAAACCTCCCCCCATCGGGGGAGGTGCCCCGCAGGGGCGGAGGGGGCACGGGGAGAATCCCCGCCCTTTGGTTGTATTGCACAAAAACGACAAGTTAATTTTGTGCAATACAGAGAAAACATGGTCACAATTGCCTTAATCCTTGACAGCAACAGGATGTGAATGTTATACTTATTACGCAAACAAATTGTGACGAGGGGTGATGACAAATTATGCGCTGATTCGATAGTATTTTAGACTATTGCAAATAAATCAAGCGGTATTCTGCGTGTATCTGCATTATTGCGTGTATAGCTGAACTGTCACTTTTGATCCGTTTGCAATATATGCCTATTGACTCCAAACACACATTGCGTTATTATTTTTGAAAGGATGGTAAAAACATGCGTTACGTAAAAAGTTTTGTTGGTTTCTTTCTTGTTCTTCTGATGTTAGTCATTCCTGCATCGGCAGCTGTCCCGGACAGGGCTTCAATTGAATCTGCCAGCCTGACAGAGTACGAGCTGCTGATGTCATCCTTTGAACAACAGAAGAAAGACGGCAAATTTTCAGGAGAATATCCTGACTGGTATGCCGGTGCATATATTGACGACAGCGGCGAGCTTGTTGTCCTTGTCACTGACTATAGCAAAGATACTTTAGCTTTGATCTGCTCGGCTACCAGGAGCAGCGTTAACACTTTATTCGCACCAAGGTCCTTAAACGAACTGATGTATCAGCAGTCCCTCATGATGAGCAAAATCATGTCATTCCTCCGACAGAAGATGAATAATTCTCAAAAGCTTGATAATAAGCTGATTTTCATGATTGATAGCTTTGTCGGGGTTGGTATTTCCCAAGAAGATAATCTTATCTTTGTTGAATTATCCAACAGCAGTCAGGCAAACCGGGATGCCTTTACAAAACATATTTCTTCATATCCGGGGATTGAATTCAGAGAAGTTGAAACGGTGGATTCCCTTGAAGACCCAGTTAAAGCTGAACCGAGAGAGCGTGGGATCCATTATCAGGGCGGATATTTAGGTATTTTAGCCGATCCCGCCAGTATTGGATACCGGGCAAGATATAATGGGGTAAACGGGCTTGTAACTGCCGGCCACTGTGTTACCGAAGTCGGTCAGAATATAGGGATAGGTATTGTCAGATTCAAGCAATTCTCTGGGTCCCTTGATGTAGCTTTCATTGAGCTATATCAAGGGGAAACTGTGAGTCATATGACTGCAGACGGAATTCCGATGTCCGGATACATATATGATCCCCCGGAAAATGCTTCTGTTTATTTTCGGGGAGCTGCGACCGGATATATGTTGAACGGTACAGTTGCTTCAACAATGTATTCCGGTATTGCCTTTGATAGCGAAACACATCAACCGGTTTCGCTTTCCGATATGCTGCGAATAAATTACAGCAATGGAACAACGGTTGATGGAGATAGTGGCGGTTTGGTTTATATTTACTACAACAACAGTTACAGGGCGGTAGGAATCAATCATGGTTTACCTGCATTTTTGTCCGGAAGTGTAGCGACAAAGGCTGCCAATATTTCCGGCGTTGCAGGAATAACCGCATACTGATACCATAAGTATGACTCTTTTCACGTGAAAGGGTTTACGAAAAAAGAGGTGGATAATGAAACGGATAAAACCAACATCAATACTGTTGATTATTTGCATACTGTTGTCTGTTGGAGTTTTTTCTGCCTGCGGGATATCCGAAGAGGAAAAAACTGCACGTGAGATAATGCTTGGAAAATACCGTATCTCCGAACCTGAGAAGGCGGATGAGGAATTCCGGTGGATATTTGAACGCAGACTTTACAGGTTGATATCTTCGATGCTTAACGACACTGGGTCTTTCGGTTATCACCCGGAAATAACCTCATATTTCCCGGAAATAACCTCAGAAGAAGTTGCACAGCGTTTTATTTCCGAGGCCGAAGCCGCAAACGTCCCACTTATCCAATACGTTTCCGATGTTGGAGTGCGTCTTCCCTATTGTCATGGCGAAAATAGCTGCAACGACCCTTACGATCCCGACTATTACATCCAGTACACCGACGCCGTCAGGGACAGGGAGGCCGCCGTGCGCTATCTTTCCGACCTGTGGAATCTGGAAGTCGAACCGGGTGGTTCTGCCGAAGATGCGGTCATGGAATACTGCAGGGAAAATTCAAAGATCACCTACGGCTACCCGGATCCGGAAAGGCTCGTCAGGCGTGCGGGAAGGCGGCTATATACACGACCCAATATAGCCCAGACTCTGTACGTCATCGGTGAGGGCGGTTATGCCGCCGTTTACGAGCGTGACAGTGGGATCTACTATGGCTATGAACTTGAGGCGGCAAACGGGGACAGGATCTTTGGAGCGACAAACATGTTTACCGTTTCCCGCTTCTGTGGAAGCGAAAACTGGGAATATATTATTTCCGCCGATAACTACCACTCCACGGTCCTGAAATTCGACCGCTGGGTGACTGCCGACAGCGAAGATTACGACGCCTTCGTCGCTATCTACGGCGTGGAGCCGAAGTTACATCCTTAAAAGATAACAAAAACATCCCGGAAAACGAAACCGTTTTCCGGGATGATCTTTTTTGATAAGTTTTTCTCAGGCCTTGTAGACCTTTGCCATCTTCTGTTCCTTGCGGGGACGGTCGCGGTAGTCGGTAGAGGTCTCAGCGATCTCGTCGACAACGTCCATACCGTCAACAACGCGGCCGAACACGGCGTACTCACCGTCCAGGAAGAGGGAATCCTCGTGAACGATAAAGAACTGGCTGCCGGCAGAGTCGGGGTCAGAGGCGCGGGCCATGGAGAGAGCGCCGCGGGTGTGGGAGAGGGGGTTGTTTACGCCGTTGGACTTGAACTCGCCCTTGATGGTCCAGCCGGGGCCGCCCATGCCGGTGCCCTTGGGGTCGCCGCCCTGGATCATAAAGCCCTTGATAACGCGGTGGAAGATAAGGCCGTTGTAAAAGCCCTGTTCAACAAGCTTTTCAAAGTTCTCACAGCTGATAGGAGCGTGCTCGGGGCAAAGCTCCAGGGAGATCTTTTTGCCGTTTTCCATTTCAATGATGATCATGTGTTTGTCTCCGTTTTAGTTCTCAAAAAATAGTTTTTCGGCAAAGCCGCCGAACGCATATATTATACCTATTTTGGGAGAGTATTTCAAGCCTATTTTGCGTACATTTCGTAAAGCACCCGGTTAACAAGCCTTTGTGGCAGAAGCCGGGCCAGTATGACCAGCGCGCCGTACCCAAAGCCCACGGTGCAAACCGGGGGAAGGTGCCGTCTTTTGCCGAGACGGCACACTTTTTTTGCAACGGCATCGGGGCTCATGCCCTTTTGCTCGTCGGCCTCCATTTTTGCAACGGAGCGGGAAATGCGGCCGGAATACTCCGCGTCGCCCTCGGGGGATTTCCGCCTTGCGGCGGTGAAGCCCGTTTTGATGTCCCCGGGCATTACCGCGCACACCCGAATGCCAAAGGGGCGAAGCTCGTTTGCCAGCGCGGCGGAATATGCGTTCAGCGCCGCCTTGGAAACGGAGTACCATGTCTGGAAGGGGATGGGCAGAGCACCGGCAACGGAGGTCACGTTTATAATCGCACCCTTCGTCTTTTTCAGGTGGGGTATCGCAAGGCGGCAGAGTCTTGCCGTGCCGGAGAGGTTTACCTCCATCTGAAAGTCGGACTGAGCAGGGGAAGTGAACTCCACCGCTCCGGAAATGCCGCTTCCGGCGCAGTTTACCACCATGTCCAGCCTGCCCTCGGCAGAGATCAGCTTTTCAAGGGCGGCGGAAAGGCTTTCTTCGTCGGTCACGTCGGCAGATACGGGAACAACGCCCTCCGGGGCGGTGCCCCTTCGGGACAGACCCCACACCCTCCAGCCCTCTTTGGCAAGACAAGCGCATATCGCCGCGCCGATGCCGCTGCTGGCGCCGGTCACAAGGGCAAGCTTATTCATTGGGGATATTGCGGAGGACAACGTCTGCGATTATCTCAACGGCCTCGTCGATGAGCTCTTCGGTGAGGGTGGCCATGTAGCTGGTGCGGAGCATACAGCCGTCGGAGGGGGCTGCGGGGGGCAGAACGGTGTTTACGTAAACGCCCCGGTCGTAAAGCTCTGCGGCGATGGAGAGGGTGGTCTCCATGTCATAGGTGAAGATGGGGATAATGGGGGTCTCGGAGTCGATTATCTTAAGACCCTTTTCCTTCAGACCCCGTCTTGCGTAGGCAGAAAGCTCTGCAAGGCGCCATGGTAGCTCGGGATGAGCCTCGATGTGGCGCAGAGCGGCCAGCGCGGAGGCACAGCTTGCCGGGGTGATGGATGCGGAGAAGATAAAGGGACGGGAGTTGTGGCGCACGTAGTCAACGACCTTTGCGCTGGCGGCCATGTAGCCTCCAAGGCTGGCAAGGGACTTTGAGAAGGTGCCCATGTAGATATCAACCTCGTCCTCAAGGCCGAAGTGGCTTGCGGTGCCCCGGCCGCCCTCGCCGATAACGCCAAGTCCGTGGGCATCGTCCACCATGACACGGGCGCCGTACTTTTTGGCAAGGTCAACTATCTCGGGCAGACGGGCAATGTCGCCGCCCATGCTGAAAACGCCGTCGGTGACGATAAGACAGCCTGCGGTCTCGGGAACGCGCTTAAGGCAGTTTTCCAGATCCTCCATGTCGCTGTGGCGGTAGCGGAGCATTTTGCCAAAGCTGAGACGGCAGCCGTCGTAAATGCTGGCGTGGTTCTCTCTGTCGCAGATGACGTAGTCCGTGCGGCCCACGAGAGCGCTGATTATGCCAAGGTTGGACTGGAAGCCCGTTGAAAAGGTGACAACGGCTTCCTTGCGCAAAAATGCGGCAAGCTCGGCCTCGAGCTCCAGGTGGAGCTTAAGCGTGCCGTTCAAAAAACGTGAGCCGGAGCAGCCGGAGCCGTACTGCTCATAGGCGGCAATGCCCGCCTCCACCACCTCGGGGCAGGTTGTGAGACCCAGGTAGTTGTTTGAGCCCAGCATGATCCGACGCTTGCCTTCCATGATAACTTCCTTGTCCTGGCGTGATTCAAGGGCGCGGAAGTAGGGGTAGATCCCCTTTTCACGGAACTCGTCCGCAAGGGTATAGTTTCTGCATTTTTCGAAAAGGTCCATTTTGTCCTCTCCTTTTTTGGAATAATATCTGTACTATTTTGTGTGTCTGTCTTTGATGACGGAGAAGGCCTCGGTGGCGATCTCAACGGTCTCGGCGATGTCGGCCTCGGTGAGAGAGGCGTTCATAAAGTGGTTGTGGTGGTTTGTGATAAACACGCCCCGACGGACGCACTCGGCGACCCATTCCTGGTGGAGGGCAAGGGTGGGGTCGTTGGCAATGCGGAAATAGGGCAGCGCGGGCTCGCCGGTGATGCGCAGATCGTAGCCGAATTTTTCGGCGGCGGCCCTGAGCCCGGAGGCCAAAAGCTCGCCCCGGGAGCGCAGAAGCTCCGGCAAATTCTTGCGCTTCATCTTTTCGATGCAGGCAATGCCCGCCGCAAAGGGAACGGCGCTCATCCAGTAGCTTCCGGTGAAGGAGATGCCGGAAACGGTGCTCTTGAACTGCTCGCCGCCGCAAAGGGCAGAGACGTTGTAGCCGTTGGCAAGGGCCTTGCAGAAGCAGATAAGGTCGGCCTTGAAGCCGTAGAAATGGTCGGAGCCCGCAAGGTCAAGTCGGAAGCCGGCGCGGACGTCGTCGATGATAAGAAGGCTTCCGTGCTTGTGGCAAAGGTCACGGACGTGCTTCCAAAAGCCCTCGGCGGGGAGGGTGTTGTCGAAGAAATTGCCGTGCATATAGGGCTGGCCGATGACGGCGGCGATCTCGTCGCCCTGGGTGCGGAAAACGTCCTCAATGGCCTGGAAATCGTTCCAGGGCAGGTAGATATTGTTGGCTACCTCCTCGGGGAGAATGCCGGGGTAGTCTATTTTCTGGGTCCAGGGGGAAACGCCGTGGTAAAAGCCCTTGAAAAAGACGATCTTTTTTCTGTGGGTGTGGGCGCGGGCGGTGAGGACAGCAAGGCTGGTAACGTCGTTGCCGTTTTTGGCGAAAAACGCCCAGTCGGCGCAGGCAACGGTGTCCACCAGAAGGTCGGCAAAGTCCACCATCACCGTGGAGGGTATGGTGACGCAGTCGCACTTCTCCCGCTGGGCGTCGGCGGCGGCGTTTACGTCCGGGTCGTTGTAGCCCAGAACGTTGGGGCCGTAGCCGCACATATAGTCTATAAATCTGTTTCCGTCAGCATCCCAAAAGTAGGAGCCCTGAGCCCTTTCGGAGTAAAAGGGAAAGGCGTCCACGGGAATGTAACAGCCCTCGGCAGGTCCCTGGTGACCGTAAATGCCGGAGGGGATGATCTTTTCCGCTCGGGAGAAAAGCTCCCGGCTTTTTGTAAAGCTGTAAACTTCTTTCATGGCTTGTTTTCTCCCGTGTTATTTACTGAAGATAGAGGGAAACTCTGTCGAAAATACGGTTGATATTGTCCACCTGGGGTATCATGCCGTAAATGCGCACACCGCCGGTGCCAACCGCCGCAACGCTGTTGGCCTTTCCTGCGAAAATATCGCTGGCCAGCTCGAGGCTTGCAAAGGTCATGGATGCGGTGATATCGCCGGGGTCGGAGAAAAGGGCGGTAAGGCGGCTGTTTTTTGCGTTGAGCCACACCGTTGCGTCCGAGCCGATGGCAATGCGCACGTTTCCGTCCGGAATATAGCCCGCACTTGCTCTGCCCACCTCGTCCTCGTTGCCAAGCTGTGCCGCGGCGGAGACCAGCACGTTAAGCGTCAGCAGGGTGCTCTTGCGGAAAAACTCCGGATCGGCCATGTCGGCAGGCTTGGGGCGCAGGTATTTTTCCAGAATGTCGGTGATCTTGATAAAGTTCTTCAAAAGAAAGCCCAGCTTGAGAAAGCCCCGGCAGGGAATGGGCGTGACAGTGCCGTCCACCATGCCGTTGAACTTTTTGGGTGAGCCAAAGGGGATCTTTATATCCGGGGAGTCACAGCCCTGGGTGAGGGTGCACTTTCCGCCCCCGAAGGTAAGCGTTGCCCGGGGACCGTCTTTAACGGAAAAACCGATGCTTATATCCTTGTCTGCCAGTGCCGCGGCGTTTTCGTCCAGCTCGCAAAGTCTGGGTATTGAGCCGAGAACGGCGAACATGTTTACAAATGCCAAAGCACGCTCGTCTGTGTTTTTCATGGGCCTTCAGTCCTCTTCTGTGGAATAGTTCCCGGGGGGAGAGCCTCGCCGGAAGAAAATACTTAAAAAATTTTATGTATTTCTGTCATGAGTATACCACTATATTATTAACTCTCTGTGAACTCAGAGGACAAAATACAAAAAAACCGCCCGAAAATTCGGGCGGCGGGGAATTATCCCAGGTTTGTGACCAGCCAGGATACCAGATTGTAAACGTTCAGGCCAACGATAAGGGTGCCGACAATGGCCAGAAGGGGTCTCACCGGGAGCTTTTTGCAGATGTAAGCCGCCAAAGGTGCGGCCAGCACTCCGCCGAGGATCAGCCCCACGATTACCTGCCAGTGGGCGAGGAAATCGGAGATAAGCACTAAAAAGGTGGTGGTCTGGGCGAGGGTTACAACGAACTCCGCCATGTTCACGGTGCCGATGGTCTTTTTTGTGTCGTGGTTAGAGGCCAGCATTGTGGAGGAGACCACGGGGCCCCATCCGCCGCCGCCGGTGGCGTCCAGAAAGCCCCCTGCAAAACCCAGGGGATAGACGTAAGCTCCGGCCTTGCGGGGGGGCTTTTTGTCCTTTTTGAACACCTTAATAAAGATCAGGACCCCCATTACGATGAGGTAGAGGTCTATGAAGGGCTCAAGGGCGTCGCCCACGGAGGTGAGCACCCATGCGCCCAGAATGCCGCCTGCAACGCCGGGAATGGCCAGCTTCAGAAAAAGCTTCCAGCTGACGTTTTTCATGCGCCAGTGGGAAAGGCCGGAAACCAGGGACGTTGGAACCTCGGCGCAGTGGACAACGGCGCTTGCCATGGAGGCGGGCAGACCGGCCATTTTCAAAAACGTCCGGCAGCTCACACCGTAGGCCATGCCGAGAGTACCGTCGATAAGCTGGGCGGCAAAACCTATTATCAGAAAAATCACAAACTGCATCAGGGGGGTCTCCTAAAAAACAGGGGGGGGGGAATGGTTGGTGGGTTCACTCTCTTGAGTATACCATGGGTCCTTTAACCATATCTGAACCCTAAGTGAACTCAATGTGAACCGAAAGGTCTTGCTCAGCCCTTTCTGGCGAGCTCTGCACAGCGGGCAAAGGCCGGCAGAGCGCGGAGGATGCGCTCGGTGGGAACGCAGTAGGAGATCCGCACGTGGTCGGGACAGCCAAAGCCCGTTCCCGGTACGATGAGAAGATCCTGGCTTTTTGCGATCTCGCAGAAGGCAAGGTCGTTTCCGATGGTCCGGGGGAAGAGGTAGAAGGTGCCGCCGGGCTCGACGCACTCTATGCCGCATTTTTCAAGACCCTCCAGAAGGAGTCTTCTGTTTTCGGCGTAGACGGAGATATCCGCGGTGAGGTCGGCGCACCTGGCGCATACTCTCTGGAAAAGGCTGGGAGCGGAGACGTAGCCCAGGGCGCGGGAAGCTCCGGCAACTGCGGCGTAGACGGGCTCCTCGGTGTTGGCGCTCTTGGGGACGTAAACGTAGCCCAGACGCTCGCCGGGGACGGAGAGGGATTTGCTGAAGGAATAACAGACCAGAGTGTAGGGGTAGAAGGCCGGGATCCAGGGCACGGAATAGCCCTCGTAGACGATCTCGCGGTAGGGCTCGTCGGAGATGATGTAGATGGGGTGGCCGTATTCCTTTGAACGCTCAAGCAAAAGCGCGGAAAGACGGCGCACGGTCTCTTCGGAATACACCGCGCCGGAGGGGTTGTTGGGGGAGTTCACCAGAACGGCCTTGGTGTGGGGGTTAAGGGCGGCGGCAAGAGCCTCGAAATCTATCTGGAAGCCCTTGGTGTCCGGGGGGATGAGCCGCATGGCGGCGCCGGTCTTTTCGATGAAGACCTTGTATTCCGGAAAATAGGGGGCGAATACCACGAACTCGTCTCCCTGGCAGGCGAGACCGTGGAGGCATCCGCAGAGAGCGCCTGCGGCGCCCGTGGAAATATAGAGATCCTCCGGAGCGGCTCCGGCAGAAAACCGGCGGTTAAGGGAGTCGGCGATCATCTGCCGGGCGACGGGGTCACCCTGGGCGCTGGTGTAGCCGTGCATTGCAACCGGGTCGCTTTCGGCAAGCAGGCGGATGGCCTCGGCGTTTACCTCGGCGGGAGGCTGAACGCTGGGGTTGCCTATGGAAAAGTCAAAGACGTTTTCCGCACCGACGACGGCGGCGCGCATTTTACCGTATTCAAACAGCTCGCGGATCACCGAGCGCGCGGTTCCGAGCTGAACGCTTTTTTCAGACAGCATTGTATCTTTCCTCCGAAACACATGGAAATTATATGCAAAATTATAAACTCTGCGCCATGTTTTGTCAAGAATAAACCTATCCGTTTTTTGCTGTTGTCCGGATCCGGCGTTTCATCCCCCATCGCCCCAAAAATACAACGGTCGGTTGAGTCAACTGTCCGTTGGGTTTTGGTGTGCCTGTGGGGAAAAACCGGGTATTGGCGGGAGGAAAAATAAACTGAGCGGTTATTGATTATAAGCCCGGGGCTTTGTTATAATATAGGTGCAGCTGCAGAGAATATCACAGGAAACGAGGGTAAAGAGTAATGAGAACTATGACGGAATTTGGAAAATATGTTTCGGAACAGCGTAAAAAAGCCGGACTTACCCAGGAGAGCTTTGCGGCCAGGCTCGGAATAACGCCCCAGGCCGTGTCAAAATGGGAGACCGGCGTGGGCTATCCGGATATCACCCTTTTCCCGGAGATCGCAAGAGTGCTGAACGTCGGCCTGGACTCCCTCTTTGGGGAGGCTCCCCGGGGTAGACAGGCGGAATTTGCCCCGGCAAAACAGGGTATGCCCCTTGTGCACAAATGGCAGGACCGGGGCTGTTACTCCTCAAAGCAGGTTGCCACCGCCGAAGAGGACAGGGTCACCTTTACAGACGGAAGCACTGCCGTGCTCTCGACCCGAACCGTTACCAATCTTGGCAGGGGAGAAATTCTCATTGCCCAGGCGGAGGCGTATAATCCTGCTCCCGTCCAGGGACCAACGGAGCTCAAAGACAGCCTTGAGCCCTTCCACAGTGTATCCGTTGAAGTGAACGGAGGCTGGGACTGTAAGATAATCCGGGGAGATGAGTTTTCCATAGAGGCTCAGGGTCCGGCGGAGTTTATTGCATCCATTGAATATTCCGTAGCCGGCGGGTATCTTTCGCTGAAGAATAAAAACGTGGGTCACAATATCAGCGGCGAAAAGAAGGTCAGGGTCTGCGTGGGTTTTGACCGGGGCAAAGAGCTTTCGGTGGCCATCAACGGCAGCGGCGACTTTAGCGCAGAGCCGGATTTTGACAGCGCCGAGCTTCGCGTCTCGGGCAGCGGAGATATCTCCTGCCGGGATCTTGGGGACTTGACCGCCTCGGTTGCGGGCAGCGGAGAGATTTCCTTTGGAGAATGCCAAAAAGCAGAGCTCAGCATCGCCGGAAGCGGCGACGTAAACGCAAAAAGCGCCCTTTCTCCGGAGATCAGCATTGCCGGCAGCGGAGACGTTGAGCTTAAAAAGGTCTCCGGCGACGGCAGAATAAAGATCGCCGGAAGCGGCGGAGTTACACTTTCCGGTGAGCTCGACAGCCTTTACTGCGAAATTGCCGGCAGCGGCGGCATAGACGGCTCCGGACTCACCGTTACCACGGCCGAGCTCTACGCCGAGGGCTCTGCAGGGATCGAGCTCGGAAGAATAAAAAAGTCCTCCGTGGAAAGACTGTCCAAGGATTCTGTTCTGAAGGTCGGCAGAAGGGGCGAGTGACAACTCATCACTAAATCCCAACGTGAGAGGTCAAGGCTTGACATAGGGGCTTGGGTGTGATATATTTTTCCCATAAAGCAAAAAAGGGGAAAAGAATATGAATACCTTCGACCGTTTGCCCGGGGGCTACAGGCTGGCCTTTGAGGTGGACATGAAAAAAGACAAAAAGCTGGTGCTGTGGGTAAACATCGCGGCTATGGCAGGTGCGGCCGTTATGGCTGTGCCAATGGCGTTTATCGTGCCCCTGCGGCCTCTGTTTGACATGAGCAACGGCTTTGGCCCCTATTTTCTGCGGTTCGGGGTGCTTATCGCCGCAAGCTGGCTCTATATCGTCCTCCACGAGCTCACCCACGGCGCGGCGTATAAGCTCTTCAGCAAAAATAAGCTGAACTTCGGCTTTAACGGGCTCTTTGCATGGTGCGGCTGCAGGGATTGCTATTTTCCCAGAAACAAATACATCGTCGTCGCTCTTGCCCCCCTCGTCGTGTGGGGCGTTCTGCTTGGTATCCTCTGTGCTCTTTGCGGAGCATTTTGGCAGGAGTGGTTCTGGGTGGCGTACATCGTCCAGATCGCAAACGTCACCGGCGCCGCCGGAGATATCTACGTATCTGCCCGGCTCACCCGTTGCCCGGCAGATACCCTGGCAAGTGACGACGGTCTCGGCATGAAGATCTACGTTCCTGAAAAGTAAAAACCGTTAAGATACAAAAGCAGGCTCTCCCGGGCGATCCGGGAAGAGCCTGCTTTTGCAATAGATAAGGAGGGGTGAAAAGTTGAGGTGTCAGATAATTTCTGCGGGGGGAAGAATGCTTGCCTTAAGGGCACCGTCTTCGGCGTCCAGAGCAACGGTGCAGCCCTCGCTTGCCTCGCCGGAAAGAATTGCCCGGGCGATGAGGGTCTCGGCCTTGGAGGTGAGATAGCGCTTCATGGGACGCGCGCCGTAGACCGGGTCGAAGCTCTGCTCAATGATATGCTCCTTTGCGGCGTCGGAGATGGAGAGCTTAAGGTTCTTTTCTCCAAGCCTTGCGGCAAGATCTGCGGTGAGCAGGTCGATTATGGCAGAGATGTTTTCCTTTGTGAGGGGCTTGTAGAAAACGGTCTCGTCCAGGCGGTTCAAAAACTCCGGGCGGAAGCTTCTGCGGAGCAGAGCCATGACCTGTTCTCTGGCCTTGGGGAGAATATTGCCTTCGGCGTCGATGCCGTCCAGCAAAAATTCAGAGCCAAGGTTGGAGGTGAGGATGATGATGGTGTTCTTAAAGTCCACCGTGCGCCCCTGAGAGTCGGTAATGCGGCCGTCGTCCAGCACCTGGAGCAGAATGTTGAAAACGTCGGGATGTGCCTTTTCGATCTCGTCGAAAAGCACCACGGAATAGGGCTTGCGCCGCACGGCCTCGGTGAGCTGGCCGCCCTCGTCGTAGCCCACGTATCCCGGAGGCGCTCCAATGAGCCGGGATACGCTGAATTTTTCCATATATTCCGTCATGTCAATGCGGATGATGTTGTGCTCGTCGTCGAAAAGCGCTTCGGCAAGTGCCTTTGCAAGCTCGGTCTTGCCCACACCCGTGGGGCCGAGGAAGAGGAACGAGCCAATGGGCTTTTTGGGGTCGGAAATTCCGGCGCGGGAGCGGATTATGGCCTCGGTGACACCCTGAACGGCCTCGTCCTGGCCGATGACCCGGCGGTGGAGAATGTCCGCAAGCCCCAGGATCTTCTCCCGTTCGCCCTCCATAAGCTTTGAAACGGGAATTCCCGTCCAGCGCGCAACGATTGCGGCGATCTCCTCTTCGGTTACGGTGTCCCGCACAAGGGAGGTCCCGCTTCCCCGCTGTTCGCTGATCTTTTTGGCCTCTTCAAGTTTTGCCTCCAGAGCGGGAAGCTCGGAATAGCGCAGACGCGAGGCCTTTTCGTATTCGTAGTTCCGCTGGGCGGCTTCGATCTCGCCGTTAATGCGGTCGATCTGGGCTTTGAGGGTCTTGACGTCCTCAATGGCGTTTTTCTCAACGTCCCAGCGGGATTTCATGGAGTTGAATTTCTCCCGGCACTCCGCAAGCTCCCGGCCGATTCTTTCAAGCCTCTCGGCGGAGAGTTTGTCGGTCTCTTTTTTCAACGCCACCTCTTCTATCTCCAGCTGCATAATGTGGCGGCGGAGGTCGTCCAGCTCGCCGGGCATGGAGTCTATCTCCGTGCGAAGCCCGGCGCAGGCCTCGTCCACAAGGTCGATGGCCTTGTCGGGCAGGAAGCGGTCGGTGATATATCTGTGGGAGAGGGTGGCCGCGGCGATAAGGGCGCGGTCCTGAATGGTGACGCCGTGGAAGATCTCGTATCTGTCGCGAATGCCGCGCAGGATGGAGACAGTGTCCTCAACGGTGGGCTCGTCCACGGTGACGGGCTGGAACCGGCGCTCAAGAGCGGCGTCCGCCTCGATATATTTGCGGTACTCGTCCAATGTGGTGGCGCCGATGCAGTGGAGCTCGCCCCGGGCAAGAAGGGGCTTTAACAGGTTGCCCGCGTCCATAGCGCCGTCGGTACGTCCGGCGCCAACGACGGTGTGGAGCTCGTCTATGAAGAGGATGATGCGGCCGTTGCTCTTGGTTACCTCGGAGAGCACGGCTTTCAGCCGCTCTTCAAACTCGCCCCGGAATTTTGCGCCGGCGATAAGAGCGCCCATGTCCAGAGAAAAGACGGTCTTGTCCTTCAGCCCCTCGGGGACGTCGCCCTTGAGGATCCGTATGGCAAGTCCCTCGGCAATGGCGGTCTTGCCAACGCCCGGCTCGCCGATGAGCACGGGGTTGTTCTTGCGCTTGCGGGAGAGAATGCGAATTACGTTTCTTATCTCCGTATCCCGGCCGATAACGGGGTCAAGCTTTTGCTCCCGGGCACGGGCGACAAGGTCGGTGCCGTATTTGTTGAGAGCGTCGTAGGTCTCTTCGGGGTTGTCCCCGGTGACCCGGGAGTTCTTGACCGTTGCAAGTGCCTTGAGGAAGCCGTTTTTGTCCAGCCCGTGGGCCTTGAAAATACGGGAGAGGGCGGGGGTGGGGCTGTCGAAGAGTGCAAGGGCAATATGCTCAACGGAGATATACTCGTCCTTCTGGCTCTGGGCGATCTTTTGGGCGGCGGCGAGGATCTTGTCGGTCTCGGGAGAGACGTAGACCTTTTCCGGGTCGCGGCCGCTTCCGGTCACGCCGGGAATGCGGGATATCTCCGTATCCAGAGCGGCAAGAACGGCGTTCACGTCCGCGCCCATTTTGGCAAGCAGAGATGCTATCAGCCCGCCCTCCTGGTCGAGAAGGGCGTAGGTCAGGTGTTCGGGCGTGATCTGGAAATTGTTGTTTTCAATTGCGATGCTCTGGGCGCTCTGAATGGCCTCTATGGATTTTTGGGTGAATTTTTCTGTGTTCATTACTGTCACCTCGTTGTTGGGAAATTTGTGTTCAGATGATGACCTGGGCGTTTGCCAGATATGCGGCGTAGTTGTCCTCTATCTGGGCGGGGGAGAGCCTGCCGGAAACGTAGCCCTTGAGCTGGGAGTCAAAGAGTCTGACGTAGGCGGATATGGCAGAGGCAAGCCCCTCGGCGGTGTAGTCCCGGTCCCGGGGGAGAGAAAGGCTTCGCACCAGTTTGCCGTCGTTCATGCCGTAGGACGCAACGCTCCGGGGGGACACCCGGGAGAGATAGGCGTCCTCAAGCCGCTTCCAGAAGAGGAAAAAGCTTTGTGTGGCCTCGATGAGGGAGCGGGACTGTGTCCGGAAGGCGACGGTGAGCTCGCCGATGGTATCTCCGGGCTCCCGGTAAAGCTGTACCTCGTAGCGTATGGTGGGGCGGTATTTGTATTCCAGACTTGATTTTAAGGACATGGACGTGCGGTTGGGGGTGAAAAACGGGACCAGCTCACCTTCGGAGGTCAAAAGCTCCTCCATGGAGCGGAAAACGGAATCTATGCGCTTTTCCGGAGTGGTGAGAGAGGCGTAGTCGGCAAGAATGCTGTTCACAAGCGCCGAGCGGTTTGTGCCCCGGCGAAGGGCAAGCCGGTCTATCTGGGCGACGACCTCGTCGGAGAGGATGAGACTGTAAAGACTTTTGGACATGGGGGTTATCCACGCTCCTTTCGCTTATCTTACGGTGACATTATACCACGGCACATAAAACTTGTCAAGCGAATTATATAATTATCTTTGCAAATTATTTGTGAACAGGTCACAGGGTTTGCGCCGGGAAGCAAATTGGTCAAAGGCTTGACTAAGGGGGGAAAAAAGTATATAATATATAGGTTAGAGAAATCCCGGGGGTATGGAACAATGCGTTGGAACACCGCAGAAGGCGCCGGATACGTCTGGCAGAAAGAGATAACCTCATACGAAGAAAAGTCGGCTCTTGGCGTTCGTGCCGCGGCAATGGCTCGCGACGGCGACGTTATCGGCATTGGCACGGGTTCTTCGTCCTACGTGGGACTTTTGCGCCTTGCAGACAGAGTCAAGGCCGAAGGCATCCGCGTTACGGTCATCCCTGCCGCAACTGAGATCCGCCTTGCCTGTGCCACCCTTGGCATACCCTTTGCTCCCCTCAGCGCGCTCCGCCCCGACTGGTGTTTTGACGGTGCCGACGAGATCGGCGACAACGGCGACGTTCTCAAGGGCAGGGGCGGCGGCCTTTTTATGGAAAAGCTTATAATCGCCTCCTGCGAGAAGAGATATCTGCTGGCCGGCAAGTCAAAGTTTGTGGGAAATATCGGCGCCTGCCCCCTTCCCGTTGAGGTCTTCCCCGAAGCGGTGAGATACGTCGAAGGCGCTTTGCACTCCCTGGGCGCCACTGAGGTCAAGTTCCGCGCCGCCGCCGCAAAGGACGGCCCCGCCGTTACCGAGCACGGAAACCTGCTTATCGACTGCAAGTTCGCCGCCTACGGTCCCGACCTTGAGCGCGAGATAAAGAATATTCCCGGCGTTATCGAGTCCGGCCTGTTCCAGAACTACGGGTTCGAGTATATCTCTCCCGGAGAATAAGTGCAGAAAAATTTGCTCAAAATTTTTTGGAAAAACGCTTGACAAATGCTTTCCGGTTTGGTATAATACCCCATGCTGATTGCCGACAGGCACAGATGCTGGTATAGCTCAGTTGGTAGAGCAGCTGATTTGTAATCAGCAGGTCGGGGGTTCGAGTCCGTCTACCAGCTCTCTTATCTCCGGCATAACGCAAAGTTCATATTGTTTTATGGGAGTGTTCCCGAGCGGCCAAAGGGGGCAGACTGTAAATCTGTTGTCACTGACTACGGTGGTTCGAATCCACCCGCTCCCATCAAAAAGAAACGACAATTTTCGACAGAAGATTGTCGTTTCTTTTTGTTCTCTTCACTTTTCTCTTTTCATTTTTCTCTCTTCTCTCAAATTGTCGTTTCCAGAGAAAAGATAAAAGAGAAAAGTGAAGAGAAAAGGTAGCTTTGCTTCGCAAAGCGTTGAATTATATAATAATTTGTGGTATAATTCAATCAGAGGTGATGACGAATGAACAGTCCTTTGCTC
>SVLY01000054.1 GCA_015067715.1 Oscillospiraceae bacterium | reverse complement strand
GATGATAACGGCGCCGATACCCTTTTCCCTCACGCGTTTGCCAAGCACGCGCACGAGGGTGCGGGCCTCTTTCAGGTCCCCAAGACGCTCACCGTAAGGGGGATTGCATATCACGATGCCCGTGTCCGGATAGGCCGCCGCGCCGACGTCACAGACTTTAAAACTGACAACGGAAGATACCCCGGCCTTTTTGGCGTTCTGATTGGCAATGTCAACCACCTCCGGGTCGATATCGCTTCCGGCTATCTCTCCCTCAAAACGGGTTATCTGGGCTCTTGCTTCCCTGCGGAGCAGGTCAAAGCCCGCCCTGTCAAAGCCTGCAAAGCTTTCGATGGCAAATCGGCGGTTAAGTCCCGGAGCGACGTTTCCGGCCATCAGGGCGGCCTCGATGGGGATCGTGCCGGAGCCGCACATGGGGTCAAGAAGCGGTCTGTCTCCCCTGCGGCGGGAAAGCATTATCATCGCGGCGGCAAGAGTCTCTCTGATCGGCGCTCCGCCGGCAACGGCGCGGTACCCGCGCTTGTGAAGTCCGTCTCCGCTGGTATCGATGCAAACAGAGCATACGTCGTTCAGAAGGTTGAACTGTATCTGATACTTCGCGCCGGTCTCCGGCATTACGTTAAGCCCGTAGGCAGAGCCGAGTCTGACTGCCACGGCCTTTTTGATTATCTTCTGGCAGTCCGGAATACTGGTAAGCTTTGAGCGAACGCTGTGCCCCTTAACGGGAAACTCCCCGTCCCGGGGGATCAGGTCTTCCCAGGGAAGCGCCTTTACGCCCTCAAAAAGCTCGTCAAAGGTTCTTGCGGGAAACTGACCGAAAAGGATCTGGATACGCTCTGCCGTGCGGCACCAGAGGTTTGCCTTTGCTCCGGCAAGCAGATCTCCCGAAAAAAGAACTCTGCCGTTTTCGGCAGAAACGTTTTCAAAGCCTGTTCTTTTAAGCTCGTCGGCGCAGAGACCCTCAACGCCCATAACCACGGGGGCGGAAAAAGTGAAAATATCGCTCATTACAGTTAATAAACCTCCGGTCTGTCTCCCCCGGTCTTCATACCGGGAAATCCCTGCTGACGCAGGGCCTCGTAAACGATTATGGCGGCGGAATTTGAAAGGTTAAGGCTTCGCGCCTCGCTGATCTGGGGAATGCGGACGGCGCGGTCGTAATTCTCGTCTATGAGCCAATGGGGAAGTCCCGCAGTTTCTTTTCCAAAAAGAATATGGCATCCGTCGGGATATGAAACGTGGGAATAGCAAAGACTTCCGTGGGTGGTGGCATAAAACCGCTGAACTCCGGGGTTCTTTTCGAGATACTCATTCAGATCGGCATAATGACGGATATCCAGCAAATGCCAGTAATCAAGCCCGGCGCGCTTTAATTTTGCATCGTCGATTTTGAACCCCAAAGGCCCCACGAGGTGCAGCACGCTGCCGGTCACGGCGCAGGTGCGGGCTATGTTTCCGGTATTTTGGGGAATTTCAGGCTCTACGAGCACGATATTAATCATATATTAACCGCCGTTCTTTGTAGATACCAAACATTATACTATATTTACCATTGTCGTATTGCACAAATCTTTCCCAAAAGAAGGGCTCAAAATCGTGATAACGGCAAATCAATGTTTTTTCCATGTTTTTTGTAAATTTTATGTTGATTGTTTTGGGAAAATGTATTATAATCACCTATAGCGTTTAGATACATTTTGAAAGGGGTCTATCAGTAAACATGACTTACAACAAGAAGAGCATTGAAGACATTTGTGTCTCCGGCAAGAGAGTTATCGTCCGTTGCGACTTTAACGTCCCCATGGACGCCGATAAGAACATCACCGACGACACCCGTATTCGTGCCGCGCTTCCCACCGTTAAGTACCTTGTTGACAACAATGCCAAGGTCGTTCTCTGCTCCCACCTCGGCAGACCGAAGGGACAGTTCAACGCAAAATATTCCCTCGCCCCCGTCGCCGCCAGACTTTCCGAGCTTCTCGGCAAGCCCGTAGCCATGGCCGCTGACGTTATCGGCGAAGATGCAAAGGCAAAGGCCGCCGCTCTTGGTGAAGGCGAAGTTCTCCTTCTTGAGAACGTCCGCTTCCACGCCGAAGAGGAAAAGAACAATCCCGAGTTCGCCCGCGAGCTCTCCACCTTTGGCGATATTTTCGTGAACGACGCTTTCGGCACCGCTCACCGCGCCCACGCTTCCACTGCCGGCCTGGCCGACTATCTGCCCGCTGTCTGCGGCTACCTTATCAACAAAGAGATCAGCATCATGGGCAAGGCCCTGAGCGATCCCAAGCGTCCCTTCGTTGCCATTCTCGGCGGCGCTAAGGTCTCTGACAAGATCGGCGTTATCAACAACCTGCTCGAAAAGGTCGACACCATCATCATCGGCGGCGGCATGGCCTACACCTTCGTTAAGGCTCTCGGCGGCTCCATCGGCACCTCCCTCTGCGAGGAAGACAAGCTTGAGTACGCTCTCGAGATGGTCAAGAAGGCCGAAGCCAAGGGCGTTAAGTTCCTGCTTCCCATCGACACTGTCGTAGCCGACAAGTTCGCTGCCGACGCCGACAGCAAGGTCGTTCTCACCCGCGAGATCCCCGACGACTGGATGGGCCTGGACATCGGTCCCAAGACCATCGAGTGCTTCTCCGAGGCTCTCAAGTCCGCCGGCACCGTCGTTTGGAACGGACCTATGGGCGTTTTCGAGATGGAAAAGTTTGCCGTTGGCACCAAGTCCGTTGCTAAGGCTATCGCCGAGAGCGAAGCTGTCAGCATCATCGGCGGCGGCGACTCCGCAGCAGCAGTTGAACAGCTGGGCTTTGCTGACAAGATGACCCACATCTCCACCGGCGGCGGCGCTTCCCTCGAGTTCCTCGAAGGTCTTGCCCTTCCCGGCATCGCCTGCCTGGCCGACAAAGAGTAAGCTCTTTGCCAAAAAACATTAATCTGACCCTTTTTTACACCAATATACAACTATAAGTAATTTTTAAGGAGTATTACTGCAATGAACAGAAGATACCGCAAGACTATCATCGCCGGTAACTGGAAGATGAACAAGACCCCCAAGGAAGCCAGATCCCTGGTCGACGCCATCCGCCCCCTTGTCTCCAAGGCCAAGTGGTGCACCACCGTTCTCTGCGTTCCCTTCGTGGACATCAGCCCCGCACTGAAGGCCACCCGTGCCACCAAGATCGCCATCGGCGCTCAGAACATGCACTGGGAAGCTTCCGGCGCTTACACCGGCGAAGTCTCTGCTCAGATGCTCGTTGAAATGGGCGTTAAGTACGTTATCGTCGGCCACAGCGAACGCCGTCAGTATTTCGGCGAGACCGACGAGATCGTCAACAAGAAGGTTCTTGCCGCTATGGAAGCCGGCCTGAAGCCCATCATCTGCGTTGGTGAGACCCTTGAAGAGCGCGAGCTCGGCATCACCGAAGAGCGCATCCGTCTCCAGGTCAAGCGCGCCCTCCACGGCGTCAACGTCGAAAACATCCGCAGACTCGTCGTCGCCTACGAGCCCATCTGGGCCATCGGCACCGGCAAGACCGCTACCGTCGAGCAGGCCAGCGAAGTCTGCACCCTTATCCGCGACACCATCCGTGAGCTCTTCGGCGCCCGCGCTGCCCGTTCCGTCACCATCCAGTACGGCGGCTCCATGAACGCTGAGAACGCTGCAGGCCTTCTCTCCCAGCTCAACATCGACGGCGGCCTCATCGGCGGCGCTTCCCTGAAGCCCGAATCCTTCAAGGCCATTGTTGACGCTGCCAACCAGTAAGCACAAGTTGCAGTAGCACCGTTTTAAGGCAGGCTTATATCAAGGGCTGTGTTCCTCTTAAGCAGGAACACAGCCCTTTTTCTGCGTCTTTTCAGCTGACAGCCATTCTTTTCGGTTTTCTCATCTCCCGGGAATTGTCTTTTGAATAGAAGTTCACCGCGATAAGCGTACGGTCGTCCGCCGCATCCCTGGGGAGCATGTGCATCAGTATGTCGCAAAGGTCGGAAGGGTCGTCCGTCATAACGCCCACCAGCGCTTTTTCAAGCCTGTTCGACCAGTCTGCCCCGTCGCTTGCGATCAGCACCGTATCCCCGTCGGAAAGCTCCGTTTCGGCTTCGGCAACGGCATAGAGCTCTCCTCCTCCCCCTCCGGCGCAGATCTTCGACAGGGAATACCTTCCGTCCGCAGTTCTGTGGCGAATCAAGGTCGGCGCCGCGCCGTATTTCACAGATGTCAGCACAGAGGTGTATGGATCTATCCTTGCAATATCCACCGTTACCGAACCGGCTCCCCTGTCCTGCTGTTCAAGATTTGCCGCAACGATCTCCACCACGTTAAGCGGAGCTACCCCTACGCGCAAAAAGCTCTCGCACAGGGCCATCACCTCCCTTGCCCGGCTGTGAGCCTCGCTGCCGCTGCCCATTCCATCGCAAAGGATAACCAAAAGACTGCCGTCACTCTCCCGAAAATACGTTGCGCAGTCCCCGGAGACCGCTTCACCGGCCCGTTTTTCCGCGCTTGCGCCAATGGCAAAATCCCTCTGTGCGCTGGCCTTAAGTGACATGAGGGAATAGTTCTTTCCGTCCTCCTCTTCCGGAAGCTCCAGCGGCAGATCAAAAAGCTCTTCAAGCTCATCCCGAAGTCTTTCAGGCGAGTTACGGAGCAGGGTCAGATCCCTTCCGCTTATCTCACAGTGCAAAACACCCCTTCCGTCCCGATATACAACGGCATCGCCCTCCACACCCATATCGTAGAGAAGCTTTTTCACAGCCCCGGACTCCTGCCTGTCGTAGAGCCGGGCGTTTATAATGTCCTCAACGGACTCGTCTATCACGTCGGATATTCCGTGGTATTGCCTGACCGTTCGCATGTCCTCGTCACGTCTGGCGCCGGAGAGCAGCATCTCTCGCCGCTTTTCCCTTAAGCCAAGTGTTGCGGCGGCGCAAAAGGCCGATACCCGGTCGCAGGAAAATTCATCTCCAAAGTCCTCCGGTTCTGCATTCCCCCTTGCCAGAATGTGCTCCAGGGCGTTCTCAAGGGCCATTTTCGTGTTTAAGGCTCTTTCCTCCCAGCACAGCTTTTTGCTCTCACAGGAGCTGCACAGCCCCGAACAGGCCCCCTCATAAATGCTTAGTCCCGGCTGTTTTACGTTTTCTTCAGCTTCCTCTCCGGAAAAGGAATCCGCCATTGCGCTGTAGGCGTCGGACACACCCAAAAGCCGCTTTGCAACGGAGAGCTTGATATGCTTTGAAAACGGATCCTGTGAAAGGGACCCTGCACTTCCGGTCCCGCCCGATTCAAAAAAACGTTCCGGAATAAACATCACCGATAACGTCCCCAAAGTCAGCTCCAAAAGCCCCATCAAAAAGCCTCCTCCCGTTACAGCCAGTAACCGCACGGAAGCCCCAAGGAGAACAAACAGCAAGACCCGAACGAATCGCTTTCTGCCTGTGGCCGCCCCTGCAACAAGCCCACCAAGCCCCAGAGCACAACCCCACAGCGGTACCGCCTGGCTTGAAAGATCAAACCCCAGACCTCCCACGAGCCCCACGATCACACCGCCGAAAATGCCGTGGCGGAGCGCGGCGATCAAAACCGTTCCGCACAAGAGAAGTCTTCCCACGGAAAAACCCCAAAGGGGTGGGATAATGCCCAGCGCCAGAGCAAGGATAAGCCAGCGGGAAACGCTTTTTCCGCCTTTTTCCTCTATCAGCGACTTTCCCCCGGCGGCGCCGTAAAACAGCGCGGAAAGCATGGCGCATACCACAAGCTCAGCAACGTACAAAAGCCCCGCCATCTCCCCCGAGGGCGATATAAGCCCGATGAGCCCGATAAGACCCACGGCGCCCGTAACGCCGAAAAGGGCGTAGATCCCGTGGCGGATATCCGAAAGGTTTATAAACGCCTCGTTCATCACGGTGAGAATAAGTGAGACCGCTATGTATTTTATGGGTGCGTAGCCGAAAACGCAGGAGCCCAGTATCACCCCCAGAAATGCAAAGAACATTCTCCGCCTTCCGGCAAAGCACCCCTGAAAGCACACTCCAACAGGGGCTATCGACCCGTAAAAACCCACTCCGCACAGCAAAAACGCCAAAACAAAAACACCGGAACACTCAAAAGCCTTTTTCCACCTGCCCCGGCACAAAGATCTGAGCCCTTCTATCATATTCCGCCCTCCAAACGCATATATATGTCTTTACGGGGACAAGTATAACGCCTTTGCTTCGGGGATTTTGTCACACAAGGGAAGGACAGGAACAAAAAATCAGACGCAAGCGTTTGCGCAGTTTATTTCGCCTGCGGCGAGTGATATTGTCCTGCGGACAGTTTACGTCGAATAATGTATCACCATACATACAAAAAGAAAGAGAAGATTCGCATTTACACGAATCTTCCCTTTTCTGTTGTAACCATAAAAATATGAAAGCAATGATTTCGGCGGTGGTTTAACTCAGAAATCACTCAGCGATAAAATATCCGCCGGTGCCCATGTCGTCAAGGTGCCAGTTTCCGTCTTCGCCCAGGGACATCTGAAAGCCGCGGCTCTCAACAAGCATATGCTCATAGTCACCTGTGCCGACCTGAGTGTTTCCCACCAACAGGAAGGGCGATTCCCAATCCTCCGGCACGTAGGCATAACTCATCCCGCCTGCAAAGACGGTTCCATCGCCGTTCTTTCCGTTGAAATCCCAGCTGATGAGCTCATAACCGTCAAAGCGGTTGTAGTTGCCCTGGCAAAGGCTCTGCCTTGCTTCGGGGTAGACCTCTTTCACAAAGAGCTCACAGGCGGCTTCGGGGCTGTAGCTTCCGTCTATGGAATAGTCAAGCTGATTAAACTCAACGGCGTAATATGCCCGTCTCATCATCTTTGCAAAGCAATCGAATTCTCCCTCGCCCTCGCTCCGCCAACAGAGAACGGTCTCGCCGGAGGTGTATTCAACGCATGATGCGGGGCGGATAAAGGACACCTCAAGTGTTTTAGCCCCGTCGGGAGAGGAAACGGTGACGGTAAAAAGTCTGGGCATAAGCTCCGGAATATCCGGGATAAGAGTCACAGCCTCCCACTGGGAATCATCGTAGAAATTGTTGGCGCACATCAGAAGGGTTGCGGTATCAAGAAGGAAGGCTCCAACCTCACCCTGGCCGATGGTGGAATACGCTATGCTAAGCTCGGAACATTCGTTGCACATATCCGAAAGTACGCTGGCAGGAGTATCCGTTACAACGGGAACCTCGGGCTCGGTCTCGGCGGTGGTGGCTTCCGTTTCGGTGGGTTCGCTCTGGGCCGTATCGGTCGGGAGCGCGGTTGTCTCCTCCGTCTGGGAAACCGGGGAGGAAGCGGTTGTGGTGGGCTCTGTAGCCTCAGTCGTGGCCCCGGTCGTGGACTGGACGGGCTGTTCTTCGGGAACGCCGCATGCGCCAAGACACAAAACGATCAGAGCAAGCAGGGCTGAAAGGACAGTTTTTTTCATTGTTTTTCCTCCTCTGTATTTTTTCAGGACATAGCTTCGGTCAGTTATTCACTTGTTGTAGGTCCTTCCCCCAAGTATCATAAAGGCGCGGTATATCTGCTCTAAAAGCATGGCGCGGAATAGATGGTGGGGAAAGGTCATTTTGGAAAAGGATATCTGCATATCCGCAGAGGCCTTCAGCTCCGGGGAAATGCCGTTTGAGCTCCCGATTATAAAACAGAGCCTTGAGTCTCCCCCGGAGGCTAAGCTTGAGATAAGGGAGGCAAACTCTTCGGAGCTGTACTGTTTTCCCTCGGGCGTGAGCACAATTGTCTTTGCGCCCTTAGGAACTGCCTTTTCAACGGCGGCGGCCTCACGGCGAAGCGCCGCGGCGGCATCCACTCCGGAGGATGGCAGTATCTCCGGAAGCTCGGTTATTTTAAGGTCTGCATGGCCGCCGATACGCTTGACGTATTCGGCGCAGGCCTGTTCCCAGAACTTTTCCTTGAGCTTGCCCGAGCAGATCACGTTGATCCTGATCACTGCTCTTCACCGCCGTTTTCCCCGGGAAGCGCTCTTCTCCGGGCAAATTCAACGAACATTACCTTGGAAACGCCGAAATAGGGCAGCAGGTAAACACCCATGAGCCCGAGAGTGAAAACGGTTGCAATGTAAAAACCGGAAAAGCTGAGAACAAAGAGCATATAGCTCCAGACGTATCTGAACATGATACGGGGAGACGAAAACACCGAGCGGAATATTCTGCCGGTGTCCGCATAGACGTAGGGCACAGCCACGAACAGCGTGGCGATGAGAGCCACAAGCAGCATTGCCCCAAGGGAGATCAAAATTCCCCTGCCATCCATAAGCCCGTAGTTTGCAATGACCGTTTCAGAATCGCTTACAAGCTGTTTTTCAATATCCTCAAGGACGATATTTAACTGACTCTGGATATAGGAAAGCGGAATGTCAAACAGAGCGACCTGGAAGACGGCGCAGATGACGGAGTAAAAGCCGAAGGGGATCGACCGCGCGAGCTTTGCAAAATCTCCGTACCAGCCAAAAACGTCCCCAAAGTGGACCTCTTCCTTTCGGATAAGCCCCATAATATACCGGGCTATGCCCAGTTCAAGGGGGGCTGAGAGAAATGCGGACAGAATGGATGCGGAAAGACCTACCGTGTTTATCTCCAGACCGAAGGCCCGGATGACGCTGTCGGGTCTCAGCTGAGTGCCCAAAAGGCCGAAAACCCTCACCAAAAGGGCCGTGGTTACGTACTGCAATCCAAGCAGAACAGCCAGCTTGAAGAAATTGCCGAACATAATGCCCTTGGACAGCCGTTTAATTTTCTGTCTTGTTTCTCTCATGGGAAAAGCTCCCCGGTACGGTTAATTATTCTCCCGATTCGGGAGGGGTATCGCTGCTTTCGGTGGTAGCCTCGGTAGAAGCTTCGGTGGACTCAGAGGTGGCGGGAGTCTCGGAGGTTTCGGGAGGCGTCTCGACGGTGGTTCCGGAGGTATCAGAAGTATCTGTGGTCTCCGAGGTTCCGGCGGTGGTCTCGGCAGGCTCGGTGGACTCTGTCCAGTCTACACCAACACGTGCGGTACCGTTAAGGGGAGAATAGTTGCTGGTGTGGAGCAGACGCTCGCCAAGATATTCTCCGTTTTTGGTAACGGCCATAAAGGTCTTGATGATGTAGCCCTTCTTGCCCTTGGACTCAAGAACGTACTCCTCGGGGTCAAGGGTCTCGTCCTCCTCGATCTCTATCTCCGGCTCAATGACCTCAACGGTCTCGTGCCTTATGGTGACGTCGATATCATCCACCTTGGTGCCCATGATCTCAACGAAGAGGTAACCTCCGTCGGTACGGGTGGTGATCATAATGGGGTGCTCAAAATTGTTTTCAAAGCGGAAGTCTATCCATCCGTAGGCAACGGTGGCATCCTTGCCAAGGTCAACGTAGCTTACGGTGTAGCCGTGCTCCCGGCGCTCGACGATCTTAAAGTCCTCGTAGAGCAGAGCGGAATAGAGGGTGGAAACCACCTGGCAGATACCGCCGCCGTAGTCGTCGGTCATGCCCTCGCGGGTGTAGATGGTAGCCTTCTTGTAGCCCCTCTCAGGTGTGCGCTCGCCAACAACGGTGTTGAAGGAGAAACGCTGACCGGGAAGAACGACCTCTCCGTTAATGGCCTCTGCGGCCAGAAGCAGGTTATTGGTGCGGTTTTCCTCGTTTGCGTTGTACCAGCTCTTGTAATAGGTGATCTCATCGGGGAAGAGCTTTTCGTTTATATTTTCAAGGGTGATCTCAGGAGCAACCTCCTCCGCCTCGAAAACAAGAACCTTTTCACTGCTGGCGTTATACTCACGGCGAACCTTTTCGATGTCAAGAACGTAGCCGACCTCTTCGGGTTGGAGCTCAGAGCGCTTGGTCTCCTCGTTGAGAACGTACTGGGCATCTTTGGGTTCGACATTGACGCGCTGGCTGATCTCTTCCCAGTTGGGCTCACCGGATTCATCCACGGTGACCGTGGCCTCAAGTCTGCCAAAACTGCCGTTCTTCATGGCGTTCAGCACCGCAAGACAGGTGGCATCTGCGTCCACGGAGACGATCTTGTCGGACTTATAGATGGTGACCTTACGGTCCTCAACCGTATAGCCCTGAACGTTGGCGCGGTTGATCATATCGTTAAGGGAATAGACCGAACCCTTCACGTAGGCCTCATCTGTCTCTCTGAGGTCGGGAGAATTGCCAAGGGCAAGATATTTGTCCACAATGGCGGGATCATCGCCCTTTGCGCTGACAAAGTCACGAAGCCTCTGAACATCATAAGGCGCGGACGCATCGGCGGCAGAGATATCAATGCTGTTGTCACCGTAGAAAAGGGTGACGATATCACTGCTCTGCATCTCGTAAATATATTTGCCAACGGCAATAAGTATCTCGTCGTCCGAAGAATAGTCCCCTCCGATGGAGTCAGCAGAGGTGGTCTGATCCCCCTCAAGACCCACGTCGGGGCCGTCTTCTCCGGTAAGCCGGCCGATAAGCCAGATACCGAATATGGCAAGGAGTATCAGGCACAGAGCCATAACTCCAACGACAACGATCTTCGCCGCCGCTTCTTTCTTTTTGCGTTTGCTCATTTAAAAATTTACTCCTGGATAGATGGATTATACCACGGTTTCTGCAGAGGCTGTTTCAGATGAAGACTCTGCGGTGGTCTCAGTTGTGGTCTCTGTGGTAGTCTCGGTTGTGGTCTCGGTTGTAGTTTCGGTCGTGGTCTCAGTGGTGGTTTCGGTCGTGGTCTCGGGAGGTGTGGAGCCCGTGGTGGATTCAGAGGTGGACTCCGATGTCTCGGGCTTTTCCGTGGTTTCGGCGGTGGTGCTCTCCTCGGTCTCACTGCTGGTGAGATCGTCCTTATTCTTATAAGTAAGGCCGTGGTAGGGATCGTAGGTGTCCTTGTAGACCTTGGAGGTGTAATACTCGCCGTTCTTGTAAACGTAGATGGTGGTCTTGATAATGTAGCCGGGCTTGCCCTTACGGTCTACCTTTTCCTCGCCGGGCTTAAGAGAGGGGTCTTCCTTGTACTTCATCTCTTGCTCAAGCTCTTTTTCGGTCTCGTGCTGGATAGAGACGGTGTAGATATCGGACTCCTCGGTGCCCATGATCCTTATCTGGAGCTGACCGCCGTTGGCAACGGCAAGGATCTTGATGGGAGTGTCGAGAATGTTCTTAAAGCTGTAGTCAAGGCCGGAGCTCCAGTAAACGGTAGCGTCCTCGCCAAGCTTGACGTAGTCAACGGTGAAGGCGTGGTTTGCGCGGCTGCCCTGGATAAAGCCTCCGCGGATGGCCGCGGCGTAGATGGTGGAGCTGACCTGGCAGATACCGCCGCCAATACCGTCCTCCATGGCGTCGCCCACGTAAACGGTGGCTTCCTGGAAGCCGCGTTCCTTGGTACGCTCACCAACAGTTCCGTTAAAGGAGAAATACTGGCCGGGCATGATAACGGCGCCGTTGATAAACTCGGCGGCAAGCTTTACGTTGGCGGTACGACCCACAAGGTTGTAGTTGTACCAGGAAGAGTGGGAGCTGATCTCGTGGGAGAACAGAAGCTCGTCGATATTTTCGGTGGTGATCTCAGGATCCCAGGGAACTGCCTCGAAGGTGAGAACGTCGCCGGGATTTGCGTTTTCGTAGGCAGGCTGAACGGCAGACTGCTCAAGAATAAATCCCTTTACCTCGGGAACAAGCTTTGCGTTTTCGGTCTTGGATACGTACTCGTAATAGGCGTTGGTGCCCTTCACGGTGACAAGGGAGAGAACCTCTTTCCAGCGGACGTCGGGGTTGGAGAGCTCGTAAACGGCCTCAAGGTCGGTATAGTCCCCGGCTTCAAGGGCGGCGATAACCGCAGAAACGGTGGCGTTCTTCTTGACGGTGTACTGCTTTTCACCCACAACGATGGTGAGAACGTGATCCTTGGCAGAGAACTTGGAAGAAGCCTTGCTCTTTGCGGTATTGTAAAGCTCTCTCACAGCGGCCTCGACGGCTTTGCGGTCGATGGAGCTTTCGCCGGTCTCTTCGGTCTCCGGAGTGAGGGATGAATATCTCTCAAGGATCTCGGCGCTGTCGTAGCCGGTCTCGTCGATAAGCGCGGCAACAAGGGTCATGTCAACGGGGCTGTTGACCTCTTTGGCGCTGATGAAGACCTCACTGTCCCCACAGTACACGCGGAGCTGCAGCTCGGCAAGAACCTGCTCCATAATGCTCTGAACGAAGGGAACGACTTCCCCGTCCTCCAGGGTGGGCTTGGTTTCGGGAGTTGAGGCGGTGGTGGACTCCGAGGCAGAAGAGGTGCTTTCGGAGTATGAGCTGGTGTACTCGGGCTCGGTGTTGCCGCAGGCCGTCATAAACACGGCGGTGCAGACCAAAAGTACGAGAACGATGGCAAGCTTGGAAATATTTTTCACTTTATCCCCCTGTCCGGATACGATGTATCCAAAGAAAAAATGATGTGTGGAAAGATGATATTACGTCCTGTGAATATTATACCAGTTGTCCCAGGCAAATTCAATGACAGAACGGTTACAAAACGGTTACAAATTGGTAACAAACCTGTATCTCAGGCCGGCGGAGGTTCAGAACCGGAGGCTCCTCCTGCTGTTCCAGTGTCCGCAGTGGCCGGAGGCTGGGTTGTTTCCGTGGGCAGAGCCGCGCTGGTCTCCGGCTTTTTGGTGGTGGTCTCCGGCGGCGGAGGCGGCGGCGTTGTGGTGGTCTGTTTTGTGGTAACGGTGACGACGGCGGTGGTCTCAAGGGGAGGCCCCTCGATAACCACGGAGTCCAGAGGATCGTAGATGCTGGTTGCCACCCACTCCTCCGCAAATTTCTCGCCGTCCTTCACAACCGTCTTATAGGTCTCGACAACGTAACCCGCCCGTCCCGTGGTCTTTACGTCCTTGGTTCCGGGAGCGAGAGCTTCGTTTACGGTTGTTATGGTGTGGGCGGGAAGCACCTCGACAATCTTGTAGCGGAAGGTGACGTCCTTAGTCTCGTAGTCCGCAGTGCCCAGAACCTTCATGGTAAGCTTTCCGTTCTTGGCGGTGGCTTCTATCTTTATGGGATAGTCGGTGTTGTTTTCAAAGATGTAGTCGATATTTCCCCAGGCAACGGTGGCGTCCATGCCGAGGTCAACGTAAAAGACGGTGAACTGGTGGCACTCGCGCATATGCTGTTTAAGCTCTGCCTCGAGGGTGGCGTTATACAGAGTGGAGCTTACCTGGCAGATACCGCCGCCAAGCCCCGGCTCGATACCGTCGTTAATGTAGATAAGAGCGTCCTGATAGCCCCGCTCCTCAGTTCTCTCTCCAACGGTGTTGTTGAAGGAGAACCGGTATCCCGGAAGAACGATGGAGCCGTTTATGGATGCGGCGGCAAGCTCGATATTGTGGGCTCTGGAGGTCTCGCTGGTGTCGTATACGGTAGTCTTTTCTCCCAGCACGTCAAGGAAGAAGTCCGTGTCGATATTCTCCGTGGATATCTCCGGCTTGATAACGAAGCCCATGAAGGCCTTTTCCGACCAGTCGCCTGTTCGGTAGCTTTCTTTTATGGCTTCAATATCTATCCCCTGACCGTTGGTGCTTTCGATGACAACTGTGTTTCCCCCGTCGTCAACGGAATATCTGGCGTTTACGGGCTCGTAGCAGAAATCGTCGTAAAGCTTATCCCAATCCGGGTCGGAGGCCTTGGTCTTTGACACCTCAAGAGTTATGTCGCTGTAGTCCCCGGAGGTAAATGCACGGGCAACGGCCTCGGCGGCGGCGGTCTTGTCAAAGGAGAGGTGCTCCCGCCCCCTGTGAACCACGACCGAAAAGCGCCTTATCTCGTACCATCCGTCTCCGCCGGGGTCAAGAATCTGCTGAAGCTTGCCAAGGGATTGGGATATGTACTCGGTATTCAGCACGGGCTCGGGAATATTCATCGCAGAGGCAACCGTGCGGTAGTCTGCGACGAGATTCGGATCCTCTCCGATGGAGGCAAGGTATTCTCTCAGCCCGTCGTAATCCACAGGAGCGCCAGCCCTTGCGGCGCTGAGCTCGATACTGCTTGCTCCGGCGTTGACCGTAAGCAGTTTTTGCTGTTGATATTGGGAAATATATCCGTTCATGAGACCGATTATCTCTTCGTAGCCCGTTGTTTCAACGGTGGACTGGGAATTCAGCTCCCCACCGGGAGCTCTCCCTCCGCCAAACAGTGTAACGGTGAGGGCAACCGTCCCCCCAAGCACCGCAACGAAAACGGCGCAGGCGAAAACCGCGGCGGCTTTTTTCCGGGCGAGGAAAAAGCCAACGATCTTTTTTATTCTATCGGCTTCCAAAACCGCTGACCTCCGGAGTGTAAAAATAGTATAGGAACCCAATTTCCTACGCTAATTATTATACCCTATTTCCTGCGGCAAATCAACGGAAAGCCTATGGGCAGTATTGTTAAATATCCGCCCCTGCCGCTCTTTCCCTTCTACCAATCCAACACCGTTTTGTTACCGTTTTGTTACCGTTTTTTTCGGTGGGTTTTTCCACCTGTCCAGCGGCAGTCTCAGCGGGGGTGAAACGTTCTCCGGAAGCTCCTCCGGAGCAAAAAAGGCGACCTCGGTAAACTCACCGTCGGAGCAGTTCAGCTCCCCGGAATACCTTCGGCAGACGAAGACAATGTCTATATTTGCAACCTCGTCTCCGTTGGGATAAACGTAGTGGAGCTCCGGCCCGGAGAAAACGCCGAAAAGGCTGAGCTCCTCCGCCACAAGACCGGTCTCCTCAAAAAGCTCCCTCTTTGCCGCCTCCTCCACCACCTCGTCGGGCTCGACAGAGCCTCCCGCATAGCCCCAACAGCCGTTGTCAGACCTCAGTCCCAGAAGAATACGTCCCCGTTCGTCTTCAACTATGACCCCGGCTCCCACCTGTAGCAGAGTGCGGCGGCCGACGGCCTTTCGCAGATCCATTATATATCCCACGGTTTTTTCTCCTTTCCGTAAATATCCCCGGCATCTCTCTCAAGGGAAGAGATGCCGGGGAAAGGCAAAACTCAAAAGCGATCTTATACTTTGATCTTAATGACCAGCTTCATGGAGGTGCAGTCGTTCACACCGTCGGTCCTGCAGGGCATATGGGCATCCTGGGGGAAGAAGATGGCAAAATCGTCTGCCTCGAACTTGAGCATAGCGCCCTTGCCGCGGTACCAGGCAATATCACTTCCGGGCTTGAAATCCTCGCGCATCTCAAGCTTTGCAATGTCCTGAACGCCCATGTACTCACAGCCGCTGATGACCACCTGAAGGTCGGCGTACTCTCTGTGGGCTTCGTAAAACTCATCGTCGGGAGCCTTGCAGTGGACGGGACCCAGAGTGAAGCCCAGATTCTCGTCGATCTGATATCTTTCGCCGGGGACGATGGCGGAACGGTCCATGTTCTTGAGATACTCAAGAGCCTTTTTGAAGTCAGGGCCAAGTCCGTAATACTTTTCTGCGTTTCTGAGATTGTCGAATACCATGTTTTTCGCCTCTCCTGATTGTTTTTATTTGCCGGCCGGGTTCACGGCCGATGGTTTGTTATTTTGATATCTCTGCGGTGACCTTTTCCCGGAGTCCGGAGGTTATCTCAACACCGGCAAGCTCCAGCGCCCAAAGCACGGCGCCGCATGCGGGAGGAACGGCAAGGGGGATGGTGTTGATCTCTTTGCCCGAAAGCTCCGAAACGTATTCCTTAAGGCTGGCGATAAGCAAGGGGCTTTTGGCCTTAAGGGATGCCGAGCCGATGAGCACGACGTCTACAGCGTCGTCGAATTCAAGATTGCGGATACAGCCCGCAATGCCCAGAGCAAACTGGTGGGCACAGGCCTTTACCACCTCAACGGCGACCTCGTCGCCTTCTTCGACAGCGGCATAAAGAACGTCGTTGTGGATATCCTTGTTGGATATCTGCCCGGTGTAGACCTTGTCGTAGACCGCTTCGGCAAAATGCTCCGGATCGTCGATTCCCAGAAGCTTAAAGAACTTTTCGGACATGGAGGTGTCCCTGCCGCAACGGTAGAACTGGCTGAACACCGCAAGAATGACCTTTCCGGTCATACCGGAGGCACCGTTGAGGTCGCCAAAATCAAGTCCCGTTCCGCCGACCTGAAGCCAGCGGCCGGTCTTGTCGATACCGCCCACGGAGTTGCCCGTGCCGTTGACAAAGCTTATGCCGTAGCCCCGGGGACAGGCGGCCTTGACCCCCAGGAAGGAGTCGTTAATTATACGGTAATTCTCAAAGCCCAGAACGTCCATATAAGCGTCCATTCTGGTCTTCTGATAGGGAACGTCAATGCCGGAAAGGCCGCAAACCGTTCCGGAGATATCCGAGACGGATATTCCCGCAAGCTTCGCCGCATTTCCAACGATATCCGCAAAGACCGGCTTCATCTCCTCAAAGCCGCCCTCGTACTGCTCGTGGTTTGTGGCTCCGCCGGTGTATTTGGAGACAAGATTGCCTTCCGTGTCGAATATGTAAGCGTCGGTTTTTGTGCCGCCGCCGTCAACGCCGAGAACGTATCTCTTTTCCATATAACCTATCCTCCCGGTGTTTTCTCAGGCAAAGAACTGGGGCAGATACGCCCTGTGCGCCTGAAGCATCTCCTCGAAGCACGCGGCCGCGGCGTCACCGTCCCCGATAAGGGGATGGATGAGCAAAGCGCGAATGGCCTCGTCCCGGTCGCCGGTGAGGGCGGCTCGGGCGGCGTGCTTTTCGTAGGCCTTTACTGTGCGCATGAGGTTTTTGATGTGGTCGTTTTCAAAACCGCGCACGGGAACGGGAATAAACTCCTTGCCCTGGACCAGAACCTTGGTCTCAACAACGTCGTCGTCAGCCATCCAGGGAAGTGCTCCGTTGTTTCGGACGTTGACCACGTGGAACTCGGGAAGCTTGTTTTCGATGGCGTTCAGCAGGGATACCGCCGCTTCGCTGTAGAGGGCGCCGCCCCGCTTGGAAAGCTGTTCGGGCTTGACGTAGAGTCCGGCGTCGGAGTAGAGCTCCAGAAGCTGTTCCTCGATCTCCATGCACTCCTCGCCCCGGGTCTTGCCCTTGGCCTTTTCGGTGAGCTCCTCAAGCTTGTGGCGGCGGGTGTAGTAATACTGAAGGTATCCGCAGGGGAAACCGCCGCAGAGGGGGTAATACTTTTTGGGGATGTCCTCTGCCTCGTAGGAGGTGATGAGCTCGGGCATAAGCTCTTTTCCGTCCTTTTTAACGGAGGTGATCCACGAGAGGTGGTTGAGACCGAAATAGGTCACGTCCGCATCCATGCCAACGTGCTTTTTCATATCGGTGATCATGTTGATGGGAATATTGCAAAGTCCGGTCATGGGGATAACGGAGCTGTTCTGGACAGCCTCGGCCACCAGTCCGGAGGGATTGGAGAAATTGATGAGAACGGCGTTGGGACAAAGCTGTTCCATCTTTTTTGCGACCTTGAGTATCTCGGGGATCGTGCGCAGACCCTTGAAGAAGCCGCCGATACCGGTAGTCTCCTGGCCGATGAGACCGTATTTCAGAGGAATACGCTCGTCCAGCACGCGTGCGGGAAGTCTGCCCACACGGATCTGGGCGATAACGTAATCGGCGCCGGAGAGCGCACGGTCAAGATCGGTCGTAAGCTCGACCTGGGCGTCAACGCCGCCGGCAGAGAGCATACGCTTGATAAGACCGCCAACGATCTCAAGCTTTCGCTCGTCTATGTCCATAAGGGAAACACGCCTGACGTTGAGCATTTCCCTGCGGTTTATAATGCCCTCGAAAATTTCAGGAGAATAGGTGGAACCGGAACCGATAACGGTAAGCTTAAGCTCTCTCATTTTTGGAATCACAACTCCTCTGCTTTCAATCGTCCCCAACGGGGCCGAAGATAATTATATGTATACTCTACAACGCCGGAAGGGGGAAACCCCCTTCCGGCGTTCCGGTCAAACCGTTTCTATTATACCGTTGCCGCCGTCATCGCGCTTGTAGCAAACACAAACGGCGTTACCTGCATCAGAATTTCTGAAGACGTAAAACTTGTGGTTGAGCAGCTCCATCTGCAGCAGTGCGTCCTCTTCGCTCATGGGCTTAAGGTCAAACTGTTTGCGGCGGACAAGCTCGTCATCTCCGGCGGGAAGCTCCTCTGCGATGGGTTCAAGAACACCGGAGCGAAGCTTTTTCTCAAGCTTTGTCTTGTTCTTACGGATCTGGCGCATGATAGAATCCACAGCGCCGTCCGTAGCGGACAGGGCATCCTGGGCTCGTTCCTCCGCACGGAAATACATCCTGTTGCTCTTGATGGTGATCTCGGCAACAACTCTTCCGCGAGTTTCGGTGAACTTAACATCGGCAACCGCGTCGTCCTCGAAGAACTTCGCAAGCTTTGAGAGCTTTTTCTCAACAGATGCAACGGCTGCTCCGTCGATGTCGATCCTGCGCTTGTCATAGTTGATTGTCATAAGCCAGTCTTCCTTTCTTTAGAGGTTGTCTATATTATACACTATTCTCCCTGATTTTTCCATAGGTAATTGTGAACTTTTCAAAAAAATTTTGCGCTTTCTACCTCGCCGTGTTTTTGACAAAGTCAACAACACAAAATTTTCCCCGTCAGACTTTAACAGAATAAAGATATCGTCAAGAAATAGAAAAACCCCGGTACAGGGCTTTTTTCCTAAAGCCAAAGTACCGGAGTTAATCTGAAAAAGGAAAGAAACGGCGCTTTTTATGCGTTTTTTCCAAAACAGCCCTCTCCCCTTTTGAACCGGAACACCGTCCCGGCAGAAAACAGCCCTTACTTCAGGCCGTTTTCGTAAGATTCGATCATCTTCTTGACCATCTG
>SVLY01000053.1 GCA_015067715.1 Oscillospiraceae bacterium | reverse complement strand
GCACCTCCCCCGATGGGGGGAGGTTTATATATGGGTCGATTCGTGAATCGACCCTACCGCAATTATTCATTATTCATCAGCGAAGCGGCTTCATTATTCAATATTCATTTGTTCCGCGTATCATCCCGTTTGCCTTTCCCGGCAACATTGTGCCAAAGGCGACCTTTTCCGGACGCCCCGGGAGGGGCGTCCCTACGGGCAAACAGATAAACCGCACACCGTAGGGCGGGGGCTTGCTCCCGCCGAAACCCTGTGAAGGTACAAGGTTTACAAACTGTGTGAGGACAAGGTATACACCCAAAGGCTTCCCCTCGTAGGGGAAGCTGGATCGCCGCAGGCGAGACTGATGAGGTGGAGCTTGCCAATGCGCTGTTGTTCGACATCGTGCTAAAGGCAGCCTCCACCTCATCCGCCCCTTCGGGGCACCTTCCCCTACAAGGGGAAGGCTTTTTGCGTGTGCCTGTAAAGATAGGATAGTGCTAAAAATAAAAGCACGTACCCAAGGCTCCCTCTCCGAGGGAGCTGGATCGGCCAAAGGCCGAGACTGAGGGAGTGAATGCACCGGCGCATCATCCCGGTTGCCCCTCCCGGCAACACCGTGCCGATGGCAACGTTTGCGGGCGAACGCAGTTCGCCCCTACGGGCGCAAAGATAATCCCTGCGCCGCTGTTCGATACCGTGCCAAATGCGACCTCCGTGCCCCCTCCGCCCCTGCGGGGCACCTCCCCCGAGAGGGGGAGGCTTATATACGGGTCGATTCGTGAATCGACCCTACCGCAATTATTCATTATTCATCAGCAAAGCGGCTTCATTATTCAATATTCATTCGTCCCCCCCGTACCATCCCGTTCGCCTTTCCCGGCGGCATTGTGCCGATGGCAACGCTTGCGGGAGGCTGATAGCCTCCCCTACAGGGCAAAAAGGTTAACCTGTTACACCGTAGGGGCTATTCTCCGACCCCCTACCGGGGACATACACCTCTCCCCAAACTGATTTTACCACAACCCACGCACCCGTGTCAACATATCCGGAGCAAAAAACATACCGGCTGTTGTGATTTTTGCATCAAAACAGCCGGTATATGCCTTGTTAAAATTCAAAGAGCGTGGTCTGGCGGCTTTCGGGGAGGCCGTCGAGGGCGCCGAGCTTTCGAAGGTCTTTTACGATGGTATCGCTGAGCTTCGAGCACCGGTCCGACAGATCCTCGATGGAGGCAAAGGGACCCTTTTCCCGCTCCTCGGCAAGCTCGTTGGCGGCGATGCCGCCAAGGCCGGGGACGGTGCGGAAGGGCATACGAAGGGCCTTTTCCTCCCGGCAGATGCCGAAAAACTGGGGCTCGGACTTGTAAAGGTCGATGGGCAGGAACTTAAAGCCCCGCTTGATAAACTCGTAGGCGATCTCAAGGGTGCGGACGAGCTCTTTTTCCGTCTGGGTGGCCTTCGTGCCCATGGACTCCATCTCGCGGATCTTGCGCTTTATGGCGTCCTCGCCGGCCAGCATGACCTCCGCGTCGAAGGCCTTTGCCTTTATGCCGAAGAAGGATCCGTAGTATTCCAGAGGGCGGTTCACCTTGAACCAGGCAATTCTCAGCGCCATAACGACGTAGGCCGAGGCGTGAGCCTTGGGGAAGAGATAGCTTATCTTGTTACAGGATTCGATATACCACTCCGGAACGCCGTGGGCGGTCATAAGCTCGCGCCATTCGGGGGTGATCTTGGGCTCTCCCTCAACCTTGGCCTTTTTTCTGACCTTTTCCATGATTTTAAAGGCGGTGAGAGGCTCTATGCCCAGCTTCATAAGGTAAACCATGATGTCGTCACGGCAGCAGATGCACTCGCGAAGGGGGATGCCGCTTTTGACAAGCTCGTCGGCGTTGTCCAGCCAGACGTTGGTGCCGTGGGACAGGCCGGATATTCGCACAAGGTCGGCAATGGTCTTGGGCTGGGTGTCGTCCAGCATATTGCGGACAAAGCCCGTGCCAAACTCCGGAATGCCCAGAGCGCCGTTGGTGCCGACGATATCGTCGTCCTCAATACCAAGTGCCTCGTTGGAGGTGAAAATGCTGAGGACCTTTTCGTCGTTGATGGGCACGTCGTCCATCTTGATGCCGGTATTGTCCTCAAGATAGCGCAAAATGGTGGGGTCGTCCTTGCCCAGAAGGTCAAATTTCAGAACGTTGGAGTCGATGGAGTGGTAGTCGACGTGGGTCGTGACCATGTCGATCTCCTTGCCCGCAGGGGTCTGGACGGGGGTAAACTCGTAGATTTCCTTGTCCTGGGGGATAACGATAAGGCCGCCGGGGTGCTGACCCGTGGTCTTTTTAACGCCGGTACAGCCGATTGTCAGGCGGTTTTCCTCTGCCTTTGAAAGGTGAAGTCCCCGCTCCTCGCAGTATTTTTTAACGTAGCCGTAGGCGATCTTGTCCTGAACCGCAGAGACCGTGCCCACCTTAAAGACCTTGTCCGCACCGAAGATCTCCTTGGTGTGCTCGTGGGCCTTGGCCTGGTATTCGCCGGAGAAGTTCAGGTCGATATCCGGCTCCTTGTCCGCGTTGAAGCCAAGGAAGGTGGCAAAGGGAATGTCGAACCCGTCCCGGATCATGTTGGTGCCGCAGTTGGGACAGTCCTTTTCCGGCATGTCGGGGCCAAGGTCTTCCTTGGGGTGGAACTCGGAATATTTGCATTTGGGACAGCGGTAATGGGGGGGAAGGGCGTTTATCTCGGTTATGCCGGAGAAAAACGCAACTATGGACGAGCCCACCGACCCTCGGGAGCCGACAAGATATCCGTTCTCCATAGAGCGCTTGATGAGCTTTTGGGAGAACATATACATAACGTCGTAACCGTGGGAGATAATTGGCTCGATCTCCTTCTTTATGGCCGTCTCAACTATCTCGGGCAGTGGGTCTCCGTAGAGCTCCCTGGCCTTTGACCAGGTGAGATCTCTCAGCTCCTGATCCGAACCCGGGATGCGGGGCGGAAACAGACCGTCCGGGAAGGGCTTAGTGCCGTCCTCGCACCAGTCTGCGACGATGTTGGTGTTGGTGACAACGACCTCCCATGCCTTCTTTTCCCCCAGATAGGCGAACTCTTCCAGCATTTCGTCGGTGGTTCGCAGATAAAGGGGCGCCTGGTTGTCGCTGTCCTTAAAGCCCTCGCTGGCCTGAAGAATGGCGCGGAAGCGGGCATCCTCTTTGTCCAGAAAATGGACGTCGCCCGTGGCAACGACGGGCTTTCCCAGCTTTTCCCCAAGGCGGCAGATGCGGCGGTTGAAGTCCTTAAGGTCGTCCTCGGTGTAATACTGTATCTCGTCACGGCCGCGCTTAATGCCGTCACGGATCATAAACTCGTTGTTTCCAAGGGGCTGGATCTCCAGGAAATCGTAGTAGGATGCTATTCTCTCGATCTCCTCGGCGCTCTTGCCGTCCGCAATGGCGGTGTAGAGCTCGCCCGCCTCACAGGCCGAGCCCACGATAAGCCCCTCGCGGTATTTGTCCAGCTCGAACCTGGGAATGACCGGGTTCTTCCTGCGGTTGAGATATTTCAGATGGCCTATGCTGACCAGACGGTAGAGGTTGACGATACCCGTGCGGTTTTTGGCCAGCAGGATGATGTGGTAGGTCTTTGAGGGCAGACCCAGCGCGCCCAGAGCGGCGTTTTTGTATTTTTTCGCCGTGAGAAGCTCGTTTAGGTTGGCAAGAGTCTCTGCGCCCAGCTCGTCTTTGGCACGTCGCATGAGCTCTGCAAAGATAAACGCCAGCGCCGCGGCGTCGGCCTCGGCGGTGTGGTGGCGGAACTGAGGCGCGTTCAGGTGGGCGGCGACGACGTCCAGCTTGTGCTTTTGAAGCTCCGGCAGCAGCACCCGGGACAGCTCCAAAGTGTCCACGGATACGGGCTTCCAGTCCAAGCCGATGCGGTCGCACACGGCGGCAACGAATCCCGTGTCGAAGGAGGCGTTGTGGGCAACCACGGGGCGGTCGCCGCAGAATTCGCGGAAGGCGCGGATGGCTTCTTCGTCCTTGGGTGCTCCGGCGACGGTGGCGTCGCTGATGCCGGTGAGCTTGGTTATAAAGGCGCTTATGGGCTTTTCCGGGTCCACATAGGTGTGGAAGGTCTCACCCCGCACGCCGTCCCGGACGATGCAGGCGCCGATCTCGGTTATGCGCTCTTTTCTCACGTCCGTACCGGTGGTCTCAAGGTCAAAGCAGACGTACTCGCCGTTTACAGGCTCCTCCGACATTCCCACAACCGCAAAGGATTCGGTTGTGGCAGTGGAAAAATATGCCTCACAGCCGTAGAGCACCTTTATGCCCTTTCCGGCCTTGAGGGCCTCGGGGAATGCCTGGGTAACGCCGTGGTCCGTAACGGCGATGGCCTTGTGCCCCCAGGATTTTGCCCGGGAGATCAGCGCGGTCGCGGTTGAAACGGCGTCCATCTGGCTCATGGTGGTGTGCATGTGGAGCTCAACACGCTTTTCACTGCAGGTATCCTTGCGCTCGGGCTTGTCCACGCGGACGATGTCGAAAAATTTAAGCACACGGTCGCCGTAGAAATTGTCCTGCTCCATCTCGCCGCGAACCTTGATATAGGCTCCAACCACAAGGTTTTTCAGAAGCTCGTCGCTGTTTTCGATGGCGATAATGCGCTTTATGCGCACGGAGCCGGTCTTGTCCGTCATGTCGGCAGAGATAATGCGCTGGCGGCCGGAACGGGTGTCCTTGGTCTCCACGGCGAACACCTCGCCGCAAACCGCCACCTCCCCCACGTCGGAGTCCAGCTCGCTCATTTTTATGGGCACTTCTCCGAAGTTCTTGCCAAAGTAGATATCCTCCTCCGGAACGGGAGGAGCTTTGGGTCTGGGGGGGCGTTTTGAAAAGCCTCCGCCGCGGTTGAATTCCCGCTGGGGGGCAGGCTGGGGCTCGGGCTCGGGAGGCGGAGGGGGAATAAACTCCTCTGCGGCCTCCACGACGGGCGCCTCCCAGCTGTAGCTGCAGACACAGTCCTCTGCCGGAGCCGGGGCGGCTTCGCTCTCCTCTCCGTCGATTATGACCACCTTCAGCGGTGCGGAATAGCTCATGCGCAAAATGCGCTCCATCTCACGGGCTGTGCCCGCATCCTCCAGAAACACCGCGCCCGGCGCCCGAAGGCGGAGGATGAGCTTGCCATCCTCCCGGGAAATTCCGCAATCCGAAAGCACCGCACCGCAAATGGGGTCGCCCTTTATGGCGCAGTCGATAAGACAGGGCACGTCCCCGTCCTCGAAAGCGGCGTAAACGGGGGTGAGCTCCACCTTGCGGAGGGTATAGGCCTGCTGGATCTTCGTCTGAAGTCCGCAGAGCTCCGGATAGGTAAGCGAACGGGAAAAAGAGGCGCTCACCTCAAGGGTGCGTGCCTCTCTGTTGAGGTCAAGTTTTAAGCAGGTCGCTTCGGCAAGCTCGCCGAGACCGGCTTTGTCGAAGTTTACAAGGCCAAAGGCCCGGCGCAGGGTGGGTAAGGCCATTTATGTATCCTTTCTGTTGATCAGAGCATGGGCCGAAGCTCGTCCAAAAGGGCGGCAACGGCATGATCGGCAGGCACTTTGCGAACGGGCTCTCCCTTTACGAAGAGCAAAAACTCGTCCACACCGCCTGCAAGGCCAACGTCTGCCTCACGGGCCTCTCCCGGGCCGTTTACGATACAGCCCATAACGGCAACGGTGAGCTTTTTGTCGGTCTTAAGGTTCTTCACCGCCGCGTTGACTTCTGCGGCGACCTCTTCAAGACAGACCTTCGTGCGGCCGCAGGTGGGACAGGAGACCACGTTTACACCGCTTTTGTTCAGGCCAACGGCGGCAAGAATGTCCTTTGCGGCGTAGATCTCCTTAACGGGATCCCCCGTGAGAGATACGCGCACGGTATCGCCAACACCCATTGCAAGCAGAGCGCCGATGCCAATGCCCGAGCGAAGTCTGCCTGCTTCTCCCGCTCCGGCCTCGGTAACGCCGATATGCAGGGGATAGGGGAAAGCCTTTGAGGCCGCAAGGTTGGCTTCGATGGTCCGGGAGACGTCGCTTGCCTTGATCGAAAGGCAGATGTCCCGGAAGCCGTATTTTTCAAGGGCCTTTATATTCTCTTCGGCGCAGAGCAGAAGAGCCTCGGTGGTGGGACCGCCGCATTTTTCAAGAATGTCCCGTCTCACAGAACCGCTGTTCACGCCCACGCGGATTGGCACTCCGGCCTTTCCGCAGGCCTCGGCAACGGCGCGGATGCGATCCTCAGAGCCGATATTGCCCGGGTTTATGCGGATCTTGTCCGCGCCGGCCTCCACAGCCGCAAGGGCAAGACGGTAGTCAAAGTGGATGTCCGCCGAAAGGGGCAGGGGCGAACGCTGACGTATCAGGGCAAAGGCCCGGGCAGAGTCCATATCCGGCACCGCAAGGCGCACAAGGTCACAGCCCGCGTCGCAAAGGGCGTTTATCTGGGCAAGGCTTGCCTCAACGTCCGTTGCGGGAACGTTGGTCATGGACTGGATGGAGATCGGCGCTCCGCCGCCGATTAAAAGACCCCCGGCGTTTATCTGAAGAGTGTTTTTTCTCATTTATGTCACCTATCCTTTAATAAGGCGGACGATATCGTTAAACGTGACGAACACCATAAGAGCCATGAAGAGCACAAGCCCTGCCAGATGCACGTAGTTTTCGTATTTTGGATCAAGCTTTTTTCCAAAGGGAGAGAGAATCAGCTCAACCGCCAGAAACAGCACCCTTCCACCGTCAAGGGCGGGCAGGGGCAGAAGGTTCATCACCCCAAGGTTTATGGCAATGAAGGCCGCAAGGTTGAAAAACGATCCAATGGACACCTTTGCCGCGGTGCTCATCACGGCGGTTATACCCACCGGACCGGACATCTCCTTAAAGCCCACGGCGCCTGTGAGCAGATCCCCAAGGCTCATGCGGATTATCCTCACGTTTTCTGCGGTGAGTTTTGCGGCGTAAGAGAGCCTGTCACCAAGACCGTCCCCTCCCGGGGCAAGGTTTATGCCATAGCGCAGACCGGCGCCGTCCCCGAAGTCCCGGGGAATGATCTCGCAGTTTTCAAGAGTGACCTTTTCCCCCTCCCGGCGCACGACGATCTCGTGGACGTTTTCGCCGCTGCGTGAGAGCAGATATGCGATCCTGCCGGGATCAATGACGCGCTCGCCGTCGATCTTAATTATCTCGTCCCCGGCCAGAAGTCCGCCGTTGGTCTCTCCCAAAACCTCGGGGAAGCCGGCAACGGTGTTTGAGGTGGTGCCGGGAAGGTTCAGCACGATGATAACCAAAATCACCACGCCCATGAGAAAGTTCATGGCCGAGCCCGCCACGAGAATGATAAATCTCGCCCAGATGGGCTTGTTTACAAAGGCGCGGCCGTCGGAAGAGGCTTCGTCCTCCCCCTCCATTACGCATGCGCCGCCAATGGGCAGGGCGCAGACGCAAAAATCGGTCTCGCCTATCTGTTTTCCGAAAAGACGCGGTCCGAGCCCGAGGGAAAACTGGTTCACCCGGACACCGACCGCCTTTGCCGCAAGAAAATGACCGAGCTCGTGAACGATTATCAGAAGCCCGAAGATCAGTATTGCCAGAACGATATACATAGCTTAAATAAGAATCTCCTAACGCTTTGCAAAAGTGGAAAGCACGGCCTCTCTTGCGGCGAGATCTGCCGCGAGAACGTCCTCAAGGGAGTTCACCGGGGCGTTTTTCACACCGTCGAGGGCCAGCTCAATGAGATCGGTTATCTCTGTAAATCCGATCTTCCCCTCCACAAAGAGGCCGTCGGCCTCCTCTGCCGCCGCGTTATAGACCGCGGGGCTGTTTCCCCCTGCGGCGGCCGCCCGGCGGGCAAGTCGCAACGCGGGGTAGACCTCTTCGTCCGGCCGGAAAAAGGTGAGTCCGGCATAGTCCGAAAGGCAAAGTCTGCGTACTCCGCACTCCTCTGCGCCGCAGCCGGTGAGGGCATAGGCAATGGGGGTGCGCATGTCCGGCACGCCCAGCTGGGCAAGCATTGCCCCGTCCGCAAACTCAATAAGGCTGTGGACGATGCTCTGGGGGTGGACAAGAATGTCTATTTTGTCCTGGGGAAGGCCAAAAAGCTGAATGGCCTCCATAAGCTCAAGCCCCTTGTTCACAAGGCTGGCAGAGTCCAGGGTGACCTTTGCGCCCATGCTCCAGTTGGGGTGGCGCAAAGCGTCCTTCAGGGTGGCGTTTTTCATTTCCTCCCGGGTCCTGCCCCAAAAGGCGCCGCCGGAGGCGGTAAGGGTGATGCGGCAGGGACGGTCGTTGACAGCTCTGCCGATACAGCGGTAGATGGCGCTGTGCTCGGAGTCCACGGGAACGATGGAAACCCCTTTTTCCCGGGCACGGCGGTTTACGATATCCCCGGCGCAGACCAGAGTCTCCTTGTTGGCAAGGGCGATCTCGTGACCGGCGTCTATGGCAGAGAGCACGGGTCTGAGCCCGGCCGTGCCGACGATGGCCGCCACAACGGTGTCCGCTTCAGGCTCTGCCGCCGCAAGGCAGACACCCTCTTCTCCGGAGAGAACAGCGGTGGAGGTGTCCGCAACCCGGAGCTTCAGCTCCCTTGCGGCCTCCTCCGAGGCCATGGCGCATATCCGGGGATGGAATTTTCTTATCTGTTCTTCCGCAAGGGTAATATTCTTCCCTGCGGCAATGGCGCAAACGGAAAGCCCCAGCCTTTCGGCAACGTCCAGAGTCTGGGTGCCGATGGAGCCCGTTGAGCCCAAAACTGAGACGGTCTTTTTCATACGATCACCAGGGGCAGCCAGCGCATTGCCAGCCAGATTATGGGGGCCACCAGCAGAATACTGTCACAGCGGTCCATAAAGCCGCCGTGGCCGGGAATGAGCTTGCCGTAGTCCTTGATGCCCTGTTCACGCTTGATAAAGGAGAAGATAAGGTCTCCGAACTGGGCAACGGGACTGCAGACAAAGCCCAGCAGAATTATCGCCCACCACAGGGGCCGAACTCCGCAGATGAACTTCAGCACAACGCAGTAGATCGCCGCGGCGGCAGTTGCAAAGATAACGCCGCCAATGCCCCCTTCAACGGTCTTTTTGGGGCTGATCTTGGGACAGAGCTTGTGCCGTCCGAAAAATCTGCCGATAAAATATCCGCCTGTGTCCGAAAGCCACGCCGCCGCAAAGGGGAAGAGAACCATATATTTTCCTTCCGGCAGGGCAAGTATCCCCACGAATGCGGAGAGCATAAGGGGAACGATCAGCGCAGAGAAATAGACGTTGACGATGGCGTTAAAGTGGGCTCTGCCGCGCATACCCATGGCAAACACCACCAGAGTCAGCAGAACAAGAGCCGCAACAAGGCTTGTTTCGTGGCGGTCAAACCAGCTCCACAGGGGCACGAGAGCGGCAAAAATTGCCGCGGTAACAAGAACGGTCTTGCTTTTAACAAGTCCCGTGTTCCACAAAAGCTCCTTTTGAATTAAAACACAGGCCGCCGCCAGGACTATTGCAAAGCCCCAGCCCGGAGTAATAAAGATCGCCGTGAGCAATAAAGGCACGCCCACAACTGCAGTTAAGATCCTGCTAAGCATAAAAGAAACTCTCCCCTTGAGTATCCGGCAAAACCGGCAAAACTATACCCCCGCCGTTTTCTGTCTGTAAACTGCGGATATCTTTGTCACACACCGCCAAAGCGGCGCTTTCTGCCGGAAAACCAGCTTATGGCTTCGTCCAGCTTATCCGGAGTGAAGTCCGGGAAAAGGGTGTCTGTGAAGTAAAACTCCGAATAGGCGCTCTGCCACAAAAGGAAATTGGATATGCGCGATTCCGCACCGGTGCGTATCAGAAGATCCGGATCGGGCAGACCCTTTGTCCAGAGGTTTTCGGAAAACATATCTTCCGTGATGTCGGCAGGGTCAAGCTCACCGTTTTTAACCTTTTCGGCAAGCTTACGCGCGGCGTGGACAATGTCCAGCCTGCCGCCGTAATTGACGCATATGTTAACTATTATGCCGTCGCACTTGTCGGATATGACCTTATTCTGGGCGATAAGGTCGCGGATATCCTGGGGCAAGACCTCAAGGTCGCCCAAAAATCTCAGCCGGACGTTTTCCGCCGCCAGCTGGGCACAGCTGTCCTTAAGGTATTTGCGAAGGAGGTTCATTATCCCCTCAACCTCGTCGGCGGGGCGCTTCCAGTTTTCCGTTGAAAAGGCGTAGACAGTAAGCTGTTCCACACCCAGCTTGTCGCAGTAACGGGAAATGGTGCGGAAGGTCTCCGCACCGGCGGAATGGCCTAGCTTTCTGGGAAGTCCCCGTTTTTTCGCCCAGCGGCCGTTTCCGTCCATAATGATGGCGATATGCCGCGGCAGTGATGCCGCGGCTGTATCGTTTACAGAATTTCGGTTAAAAATTGCCATCAGACTTCCATTATCTCTTTTTCTTTGGCAGCGGCGACCTTGTCGATCTCCTTGACGTACTTGTCGACAAGCTCCTGAACGTCCTTCTCGATGATCTTAAGATCGTCTTCGGTGATCTCGCTCTTCTTCTTGGCGGCCTTGTACTTGTCCATAGCGTCACGGCGGACGTTTCTCACGGCAACCTTGCCCTCTTCGGCGTATTTCTTAACGGTCTTTGCAAGGTCGCGGCGGCGCTCCTCGGTGAGGGGCGGGAAGGAAAGGCGGATGGCCTTACCGTCGCTGACAGGGGTGATGCCAACGTCAGAGGCGAGAATGGCCTTTTCGAGAGCCTTGAGAACAGAGGGGTCCCAGGGAGAGACCATGAGAATTCTGGGCTCGGGGGAGGAGATGGAAGCCACCTGGTTGATGGGGGTGGGAGTTCCGTAGTATTCAACGGTGACCTTATCCAGCACCGAGGCGTTGGCGCGGCCGGCGCGGATGGTGGACAGCTCGTAAGCGAGAGCGTCGATGGTCTTTTTCATTCTGGTTTCAATTTCCGGGTAAGAGCCTTTCATAATTATCCTCCGAATTATATAAATTGGTTTGGTTTTGTTTTCAGTCTACGGTCACGATGGTGCCCACGTCCTCGCCGCAAACGGCGCGAACGATGTTTTCCGGATCCTCAAGGGCGAAGAGCAGAAGGGGAATTCCGCTGTCCAGCGCAAGGGACGTGGCGGTGAGGTCCAGAGCCCGAAGACCCCGGTCAAGGATCTCCTGGTGGGTTATGCGGTCAAAGCGCTTTGCATCCGGCACAACACGGGGGTCGGCATCGTAGATACCGTCGATGTTCTTGGCCAGCAGAACAACGTCCGCATTGATCTCGATGCCCCGAAGCACGGCGCCGGTGTCCGTGGAGAAATAGGGGCTTCCGGTTCCGCAGCCAAAGATGACCACCTTGCCGCTTTCAAGGGCGGCAACGGCGCCCCGGCGGGTAAAGGGCTCGGCAATACGCTGCATATCAACGGCGGTCTGCACCTCGCAGGCAACACCCTCCTGCTCGAGAATGTCCGCAAGGGCAAGGCTGTTCATAACGGTGGCCAGCATGCCCATATGGTCCGCACGGGAACGCTCCATTCCAACGGCCTTTGCGCCGCGCCAGAAGTTTCCTCCGCCAACGACGATGCCCACCTGAACACCCATTTTCGCACACTTTGCAACGGCGCGGCAAACGTTGCGGACAACGTCCCAATCGTAGCCAAAGCCGCCACCGGCCAATGCCTCTCCGCTTATTTTAACAAGAACCCTGCCGTACTTTACTGCGGGATCTTTACAGCTCATGCTATCCAACTCCTTTACGGGAAATATAACTGCTTATACAGATAAGATTATACCATACAAAGCCCTTAAATGCAATGCATCAAAAGGGTCGGGCCGGGCTTTTTCTCACTTTTCGAACAGCACAGTCGCCATACCCATGGGCGCAAGGGAGATGCCCTCTGCCCCGGCTTCGCCCGTAATCCGCTCAAGGCTGTCGCAGAGGTACGCCTTTTTGAAGGGGAATGCCGGTGTCACCCGGGCGTTTGCGGCACTTCCTGCGGGGTTATATATCCTGACCACGGTTCCGCAACCGTTCTGAGCGGGCTTAACTGCCGAAACCGCCGCGTTTTCAACGGAGAAAAAGCTTCCCACAGGGGCAAGCACGCCTTCATGGGGCAGGGTGCTGCACACGGCAGGTCTGTGGCAGAACAGGTCGCTTTTGGCAACGAGGGTATTTTCGTCCCCGCAGGTCACTTCCAGCCCCAGCCTTATATCGTGAACGCCGTATTCCGGATAGGGATCCGGATCAACAGACGCGCGAATCAACGACACGGAAAGGACGTTTCCGCTGTTTCTGAAGCCGTATTTGGTCTCCGCCATAAGAGAGAGACCCTCTGCCCCGTCGGATGCCACGGGCGAGCAGAAGCCAACGCAGGGTATGTCGTGGGCGGCAGGCCTGCGGAAGGCAGTTCCCATGGGCACTCCGCAGACAGCGCCTTCGGAGGCATAGGCATAGGGCACGGAGAAGACGATGCCCGGAATGCGTTTTCCTCCGATCTCGTGCCAATCGGCGTGAATGGCAAACTCAAGCCCGGAGCAGCCCACGCCCAAAGATACCGTCACCTCAAGCTTTGAGGCGCGGAATTCTATTGAATAGGTAAAGCTCTGTTTGGTGTGGGTGGAGGTCACTCTTTCCACACGTACGGGGTATTTTTCGTTCAGGCATTCAACGAAGCTGCGGTAGCCCACGCGCCAGGCGGTCATGCCGTTTACGGTATCCTCTTCGATATAGTCGATGCCGCAGGCGGGAGAAGAGATAAGCTCTCTGCCGTCCTTTTTAAGGGAGACCAGCCGCGCCTCTCTGCGGTCGAATTCCGCCCGGAGAATGCCGTTGTCAAGGACGATATTGTCGTCGGCATAGAGGTCCCGGCGGTCGTTGGCACAAAACCATGCGTTTTCGAAGGAACCCGGCTTTTTCTCACCCTCAGTGACCCAGTACACCGCCCAGCCCAGCGCCGGGATGTCCATTTCGGCCTCTATGCGCACGAAGCTGTGATCCCAGTACCATGTTCCAACCTCAACGATACTGCTTTTGCAGACCTTTCCCTCGGAAGAGAGCACCTGCAGGCGCTCCCTGTCACCCGGCCAGTCCCATACGGTGAGCTCAACGGGACCTTTCCGCGGGGAGGATGCGCTGTTGAAGACCGCGAAGGCGCGGTTTTTGCCCCTGCCCCGCTCGGTTTTCGGCAGCTCAAAGCCCCTGTCCTGACCCAGAGTGTAGCCAACGCCAGCCCCCTCGGAAACGGTGAGCTTATCGTCGTCCAGGGGGAGAAGGGTCACGTCGATCCTGTCGGAGATATCCCGCATGGCCTGGGTCGAGGCCGTGTTCACAGCCGCCAGAGCACGCTGGAACTGGCCGAGAGCGTATTCTCTGGTGTCCACCTTGCCGCTTCCGGGGAGGATATCGTGGAAATGGTTGAAGAGTATCTTTTCCCATGCGGCGTCAAAGCCGGCGGAAAGGTCGCTGTCTGCCAAAGCTTCCGCCCCGGCGGCAAGAAATTCGCCGTCGTAGAGCCGTGCCTCGCCAATGCGGTTGGCCATTTTTATGCGGCTCTGGGAGGTGTAGCACCCGGTGAAGATAAAGTTCTTTTCCCCGGGAAGCACAGGGAAGTTTTCCCGGTTTTCCTCGATGATGCTGAAATATTCTTTAAAGGTGCCCCAGCGGATCTCCGGCGCAAGGGGCCACGATGCCATATCGCGGACGCGCTCGATATCCCGTCTGGTGGGGCCGCCGCCGTGATCTCCCACGCCAATGAGCTTCAGCATTGCGTTAACTCCGTATCGGCTGCAGAACTCCGGGATCATAGCAAGATCTGCAGAGGAGGCAAACCCGTTGTACCACTTTACCTCCCTATAGCACAAAAGCTCAGCCCCGGAGGGGCCAACCCAGCGGTAAATGCCCTCTGCGTTTTCACCCCGGCAGTGGTAGTAGTATTTCACGCCGCCCGCCGCGCAGATCTCCGGAACGTTCAGAGAATGGCCAAAGGTGTCCGGCTCGAAATCCACGGTGAGGGAATCCGGATCCAGCCCCCATGTGCGGGACATATATTCTTTGGTATTGAGTATGTGCCGGGTGAGGGACTCGCCGGAGGGCATATTTTTGTCCGTTTCCACCCAGGTAGATGCGGTGACCTCCCACCTGCCCTGGCCGATACGAAGCTTCATTCTGTCCATCATCCAGGGAGCGTATTCTTCTATAATTCGGTAGACGGATGCCTGGCTCTGGGCGAAGGTGAACTCGGGATATTCGTCCATGAGGTCCAGCACGGTGCGGAATGTGTCCACGGTGAGACCTGCGGTCTCCTGGAAGCCCCACATCCAGTTCATGTCGATGTGGGCGTGGCCGATGCAGAGCACGGTGAGCTTCTTACACTCCTCGCTCAAAGGCAGAAGAAGCTTTTCCGCAAAGCGGGCCGCCCCGTCCGTTATGACTCCGTCGGAGGAGAGCGCACCTATCAGACCGTCCGCCGCAACGGCGATATCCCGATCGAATCTGCCGCCCTTTACCGCCGACAGCCGGAAGAGATATTCAAGCTCGGCAGAGATCCTGTCCGCCCAATAGGATTTGTCCTTTTCGCCTCTTATGCGTTCCAGCTTTTCCATAAGTGTCATTTTTCTGCCGCCTCCCTTTTAAATTTTGCCATGTAAATTTCAAGTATAAGCGACGCCGCAACGGCATCCACGGTGTCCTTGCGCTTTTGGCGGTAGACCCCGTTGTCTCCCAGAATATTGTGAGCCTCAACCGTGGTGCGCCGCTCGTCGATAAGGTCGATGCGAAGCCCCGTGCGCTCTGCAAGCTCGGCGGCAAGGCGCTCTGCCCGCTCGGCTCTGGGTCCGCGTGTACCGTTCATGTTCACAGGACAGCCCACGGCGACCCCGTCGGGCTTGCGCTCGGTCAGAAGCTGGCAGAGCCTGTCCATAAGTTTTGCCGTGTTTTTTTCGTGGATCACAAAAGTCTCGCCCACAAGGGTAAGTGTAAGGTCCGAAAAGGCCACTCCCGTTCGGCTGTCTCCAAGGTCAAGGGCACATACGCGCATAAGCTCCACCGCCTTAATTCCGCTGTATTTCTGCTTTTATTATAGCCTAAACCCATGGGGTATGGCAACAGTATTTTATTAATTTTTCGACATGAATGCAAAAAACCGCGGCCCGACCGGATCGGTCGGGCCGTTTGGTATATTATTTTCTCTTCACGGCGTAAACAAGCTCCGTACCCACGGTCGCCTTGTGGGTTATCTCGAATATCTCCGGCAGACCGCCTTCGAATTTTTCGGCGTAGAAGGACTCCATGCCCCGGTCGCGTCCGCCAAGGCTTCGCAGGGGAAAGCTCACGGCATAGCGCATAACGGAAAGCTCTGACATAAGCTCAAAGCCCCGGCCTTTTCTCTGAGCCTCCAGCACAGGGAACAGCTTGAAGATAAACGCCGCGTCCGCCGTCTGCGCCGGAGTTTCGCTCACGGCATCCAGGGGCAGGACCGAGCCCCCTATTCCAAGTAAACTCAGCCGCTTTTCAACCAGCTCCACCGTGCGCACGTCAATGTCCGAGGCGTGGTACGTCTTTACAGATGGCAAAAGCTCGGCGCAAAAGGGTGCAAAGCCGCAGCCAAGGTCGATGACGCTTTCCGGAGAGGAGAGACTTTCGTTCAGAAAGCCGTAAAACTCCGCCATATCCGGCCAGCGCTCCCGGGTGGAGGCGTGGAGTGCGCAGATGCGGCCAAGCCGCTCTTCCCCCAAAAGCTCTCCCGGAGCAAGGGTCGAGACGATCTCAGCGGCGGCGCGGTGGGTATTTTCGCTTTCAAAGGCGCCGGTGATTATATGCAGCCGTTTTTTTACGGCCTTGAGCCTGTCCTTTTCTTTTTTGTACTTCGGACACTCCTCCCGGGCAATTCGCAGAATGAGTCCCGGGGAGACGAAGGAGTATTTCCCCTCTGCCGCAAGGCAGGCAATTCTATCGGCTTCCACGGGCGGCTATCAGCTCCATCAGTTTTGTGTAAAAGCGCAGGTTGTGAGCCGTGGCAAGGCGCATGGCAAGGGGCTCGCCAATGGCAAAGAGGTGGCGCAGGTAGGCACGGCTGTATCTTCGGCAGCAGATGCAGTCGCAGGTCTCGGATACGGGACGGGTATCCCGCCAGTGCTTTTCGTCCTCGGGGTAATAGTGGCTGTAAAAATCCGGGCGGTCGAGGTCAAGCTCCGAGAGATCCTTACACTCGGGGTTGAACACGAAGAGCCTGTTGTGCCGCGCCTCCCGGGTGGGGATGACGCAGTCGAAGAGGTTATAGCCCATTTTACTGCAGGCAACGATCTCCTCCGGACGGCCCACGCCCATGGCGTATTTCACGCCGGAGTCCGGCATGAGGTCGGCGGTGTAGGCCAGAAGGTCGTAGAGCAGCTTTCCGTCCGGACCCAGCGGCCAGCCCCCGAAGCCAAAGCCGGGAAAGCCGATCTCGCAGAGCCGCTGGGCGCACTCCCGGCGAAGCTCAAGGTCGCCCGCGCCCTGGATTATGCCAAAGAGCATGGGCTTTGGCCCTTTTATCTTCCGGGAGGCAAGCTGGTTTTCGAACTCTTTTTTACATTTTTTCGCCCAGCGGACGGTGGTGTCCACGGAGATCCGGTTCACCTCCGGTGAGGCGTCCGGCGCGGTGCAATAGTCCAGGCACATCATAACGTCCGAGCCGCAGGCAAACTGGGTGGCAATGCTCTTTTCCGGGGTGAAGAGTATCTTTTCTCCGCTGTCGGGCCTGAACATTATGCCGTCGGAGCGGATCTCGCCGTATTTGGGGTTCTCGCCTATAAGGGAAAACACCTGAAAGCCGCCGGAATCCGTGAGTATGGGGCGGTTCCAGCCGATAAAGGTGTTAAGTCCTCCAACGGCGCGGAGCGTGCCCGGGCCGGGCTTTGAGTTAAGGTGGTAGGTGTTCATAACAAGGCCGGGAACGCGGCAATCCTCAAGATCCTCTGCGCCCACACAGCGAACCACGCCACGGGTGCCGTCGGGAAAGAAGGCGGGGAAATTCAGCGTTCCGTGGGGAAGCTCAAGGCTTTTTATCTTATCACTCAATTTCAAATCTCTCCTTCAGGGCAATTGCCGCCCGTTTTATCTCGTTTTTGGGGAAGGCTCCGGCGCGGATAAGCGATGCTGCGGCATCGCGCACGGTGCTTCCCTCCAGTACGGCGGCAAGAATGGCAAGCTCCGGGCTTTGGGGCGCGGACTCTTTCTCCTCCCGGGCACAGGGCGGCAGGGAAAGTACAAGGGCGTATTCGCCCTTGGCGTAATCCGGGTTATCATCCAGCTGGGAAAGCACGCTTGCGGGACTGCCCCGGTAGATGCGCTCGAACTTTTTGGTGAGGTCGTTGCAAAGACAGAGCTCGGCCTCGGGCAGGACCTTTTTTATGACCTTGAGGGAATCTTTTATTCTTCTTGGGGACTCGTAGAATACGGCCACCCGGGCATACTCCCCTTTTATGCGCTCCATCACGTCCGCGATCTCGCTGTCGCGTCTGGGAAGGAAGCCGAAAAAGGAAAAGGCAACCGTGTTGAACCCGGAGACGGATATCGCCGCCGCAACGGCCGACGCGCCGGGAACGGCAGTTACGGTCACTCCGGCGTTTATGGCCTCCCGCACCAGCACGCTTCCGGGGTCGGAGACGCAGGGAGTTCCGGCATCGGTGATCAGGGCAACGGATCTGCCCTCTTCCAGAATGCGTACAAGTCCGGTCGCTCCGGCCTCTTCGTTGAATTTATGGTAGGCGACCAGCTTTTGGCCGTCTATCCCCAGCTTGTCCAGCAAAACTCCGCTGGTCCGGGTGTCCTCCGCGGCGATCATGTCCACAGAGGCAAGAACCTCTCTGCCGCGGGAGGTCATGTCGCCCATATTTCCTATCGGTGTTGCAACAACGTAAAGGGTTCCGCCCATTTTTTATATCAAAACCTTCCGAAAGTGATAGTTCATCTCACCGCTATATTATAACCCAAGATGGGGCCGGAGGCAAGTGGAAAAAATTTTTCGGAAAAAGTAAAAAAAGTGCTTGACATTTCAGGCGCAATCTGATAAAATATCGGTTGTCGCGATACTGACCTGGCCCGGTAGTTCAGTCGGTTTAGAACGCCAGCCTGTCACGCTGGAGGTCGTGGGTTCGAGCCCCATCCGGGTCGTATGCTGATATAGCTCAGTAGGTAGAGCGCATCCTTGGTAAGGATGAGGTCCCCGGTCCGAATCCGGGTATCAGCTTTAAGAAAAAACCACTTGCTTTTGCAAGTGGTTTTTTGTTGTTGTAAAGCTGTGTGAGGATATGGTATATGCTCAAAGGCGCCCTCCGTGCCCCCTCCGCCCCTGCGGGGCACCTCCCCCGAGAGGGGGAGGCTTTTTGCGTATGCCTGTAAAGATAGGAGTTACCCAAGGCTCCCTCTCCGAGGGAGCTGGATCGGCCAAAGGCCGAGACTGAGGGAGTGAATGCACCCGCGTATCATCCCGTTTGCCTTTCCCGGCAACACCGTGCCAAAGGCGACCTTTTCCGGACGCCCCGGGAGGGGCGTCCCTACGGGCACAAAGGTAACCCGCGAGCCGTAGGGCGGGGGCTTGCTCCCGCCGAAATGCTGTGAAGGCACACGGTTTACAAACTGTGCAAGGACATGGTATACGCCCAAAGGCTTCCCCTCGCAGGGGAAGCTGGATCGCCGCAGGCGAGACTGATGAGGTGAAGTTTGTTAGTGCGTTATTGTTCGACATCGTGCTAAAGGCAGCCTCCACCTCATCCGCCCCTGCGGGGCACCTTCCCCTACAAGGGGAAGGCTTTTTGCGTATGCCTGTAAAGATAGGATAGTGCTAAAAATAAAAGCACGTACCCAAGGCTCCCTCTCCGAGGGAGCTGGATCGGCCAAAGGCCGAGACTGAGGGAGTGAATGCACC
>SVLY01000052.1 GCA_015067715.1 Oscillospiraceae bacterium | reverse complement strand
CATCACTTTTGCGTCAGCAAAAACATCACTAACAGAAAAAAGAGAGGACATTTCGGGATTTAAGCCGATTTGTTCTCTCTTTCTGCTTGTATTAAGGGTTTGGGCTTAGCCCTTTTGCATTTGTCCGGACAAATGCGATGCTTGCACTTTTGTCAAAGTGTAAATTCTCCGCTAAGGATACCACCCGATACCGGGGGTGCTGTTGTTATAGGGGACGGCGGATTCAGATTCGCAGGTGCGATTCACAAATCGCCCTGTATATGTCGGGATGATACGGGGGCAGATACGTAGAAAAGGTCGCCTTCGGTACAAGGTTGCCGGGAAGGGCCTCCGGGATATATCGCCGGGTTCGGCGGGAGCAAGCCCCCGCCCTACTTGCAGGGGGGACGAATGAATAAATCGTAGGGACCGGCGCCCCCGACGGTCCATGTTGCCACATATGGGCGAAGCTTCAATCAATTATTCAAACGCTTTGGGAAACAGGGCAAGGGCGTTTCCGCGGAGGATCCTGAACTTATCCCCGTCGGAAATTCTGGCAAAGGCGATTCGGCCGGTCTGGAAGGCGGTTGAATAGGTGTCGGTGCCAAAGAGTATTCTCTCCGCGCCCACCCGGGATACGGCGTATTCCACCACGTTGTTTTTGCTGCTTGCTCCCCCGGAGGTGTCGGCGTAGATATTGCCGTGCTTTGCGCCGAGCATTGCATCCACAAACTTTTCGTCCGCAAGATGGGCAATTATGAGCCGCATATTGGGATATCTGTTTGCAAAGACCGGCATCGACCGCTCCTCGATGGGGTGCATAAGAACCGTCGCGCCAAGGGAGTCCGCAAAGGAGAATATCTCATCACCCTTTTTCATAATATCGTAGCCGTGGTTCGAGGGATGGATCTTTATGCCCAAAACCCGGCTGTCCTTCAAAAGCTCCTCTGCCTGGGCAAAGGTCTCTTCCCGGTCGGGATTCACCACCGCCCACTGGCGGAAGCGGGGCTCATCGTCCAGAAGCTTATTCAGATATATATTTTCCTCAAAGACCGTGTCGTTCCGGGCAACGGAGGAATAGGTGCTCATTGCGCCGATCTCTATACCCACGTTGTCGTACTCGGTCTTGACAAACTCCCGTGTGCAAAAGTGAACGTTGGTCTCCCACTCTTCGATATAATCCGTCCGGTCGCCCAAAACGCCGTGGTCGATGTGGGAGTGGATGTCAATTGGGGCATAGCCCAGTATTTCGCTTATCTTTTTCATGGTTAGCGTTCGGGCCTTTCTTTGACCAAAATACACGAGCACACCTTCATGTCGAACTCAAGGCGGTCTGTTCCGCTTTCAACAAGCTCGCCTTTTTTGTTTCCGTCCAGAAGATACACGTCGTATTTCCCGTCTTTTTTGCCGAAGTCCAGGGCGATCTTTTTGTTTTCGACCTCTGTCCGGTTGCTGTAATGGGTGATAATTGCGGTGACAAGTCCGTTTTCGTCCACGCCGCACAGGGTATAGATGTTTTCCACGGGTTCTTCTGCTCTGACCTCGGTACAGCCGTAGAGCATACCGAACCAGTAAAGAGGATAATACCCCGGAAGGGTCTCGTAGGTGTAAAAGTCAAAAGCGCCGCAGAAAACCGAGGGGCGGGTGTCGTAATACATCAGCATATCCACAGGTGCGCTCTGACTTAAGGTGATACAGCCCATGGTAAAAGCCGCACCCTTTGCGCCGTGGATCACCTTCAGGCTTTCAACATAATCCCTGCCCCAATCCGCAACATAGTTCCATTCGTTGCAGATGCTCTCGGCCTTTTCGTAGCCGTATTTGTCCATAATGGTCCTGAAAGCATATGCACTGCGAAGCAGCTGTTCCGGTTCAACGCAGTAGATATGCCAGGAAAAAAAGTCAAGGGGAACGTTTCTCTTCTGCATTTCGCACAGAAATCTCTCTACCCATCCATGGTTTCCGGCGGAGGCGGGTCCGCCGATGTTCAGGTCGGCAAAGCAGCTCTTCAGGTGCTTTGCGGCAGTCTCAAAAAAGTCGTGGAACTGAGCCTCCGTTCCGCCCCAGGTGCGCTTGTTGGGAGAATCGTCGGGGTCAAGATCGGGCTCGTTCCATATCTCCCAATATTTTATGCCCAGGTGAAATCCGTCTGCCCAGCCTTCGTTATAGTGGCGGATAATATGCTCGCAAATCACTGCCCACTTTTTGAAATCTGCAGGGGGAAGGGTGTGGTGTTTTTTGATCTGGTGTTCAATGGTCTCACCCAAACGGAAAAAGGTCTGGGTCCCGGCCTCGAGACAGGCAAGGATCGCCTCGTCCGTGCAGGCAAAATCGTAGGACGCGGGGTCACAGGGGTCAGCCTCAAAGCGGGGAAAGATAACAGAAACATCGTGGGCAAAGGGGCCGCCATAAACTCCGGAAGCGTTCGAGTCGTGGTTGCGGCTGTAGGGGATCCGGGCGGCCTTGTAGTCTTCGAAATTAGAGCGGAACTGGTCCGTGGCATGGCGCTTATACCAGGGGCCGCCGTTGGTGGCGTTAAGGGGTTTAAATTTGCCGTATTGCTTCGCAAGGTCAAATCTGATGGTCATGTTTTTTCGTCCTCCAATCAAACTCACTCAAGAGTGTTTGTATGATGCTTCGTTTTGAACAGCTCCCTCCACACGTCGGTGTGGGCTTCGCAGTCCAGGTAATGGGCAAAAAACTGTTCTCCGCCCTCTCCGTGCCCGGGGGTACAGGCACGCTCCACAACGCCGAAATATGCCGGGCGGACGCTTTGGCAAAACTCGCTCCAGCCTTTTTTCCACTCTCCCGAGGCAAGCTCTGCGTTCCGGGCTTCAAACTCTGCCATAAGCTTTTCACGGGTCTCTCCCCGGGCAAGGTCAATGCACCTGCCGTCACTGACAACGGGGGTAAAGCTCACCCGGTTTTCCGCTGTGTCGTAGTCAACTGCCAGACAGGAGTGCCAGCCCTCAAAGCTGTTTTTGGAACAGAAGTGGAAATTTCCCTGACCGTAGAGAATATGTCCCCCCAGGTAGCTTTCGTAACAGCCTATGCAATGGCTGTGCTGGCAGAGCACGAGATCCGCCCCGGCTCTCACCATGGCGCGGCAGGCCGAAAGAAGTCTTGGGGAGGGATAGCGGCAGTATTCCTTTCCGCCGTGGTAGCAGACGATGACCCTGGAGGCCTTTTCCTTTGCCCGGCGGACGTCCTCTACCGTTTCAAAGGGGTCAAAGGGCCGTGAGCCCGGCCGGGACTCCAGAGCATAGGAATATTCGTGCTCGCAAACGGCGATGATCGCAACTTTTTCTCCCTCTTTTTCCAGAACAAGATCCCGCCGGGAGTCGGCAAGATCCTCTCCAAAGCCCGTGCAGGAAATTCCCGCCCGCTCCAGCGCGGCAAAAGTGTCACGGATGCCGGGCATTCCGAAATCCAGAACGTGGTTGTTGGACAGGCCGCAGATATCCACCCCGAGAGAGGCAAGCACCTCTGCCGTTTCCTCCGGCGCTTTCAGATTCGGGCCGAATTTTTCAATCGGGGAGTCCGCCTCTGTAAGAGCGCACTCAAGGTTTACAAAAACGTGGTCCTTTCCCTTGAAGAGCTCCGGTGTATCACCAAAAAGCGCGGTAATATCCTTTGCTTTAAACAAGTCGGAATTGACCTTCGTGGGACAGACGTCCCCCAGCATAAGAAGCTTCATATGCCGTTCTCCTTATCGATATTTCCTTCAAAAATGCCAACTCTACCTTAGGTAGAGTATATCACAATTCTTTTTTAATGTACATATATCCGCTCAACTTTTTTTCGGGAGCCTTTTCCCCCGTTCTCCCCTTGACAAGGGCCTATATACTGTGGTTTAATATAACCGCACACAATGAAAAAAGGAGGCTATTTCTCTTGGAATACGTTTTGCAGACCCACGGTCTTACAAAAAAGTACAAAAACCGCCCTGCCGTTGACCGGGCGGACATAAACGTCCGACGGGGAGATATTTACGGCTTCGTTGGGGAAAACGGCTCGGGCAAGACCACCGTGATACGCCTAATCTCCGGGCTCATCTTTCCCGACGGCGGCGATTTTGAGCTTTTCGGCGTAAACAGCCGCTCGGGCGGCATCGTCCGCGCCCGAAAAAAGCTGGGAGCCATAGTCGAGACCCCCTCCATCTACCGCAATATGTCGGCATATGACAATCTCAAGATGCAGGCCGGGCTCCTTGGCATCAGCGATGACAGCCGCATACGGGCAACCCTTGAGACCGTCGGTCTCGGAGAGCTGGAAAACGACAAAAAGCGGGCGGGAAACTTCTCTCTGGGCATGCGCCAAAGGCTTGGCATTGCCATGGCGCTGCTGGGCGAGCCGGAGCTTCTCATCCTTGACGAGCCCATGAACGGACTTGACCCGGCAGGCATAGTCGAGATCCGTGAGCTTATACTTAAGCTGAACCGGGAAAAGGGCATGAGCTTTCTCATCTCCTCCCATATCTTAACGGAGCTTAGCCTTGTTGCCACGAAATACGGCATTATCTCCCACGGACACGTAATACGTGAGATCACCGCCGAAGAGCTTCACGCCGAATGCGGCAGGCTCACCTTTATCCGCACGGACAGCGACGAAAAGCTTCTCTCCCTTCTCTCCCGTGAGCTTCCCGGCGTTCCCGCCGCTCCCGATGCCCGGGGGGTCAAGATCTCCGGTGAGATCGACCTGGACGGACTTCTGCGGCGGATCATCGCAGAGGATATTCACATTCAAAGCGTCAACTGCACCGACATGGGCTTTGAGGAATACTATCTGTCCCTTGTGGGAGGAGGTGTAAAACGTGGCTAAGCTGTTAAAATGCGATCTTCTGCGCGTGATAAAAGACCGGCTCTTTTGGGTGGTCTGCATTCTGGCGGCGGTCTTTGCCCTTATCACCCCCCTGCTCTACGCCGCCATCTATTCCGGGATCGACGCCGTCGCCCTTGAGCTGATGGGGCTGGGTATGGACGGAAAAACCATCTTTTTCTCAGCATTTTCCCTGAGCAACAATTTCGGGTTGATCGTGCCCGTTCTTCTGGCCATAATCCTCTGCAAGGATTTCAGCTACGGCACGGTGAGAAACAAGATCATCTGCGGCTGTTCAAGGGTAAAGATCTTCGCCTCAATGTACCTCACCTGTGCGGTATTTCTTGTCGGCACGGTTCTGCTCAACGCGCTGGCCAGCCTTGGTGTGGGGCTGATCTTCTTCCCCTACAGCTCCCAGGGCTTCGGTGCAGAGGCGGGATATTTCTTTGCCTCTCTTGGACTTGAGCTTTTGGTGCTTCTCTTCGTTTCGGCGCTGGTGTGTTTTCTCTGCGTGTGGGCAAAAAACGCAGGTCTTGCGGTGGTGCTCTACGCCGCAGCGGTCCTCGTGTTCACCATGGTCACCTCCATTCTCATGGTTGGCGAGCTTGCCCTTGGCTTTGCCCCGGAGAACGAGATCTTGCCAAAGGTCTTCGAATTCGTCCGCAACATTAACGTCTTTGGCTATTCCACCGTCATCGGAACCGGCACGGAATACTCCGCAAAGACCGCACTTTGGTGCGTCCTGTCCCCCGCCGTCGGCACGGCGGCTCTGCTGGGGCTGGGAGCTCTGGTCTTCGGAAAAAAGGATATAAAATAACCCCGGCCTTCTCAAACCCTTTCTCCCCCCGTTGGGGAGAAAGGGTTTTTTCGTCTGGGGAGAAAAAGATTTTCTTGACCTGGGTCGTGCCCCTGGTGTAAAATAATAAAAAAGGGGGAATGGTTTGTGTTCGAACGAACAAAAGCGCTGGTATTTGACCGGGTGGGAAAGGCCTGCCCTTCTGCCGCTTTTGCCGTCGGTGCGCAAAACAGAGTGTTCCGCCGGGGCTTTTGCGGCCACCGGAGCACCACACCGGAAAGGCTCCCCCTCACTCCGGACACAAAATTCGATCTGGCGTCCCTTTCAAAGCTCGTCTCAACCGCCGCCGTTGCCCTGCGGCTCACAGACCGTGGGGTGCTCTCCCCCGATGAGCCCATCGGCAAATACCTGGACGACCCCGGAAATTACGGTGACTGCCGGATATCCCACCTTCTCACCCACACCTCGGGTCTTGTACCGGGAATTGCCCTGTACGCACCGGAGTACCGAAACCGCCCGTCCCTTGAGGTCATACTGACCTCTCCGCCCCTTTCCCCTCCGGGAGAAGAGGTGCGCTATTCCTGCATGGGGTTTATAGTTTTACAGCATATTCTCGAAAACGCCACGGGAAAACCCCTGGACGTTCTTGCCTCTGAGCTGGTCTTTGCCCCCCTTGGCATGACCGGGGCGCTCTACTGTCCCCCAAAGGGCACGGTCACCGCGGCAACGGAGTACCCGGACTCAACGGGGCTCGTCCACGACGAAAACGCCCGGTTTCTCGGAGGCGTTTCGGGCAACGCCGGAGTTTTTGCCACACTTGACGACCTTATCCCCTTTGCGGCCATGTGCTCCGCCCACGGAAGGCTTCCCTCAGGCCGGGAGTTTATCTCCCGCTCCCTTTTCGACCTTGCGGTCAAAAACCACACTCCGGGCATGACCGACGCCCGGGGGCTCGGCTTTCAGCTTAAATTTGACAGCGCCGGACCGATGGGCACGCTCATGTCACAGGGGAGCTTTGGCCACACGGGCTTTACCGGCACCAGCCTCTACGTTGACAGCCAAACCGGCCTTTGGGGAATTCTGCTCACCAACGCCGTGCATCTTGGCAGAGACAACCGGGAGGGATATTTTGCCCTCCGGAGAGAGTTTTACGACCTTATAACAGAAGAATACGCAACGCTTATATAAATATGGAGGACGAACCATGGAAAAAATCTATCTCTATCAGCTTTACGAAGACCGCACCGCCCGCACCTACGACGAGACCATGGCAGTTGCCTGTATGCAGGGTCTTGCAAACCGCGACGGAGCAAAGATCTATATCGTCTGCCAGGACGACGAAAACCACCGCAACGGCCGTCCCTCCTCCGTTGGCAGAGCCTGCGGCGCACCCATAATCCGCCCCAAGGCCGCGCCCTGGTTCTGGCTTGACGTTCTCACAAAAGAGGGCCGTTGGCTTCAGGGCGTTCCCCAGGTGATGCTTGGATCCCTTGAGGAGCTCTTTGAGGTCACAAAGGACTATATCAAGGGCATTGCCATCTGGGATCCCGCCGCCCCCTCTACCGTAAACGTGGCGACCACCGTGGCCGGCGTTGAGGAGCTTTTGGTGCTTTCCCCCGAGCTTTACGAGAGCTTTGGCAAAAACACCGGTCTGCCCGTGGTTTGGGACTTCCGGGGAATGTTCGACGGAAGCGTTTCCGGAAGCGTCAAGGTGGACGCCTACAGATGGGCTCTTGAAAACTATCTCAAGCCCGGTCTTTGCTCCAGCACCATTATCGGCAACATAAACGACGCCTGGCGCATCCGGGAAGAGGGCAGAACCACCTTCGTTTTGGAGCGCGACCGCTATATCTGCGAAAAGGCCTTCTGCTTCGAGCTCTCCCCCTGGGACTATTTCCCCTCTGCCGACGAGCCGGATCAGCCCCTTGGAATTGAGAAAAAGCTCATGCTCGAGATCTTCGAGACCGTCTACAAAAACGCAGGCGGCCGCCACATGACCGAGTTCTGCGGATTTTTCAACGGCGCAAAGCTCTTCCGCGGTCAGCCCGACGGCGTTCTCACCGAGTGGGAGCAGGTGCACCTCATGTCCCCCTACAATATCTATCAGAACACCGTCATGAACGACGTTTACAACCAGTCCTTCCACAAATGGGCGCCCTTTGCCCCCTTAAAGCAGGGCAGACCCAAGGCAAAGAAAAAGCTGGAAAACAAGGTCTATTTCTGTATGCAGGTGTGCGACATGGACTCTGCCACCCCCGTCTACGACACAATGATCGCGCTCTGGCACGATCCCGCCCGTGGCGAGCTCCCTCTGGCATGGGGCATCAACCCCAATTTCTGCGGCGTTTTCCCCGACCTTATGAAGTATTTTTACGATACCAGAACCGAAAACGACTATATCGTTGCGGACTCCTCGGGCGCGGGCTATTTCAACGCCTCCCGTATCCCCACGGAAAACTGGCCCACCGTTCGCGCCCACAACGAATACTGGTATAACCACGCCGACGTCACCATCTCCGGCATGGTGCTGGACTCCGACCACGCCACCAAGGAGGTCCTCACGAACTACGCCCGGTTCTCTCCCGACGGCTTCTGCTCCCTGGTCTCGGGCTACCGGGGCGGAAAGAACCTGCGCCTTGACCGTCAGCTCTTCGACGATATGCCCGTGAGCTATATGACCAAGGGCGTTTGCGACTGGCTTGGCACCTGTGAAAACACCGCCGCGGCGCTGAACGACTTCTATTTCAAAAAGATGAGCAGCACCCGTCCCGAGTTCCTCTACTACCGCCTCTGCTACCGCAACCCCTCGGATATGTTCGCCCTCTACCGGGAGCTGCAGAGAACAAATCCCAACCTGGACATCGAGCTGGTCGACCCCTACACCTACTTCGATCTGATCCGCCAGGAGGCCATGAAAAAATCCTTCTGGGAGCCCTCAAACGTAAGCTCAAGACTTTGAGAAAAAATCAAACGCATCGGTTCTTTTCAGAGCCGATGCGTTTTTTTGTGTTGCGAAACCCTTGCGGGACACCTCTCCCGGGGCGGCTGAAGCATTTACCTGTCCTGGATCATCCTCAGAAGCTTTCTGGACATAAAGTCGCTTCTGTCGTGGTAGGGACCCTCCTCCGTTGTGCGCACAAGGTTCCAGCACCGCTCGTTCATGGCGGCAAGGTTTTCAATGGCGGAGTTTACCTCGTTTTCGTAGTTACAGCCCCAGATGGATATCTGAGCGCCGAGGAGCTTTTCGGAGTCCTGAACGTGGATGGGGTTCAGCCTGGCCTTTGAGAAAGCCCACCAGTGCTGCCACTCGTTAACGCTCCAGTCCATAATGTTTTCCTTTGTCCAGCGCTTTGCGTTGTAGACTATGTAAAGGGGCTGCCATGAGCCGTTGATAATGCGGAAGCCGTCCTCAAGAAGGTGGGGGGCGATGTTGTAATAGCTCTCCCAGGCGATAACGATGGTCTCTTTGGGAATGCGGTCTGCGCCGGCTCTGGGGAAGCCCTCCCAGACGATGGGAGTGCGGCCATGGGAGAGAACGTGACGGGCAACCCGGGCAACAAAGTCCGAATACAGCTCGCCCCGGTCGGCTATGCCGTTTTTCTCCATATATTCCCGGCACACCGGGCAGAAATCCCACACGCGTATAAAGGCCTCGTCGCCGCCGATGTGGATATATTCCGAATCGGGGAAGAGGGCGCAGATCTCGTCAAAGAGCGCCTTGACCCCCTCAAAGCAGGCCTCGCTTCCGGCGCAGATGACCTCGTCCACGTGGATCTCGCCGCCGGTCTCGTTAAAGGTCCCCTCCACCTGGGCGTCCGGAGGAAGTTGATTTCCAAAGACCTCACCGTAGATCCCGGTGAGCTGTTTTGCGTGGCCGGGAATGTCGACCTCCGGAATAAGGTGAAGCCCGCGCTCACGGGCATAGGCGCAAATAAGGGCGATATCCCCTTCGCTGTAGGAATATTTTGGGGTGGCGAGCTTTGGGAAGGTCTTCGAGGGGAAGCGGCAGGCCGCGTTGTCGATCAGGTGCAGGTGAACGTAGGGCACTTTTTCGTAAAAACACACGTCCATCATGCGAAGGACCTTGTCAACGGGGTGCCAGGAGGAGACCAGATCCAGCATGAGCGCCCGGTATTCCTTGTCCGGCCAGTCCTCAATGCGGCAGACCTCTGCGGAAAAGCTGTCCGAGGCGGCGTCGTACTCGCAGAGCTGAAGTGCCGTTGCCACAGCATAGCAGATCCCCTGGAAATTGCTTGCCCGAAGGGTGACGCAGTCCTTCTCAACGGTGATGGTATAGCGATCTTCGGGGAGGGATGCGTCCTTTTCAAGCACAAGGCCGCCCTCGCCGGTTTCAAAATCCGTGAAATGCATACGGGAAAGACTCGTCACGGCGGTGAGGGCATAAACCTCCCACTCAAGTACGCGGGAACAGACCTTTTTTGCAAGGGAAAGCTTTCCCTGGCCTCTTTCAGCTTTTTTCGGAACGGGAATAATATGGTCAAGCACGGTTATTTCACTCCTCTTTCACGATGATCGTCCTGTGTTTCTCAAGCAGAACGATTATAACATAAAGCAAGGCCTCCGCGCAACGATTTTTTGCACGGAGGCCTTTTCCGGGAGCTAAATTCCCGGGGCAATATAGCCTTTTTTCTCAAGAGCGGAAAAGATCGCGTCAAGAGCATCTTCCGAATCTGCCCGGATGGTGTGATAGTGGTAGCCCCCGGTGATGTTCATAAGCTCCGAGGATTTTCCGCTTCGCACGCCCTCGATAAACCTTTCCACCTGAAGGCGGGAAAATATATTCAGCGGCGCCGACATTCTGCCATAGACCTTGTGCCAGACGAAAACGTCCACAACGGTGCCTCCCAGCTCAACCACGGTGTTCAGCTCGTCCTCCGTCTGGGCGGTGGTGTGAAAGACCTTCACCACCCGCTCCTTCATGGGAGACTCCTGAATAACGTAGCCGCTGTGGGTGGAGAGAATTTCATAGCCCATCCCCTTGAGAACGGAGACGTCCTGGACGATTATCTGCCGGGACACGCCAAATTCACGGGCAAGGTCGCTTCCGGACACCGCCTCGCGAACGGATAACAGCCGATTGGCAATAGCTTTTCTTCTGTCGACTGCCTTCATAAAAAACAGCTCCTTTAAACTGCGTGCAGATTTTTAAGAGAGAGATCCAGAATTGGGGAAGAATGGGTGAGGGCGCCGCTGGAGATATAGTCCACGCCGATGTCCACCAGCCTTGCAACGTTTTCTCTGGTGACGTTGCCGCTGCACTCGGTCTCTGCCTTTCCCGCGCAGAGGGCGACAGCCTGCTTCATGTCCTCAACGCTCATGTTGTCCAGCATGATAATGTCCGCTCCGGCCTCAAGGGCTTCTCTGAGCATATCCAGGTTTTCCACCTCGATCTCGATCTTGCGGACGAAGGGAGCGTATTCCTTCGCCATTGCAACGGCCTGCTTCACGCCGCCTGCAGCGCCGATGTGGTTGTCCTTTAAGAGAATTCCGTCGCTGAGGTTAAAGCGGTGGTTATAGCCTCCGCCCACCTTTACGGCATATTTTTCAAAGATACGCATGCCCGGGGTGGTCTTACGGGTGTCAAGGAGCTTGGTTTTACTGCCCTTGAGCATATCCGCAATGGCACGGGTATAGGTGGCGATACCGCTCATGCGCTGAAGGTAGTTCAGCGCAGTTCTCTCGCCGGAGAGAAGCACCCTTATGTCCCCCCGGATGTGTCCCAGCTTCTGTCCCTTTGCAACGCTGTCCCCGTCGGAAACGGTGAAGGTGACCTGGGTATTTTCGTCCAGGAGCTCGAACACTCTTTTGAACACCTCAAGACCGGCAATAACGCCGTCCTGCTTGCATATCAGCTCCACCTCCCCAAGGCAGTAGCCAGGCATGACGGAGTTGGTGGTGATATCCTCGCTGGTTATATCCTCTTTCAGCGCCAGAAGGATGAGATCGTCGGCGTTGAGCTTCATGGTTATATTATTCATGGCTTTTTTTCTCCTTTTCAATGGCATCAAGAACCAATGCGCTGTATTTTTCCCGGCAGTTTTCGTAAATTCCGGGGTCTACGCTGATCTCTTCCGCCGCTTTCGGGGAAGAGTAGCCCTCTGCGATATCCTCTGCGGCTCTTCCGGCAAACACAAGACTTTCAAGAAGCGAATTGCTTGCAAGGCGGTTTTTGCCGTGTACCCCGTTGCAGGCGGTCTCACCAACGGCATAAAGCCTTTCCATTGAGGTGCGGCTCTGGTGATCCACCCAGATACCGCCCATGAAATAGTGCTGAGCGGGGACGACGGGAATGGGCTCCCGGGTCACGTCGTAGCCCTCTTCAAGACAGCGGCGGTAAATATTTGGAAAATGGCTCTGTATCTCTTCTGCCGGGATGGGCTCAAGGGAGAGCCAGACGTGCTCGCTGCCCTCTTTTTCCATCTCGGCGAAAATGGCGTTTGCGACCACGTCCCGGGGAAGAAGCTCGTTTACGAACCGCTCGCCCTTTGAATTCAGCAATATCGCGCCCTCTCCCCGGACGGACTCTGAGATAAGAAAGGCTCTTCCCGGTTTGGTGGAGAACAGGGTGGTGGGGTGAATCTGGATATAGTCAATATTGCGAAGCTTTACCCCGTGGTTTATGGCAAAGGCAAGAGCGTCCCCGGTAAGATGGGGGTAGTTTGTGGAGTGCTTGTAAAGTCCTCCGATGCCCCCTGTGGCAAGCACGGTATAATCCGCATTCACGGAAACGTAGCTCCCGTCCGGGTCCCGTCCGATAACGCCAACGCAGGAATTTTCCCGGCAGATAAGATCCACAACGGTAAAATTTTCAACCAGGCGGATATTCGGTCGGTTTTTTGCCTCTTTCAGCAGGTTTCGGGTGATCTCTTTTCCTGTCTCGTCCTCGTGGTAGAGTATTCTCGGCCGGGAATGAGCCCCCTCGCGGGTGTAGTTTTTCTCAAACCTCGCCCCAAAGCCCACCAGGTCGGCAATGACCTTTTGGGAGGAGCGTATCATAATGTCCACAGATACGGGGTCGTTTTCGTAATGCCCGGCGCGCATGGTATCTTCAAAAAAGGCGCTGTAATCGTCCTCGTCCGGAAGAACGCATATGCCTCCCTGGGCAAGAAAAGAGTCGCTCTCCTCAGCACAGGACTTTGTGACCACGGTCACCATCTTATCCTCCGGCAGATTCAGCGCGCAGTACAGCCCCGCAACGCCGCAGCCCACTATCAAAACGTCAGTTTTCATATTATTTTCCAAGCTCCAGCATTCTCTCCAGGGGGACAAGGGCTTTTTTGCGAACCGCTTCGGAAACGAAAACTTCTTTGTCCTCTTTTTCAAGCACCGAAAGCAAAGCCTCAAGAGTGTTTTTCTTCATGTCGCCGCAGCAGGGTCTGGGCATGGGATAGTAAAAGCGCTTTTCGGGGCTGTCGGAAACCAGCCTGAAGTCAACGCCGTCCTCAGTGCAGATTATAAACTCCCGGGAGGACGAGCTCTTTGCAAGGGCGATTATGTCGGCGGTGCTTCCGATGCCGTCCGCAAGGGCAAGCACGCCGGGCTCGCATTCGGGATGGGCAAAAACAGGGGCTTCGGGGTGGAGCTCTTTTTCCTTTGCCACCTGTTCGGGGGTGATCTTTGCGTGGACGGGGCAGAACCCGTCGTTTAGAATAATGTTCTTTTCCGGCACCTGGGCGGCAACGTATCTGCCCAGATTTCTGTCCGGGATAAAGAAAATATTTTTGTTGGGAAGGGCTCTTACGATCTTAACGGCGTTTGAGGACGTGACGCACACGTCGCTTTTGCACTTCAGCTCTGCCGTTGAGTTTATGTAGCAGACCACAGCAAGATCGTCGTATTCCGCCCGAAGCGCCTCTATTGCACCGTCCCTCACCATATGAGCCATGGCGCAATCCGCCTCAGGGGCAGGCATGAGCACCTTTTTTTCGGGGGCGAGTATTTTTGCGCTCTCGCCCATGAAGCCTACGCCGCAGAAAACGATAACGTCGCACCGGCTCTGTTTTGCCACCTTGGCAAGATAAAACGAATCGCCCACGTGGTCTGCTGCCTGCTGAACCTCCGGGGGAGCGTAGTAGTGAGCGAGGATGAGGGCGTTTTTAGCCCTTTTCAGCTCATTTATTTTCTCATTCATATGCGCGTTTCCTTTGCTGTTCAACTAAAGGTTTTAAGCGCATAGATTATAACACCGGACTTTACATCTGTCAACTTATCTGTAAAGTAATAAAGGGAGAATTGTCTCCCCCGGGGAAGAGTTGTTTTTGTTGAAACCAAACAACGGAGAAAGCCTCATCTTCCTCCCAAAGTAAACTCTCCGCTCCCTGACAGCTCCACACGCTGACCGCCCCGGGAGAAAACCAGAACGAACTCACCGCTTTGCTGTTCTTCCCAAAGGGTCTTTTCCCCGGTACCCACGTCGCAGGGGCCGGGGTCACGGGAGGCAACGAGGTTAAAGCCGTACTGCCAGCTTTCGTTGGGCATGGAGTAGGCGTAGCCTCCTTCGGTTTTTTCCACGGTCAGGTCGGTGGCAGGGTCAAAGCGGCACTCACTGACTTCGCCCGAGGCAGACTCTTCCCGGCGGTAAACAGCGCCCCAAAGGGAAATTTTTTCATCCTCCCAGAGAGTGGCTTTTTCCTCGAAGACCGCTCTGTCCCCCTCGAGGGTCGCGCTTTGGGTTCCGTTTGTGAGCTTGAGCAGGCCAAAGTCCATTCCGCAGGCCGCTTCAAGGGCAGAAAACGCCGCCATATCCCAGCCGGAAAGGTCGGTATCCTCACCCACCATCACAAGCACCTGCCGAACGGTGAGCGCCGGGCGGGATGCGGGGTCGGCAAGAAAAGCCGCCATATCCTCTGCCCCGGCAGGAAGACCCAGCTCAAAATATTCTACCCCCGGCACGGCTCTGCCCTTCTCCCCCACAGCCACGGGAGCCTGAAGGCTGCAGGTAAAGCCCGTTACCGGATTTTCCGGCCTAAGTCCCAGCTTTTCAAAGAGCATGGCCTCTGCCATTTCCGCAAGCTCGGCATTCACCGAGGGCGCCGCGGGAAAATACATATCCCCGGAGACCGTGTTTACGTTGAACCAGGTGGTCACCCCGTTGTAAACGTAGGTGCCCTGGGCGTAGTCCGTGAGATATTCGCACCCGTCAAGCGGAGAGCGGACGATGTAGGCCGTGACCCTGTCAACTTTTCCGCCGGGAAGGTTTTCTGCCAGCCAGTCTGCGGCAAGCTCGCGCCCGGCCTGTGCCACAAGCTCCGCCTGGGCAGAGTCGTATTTCGCTTCTCCCGCGGCACACCCGGCAAGGGAGAGGATCAGAACTATGATAAATATAATACACGCCGTTTTCTTCATGGAACATCCTCCGGAATATTTGTGCGGTTGCATTTGGTTTGTTATTCTCTGTTTTTTTCAATGACCTTCTTCTGCCATGACTTTTTGCCGCAGGCGGGACAGCGCATGAACCTTGTGCGGTTCACGTGGGCTGCCAAAAGAACGCTTTTGAAGGTGGGCACGTATCTGTGGCCGCATTTTCCGCACCGGTAATACCCGGCGGTCTGCTCGATCCTCAGTGCACAGGTCACGCCCACGAAAAACACCGCACCACCGGCGGCGATAAGCCCCGCTCTTTGCCAGACCGCAAGCTCCGCATACGACGCAAGGAGTATAGCGGACAGCAACACCAGACTCACCGTTATCCCAAGAACTATCTCCACAAACAAAAGCTGTCTGTCCGCCCGCTCTTTTTCCTTCAGCGCTAAAAGCAGATTGTTTTCAAGCTCATGCGCGTAGTCCCCTGCCGTAACTTTTTCTCCGCAAAGCAGATCGTTAACACTTATGTCAAGAAGCTCACACAGGGGAAGCATAAGGGATGAATCGGGCATGGCTCTGCCCGTCTCCCATTTGGAGACGGCCCTGTCCGTTACGCCGAGCTTTTCTGCAAGCTGAGCCTGAGTGAGCCCGGCCTTTTTACGGCAGGCGGCAACGAACCTTCCTATTTTGATCTGATCCATTTTTTCTTCTCCTTACAGCTTACTCAAGATCCACCGGCGGCAGAGTCAGACAAGCCTCACCGGGTGATTTTTGTCGGAGACCACGCTGTTTTCCCTCAGCGTTACATTTTCAAGAGTCAGCTCCACCTCGGGATAAACGAGTCCCGGAAGAGAGGCATCCCGGAAATATATCTTCGAATCCTTAAGATCCGTATTGGCAATACGTAAATTTCCGCAGGGGTAGTCGGAGCGGAGCATATATTCCACCCGGTTTTCAACGGAAAAGTTTTCAAGGGTTATGTCCCTCTGGGGCACGGGAGCACAGCCGGGAACGTAGCTTCGGGCATAGTTATCGTAGTTCAGGGAAATTCCCACGGCGCAGTGGCGTTTTTTCTCCAGGCAGATGTTCCGCAGAACGATATTCCGGCAGCCGCAGTCGTATTCCGCCGCGTCCCTCACACAGGCCCAGCATATCCCGTCCAGAACTTCCGTTCCGGAGCTGTGGACGGGGCGGGCGAGAGAGGTGTAGACCCGGCCGTCCGGCGCCATGACCACCCGGTAGACCCGGCCGGCGGAACAGACCGTGTCCGAATGGCGGACCTCCATCCCCTCCGACCAGTCGACCCACGCTCCGCCGAGGATCCGGCAGAAAAAGCCCGTGGTATCCTCTGCGGCAAGGTCAACGCAGTCCTCGATAAGCCCGTTTTCTATCCAGCCCACGTGGGTGTTGGATACGGAATAGTCAAAGGCGTTCAGGGCAATGGGGTCGTCGAAGGTGCAAAAGCGCCCCCGGCGGATAACGAAATTCCGTCCCCAGCCCAAATGCACCCCGTCCTTATCGCCGGAGACGAAGATATCCTCAATGCGGATATTTTCAAAGGCGGAGACCTGAAAAGCATAGTCCTTTTTCAAAAGCCCGGTGACACTGCAGTTTTCAATAAACAGATCCTCTATACCGATCATGCCTACCTGCGCCCGAAGGCCGACCATAAGGCTGTCCGCCCCCCAGTCGGCGCTTTCAACGCCGTTGCAGTCAAGCTTCAGCCCCGAAATGCGGACGTTGCGGTTGATTTTGCCCTCCAAAGCGCCCCTGTTCAGAAAGGCGCAGCCGCATCGACCCGTTACGCTTGGCACACGGCGAAGCTCAACGCCCTCTTCAAAGATAAGGGACGTGTCGTCCCCCGGAAAAAGGGTCTCGCTTACGTCGTATACCCCCGGCTGGCATACGGTTATCTCACCGCCGAGGTCAAGTGCCCTCTGCAAAGCCCGGGAGTTCTCTTCGCCCTTATTTCCCGGCAAAAAACCAAATTCATTTGCGCTGATCATAGCCTTCCCCTTAGATCTCTTCAATAAACACCGCGTTGGTATTCTCGCACATTGCCGGGAAGGTTACGTATGAAATGCCGTTGTGAACGCTCCGGTTTCCGTGGTGGTAGTGCCCCTGGTAAACGGTCTTCACCCTTCCGCTTGCGGCGAAGATTGCATTCATCTCTTCGGTGTTAAAAAGCCTGTGGTTCTCCTGAATGTCCGGGTCAACGTTCTGGTGGAGGAAGACGAAGACCTCGCCCTCTGCCCCGTTCAGCAGAGCCTTAAGCTCTTCGGTGTGGGGGTAAAAGGTATCCGTCCAGTCCACGTCCCCGGGAACGTAGTGAGCGCCTGTTTTGAAATGGCAGGCATCCAGAAAGACAAGGGTCTTTCCCTCTTTTTCAATTACTCCGGGCTCCGGCCGGCCAAGCACGCCGTAAAACTCCTCCGGAGTCATGGTGAAGGCGTCGTGGTTGCCCATAAGGCAGACCGAGGGAATGTGGGATGAATTTATCACCCCGGCCACGGCTTTAAGGTTTTCAACAACACGCTCATGGGAGTCCTCGTGGTCGATAAGGTCACCAAGGCAAATAACCAGGTCGCAGTTTTCCTTTTCAAAATATTCGTAGGCCTTTTTTATTTTCTCCAGAGATCTGGAATTATATCTTACCCCGCAGGTGACCTCCGCAGAGGAATAGTGGGGATCTGTAAACATACCGAGCTTCATCTGAAATCAACCGCCTTTTTCTTTTGATTATAGCACAGGAGCACCTAAATTACAACAGCACAAAAAAATGAAATCCCGGCTGACGCAAGGATGATAAAATAGATCCACCCACCCGCGCAGAAAATGAAATCCTTGCTTGCGCAAGGATGAAATCAGCTATCGCTGATGAAATCTTCGGCTTTGCCTCAGATGAAATATTTTGCTTACGCAAAATGTTAAACTAAATCCACCCACCCGCGCAGAAAATGAAATCCTTGCTTGCGCAAGGATGAAATCAGCTAATGCTGATGAAATCTTCGGCTTTGCCTCAGATGAAATATTTTGCTTACGCAAAATGATAAACTAAATCCACCCACCCGCCGTCGAGGCGGATTTCATCGTCGAAGACGATTTCACCCACCCGCAAGGGTGGATTTAGTTGAAAAAAGATATTTTTGCTGTTTTTGCGTATGAATTTGAACTCTTGCAATTTTAAACGCAATCATACGTTTCCATTTGTCCGCAAAGCATACTAAAGAAACCAAACTTTTCATAGAAAGGTTTTAGCTTTTCTTCAAAAACGACAGAGATCATATATATGTGTTTTTTCTTTAAATAATCGATCATCTTTTTCATCAAATCAGTCCCTATCCCTCTGCCTTGATAATCGGGATGAACCATCAAGTCTTGTATATACGCATCAGTAACACCGTTTGATACGCAATCAATATATCCGATGAGTGCTTCTTTTTCATAAACTGCGATATGATAATAAGAAGTTAGCAAAGGGTTCTTATACTCTTTCTCCATTCTGTTCCAACCGATCGACTCGCGTAAATCAGCTAATTCTTTTACAGAAACAGCTTCGTTGCACACATATATCATTTTGCATTCTCCTTTGCGGTATTAAGTGATGCAATCAGCATTCGCTTGATTTCTTCTGCAAGAGAAAGGAGTTCATCAAAGTTATATTCTATCAGATTTGTTCTTTTCAGAAGCATGAGCCAATAAATACTTTCTCCTGTTTCCTTAAGAGAAATATGAAGCTTGGATATAAAATCAGCTTTACTGTTTCCGTAAATGGCTTCGTTTATGTTTGCACCGATGCTTGTCGCGGAACGAAGCAATTGTTTGGCAATGGTGGTATCTTTTTTCGTTTTGGAAAGATCCTCGTAAAACAATACTACCTGTGTTGCAAAATCAAGAGATTTATCGAGCAAAGGACTGTTCATTCGTCATCACCTCTGATTGAATTATACCACAAATTATTATATAATTCAACGCTTTGCGAAG